>JBGSJY010000405.1:0-1608 GCA_041741515.1 Pirellulales bacterium | reverse complement strand
GAATTACAGGCGTCCTTGTAAGGGCCATGCGTCCACCTCCGTGCTAGGAATGCTGCCGCCGCCCCGATCCCCACGGGACGCTTCACTCCCAACTCTACGAAGCGATAATCAACTTCGATCGATTAGATGCGATTGCCCTGATCCCTGGCGCTCTTGGCGTCCTGGCGGTTCCCCGTTTCAGAGCACACGTCGCCGTCCGCTGGTTATACTTCCACGAAAGTGTCCCTCCCCCACCTTCCCCACGCCGTCGCCGTAAGGAATTGCGTCATGCCGGTCGCTATGGAGCTGTCGCGGATCATTATCTCCGAGATCAACGATCAGCAGGTCGTGTATCTGAAGGAAGTGGACGGGCCGCGTAGCTTTCCGATCCTGATCGGTTGGTTCGAGGCCAACAGCATCGACCGCCACGTCCGCCACGTCGAGACGACGCGGCCGTTGACGCACGACCTACTGGTGTCGGTCATCGAGGAGCTCGGCGGCGACCTGCAGGACGTTGTGATTACCGAGCTGCGCGACCATGTCTACTACGCGCGGCTGCGGGTCCGACAAGAAGGGGAGCTGCTGGAGATCGACGCCCGACCGAGCGACGCGATCGCGGTCGCCGTGACCTGCGACCCGCCGCTGCCGATCTTCGTCAGCGAGGACGTGCTGAATGATGTAATGCGCGAACAGCAAGGGGAGTAGCGGACTTGCCTAATCGGAGAGCCCATCCATGACGACCATTCAAATCGACGACAAGACCGCCGACGCCCTAAGGTCGATCGCCACCGCGAAGGGGGTGACGGTAGAGGAGTATCTACGCAACCTAGTCCATGCCGGGGAAGCGGTCCCAATCGAACCGGGTGACAGCGAGCAGTTCGACAAGGAACTGGACGAACTCTCGTTTGACGGCCCTATGCTCCCCGCCGATTTTTCGAGGGCCGACATCTACATCGACGAGTGACCATGAAGAGACTCGTCGATATAGGCGTGTTACTGCGGCTGTTTGATCGCAGTGATCCTCACCACGGATCGATTCGGCTCGCGCTGCGGAGACTACGCAGGGAAGGGGACCTTCTTTGTGTAGCGGCCCAGAACGCGGCAGAGTTTTGGAATGTCTCGACCCGGCCAGCGTCAGTGCGCGGAGGGTACGGATGCTCGATTAGCGAGACCGATAGTCGGCTTTCAGTTCTCGAGCGTTACTCGGAGTTGCTAACCGAGTCACCAAGCAGCCACGCTATTTGGAGAAAATTGGTGACGGACGTAAGGGTACGCGGCGTTGCGGTGCACGACGCGCGGCTCGTCTCGGTGATGCTCGACAACGGAATCACCTCGATCGTGACGCTCAATCCGTCCGATTTCCAACGATACGACGATATCGTTGCGTCGACACCGTCGAGTATCCTCAAGCCGCGCTGAGCGTGTACTTCTCGCTGTGACGTGAAGCCTCTCTCTTTTTTGGTTGTGCAGTCAGCATGCAAGCCGTTCTCTATCACGCCTTCGGCGCGACGCCCGAGCTCGCGACGGTCGCCGACCCGGCGCCGCCGGACGATGGCGTCGTGATCCGTGTCGAGGCGACCGGCGTGTGCCGCAGCGACTGGCACGGCTGGCGTGGGCACGATCCGGACA
>JBGSJY010000404.1:0-3830 GCA_041741515.1 Pirellulales bacterium | reverse complement strand
GAATTACAGGCGTCCTTGTAAGGGCCATGCGTCCACCTCCGTGCTAGGAATGCTGCCGCCGCCCCGATCCCCACGGGACGCTTCACTCCCAACTCTACGAAGCGATAATCAACTTCGATCGATTAGATGCGATTGCCCTGGATGTCGAACGCGTTGATGACCCCAAAGCAAACGGCCAACACAAACAGGTGCCAGACCTGCACGCTGCCGCTGAGCGTCAGCCCGGCGAGCACGAAAGCGACTGCCATCGACGCGCTCTGCGTGGCGACGAGGATCCGCCGCCGGTCGTACCGGTCGGCCACGACCCCCCCCACCGGCGCCACCAGGAACACGGGGATCTGCGATGAGAACCCGATCAGCCCCAGCAGCACGACCGACCCCGTCAGCCGATACACCAGCCAGCTCTGCGCAACCGACTGCATCCAGGTCCCGGTCAACGAGACAGACTGCCCGGCAAAAAAGAGCCGAAAATTACGGTGCTTCAGCGCGCGAAAGGCGTTGGCCATCAGAACCGCGACGATCCAGGCGTCAGAGGGGCGGCGCTCAATCAGAAAGGCAACCGCGGCGACGTCACCAATCGCAAAGCGCTCAGACGGACCGAGTCTCGCAAAAACCGGCCGGCGGAGCCAGTGGCCTGTGAGCGAATACGCCAGCCGCCGATACCGCTTAGTGCAAAGGCGCCCGCGGAGCATCAAGTCGGCCGACTCTGACTCGACCAGCTGCAGGCGCCCCACAAGCTTGTGCGAATACGAACTTAGAACTGGAAGTAAATGAACGAAGGCGCGTCCAGCGACGCACCAATACAAACCCAGAATAGCACCGCGTAACATATCGCTTGCAGCGGAGCGGGAAGCCCCAGGAAACGTTCGCGGATGACGGAGCCCTTCCCGTCGCCGCCGATGTGAGTCACGAACCCGAGCGCCAATACTGTAAGGGCCAGCGGATCAAAATCGAATCCGCCAGTCCCCGTAAGCATCCCGCGGCTGTAGTCGTAGAAGTTCTGCATGCCGGTCACACGGAAGAGCAGCCAGCCAAATAGCACGAGATGGAAGCATACGAATCGACGGCCGAAACGCATCGCCATGCTGTCTGGCGACGCGGAACGCTTCGAGAACCAGTGAGTCAGCACAAGCAGACCGCCGTGGTACACGCCCCAGAGCACAAAGTTCATGGCAGCGCCGTGCCAAAGGCCGCCGAGCGTCATCGTAGCCATCAGGTTGGTGGCTGTCCGGCCGGGCCCCAATCGGCTTCCGCCCAGCGGTATGTAGAGGTAGTCGCGGAGCCACGTCGAAAGCGAGATATGCCACCTTCCCCAGAAGTCACGCATATCGACAGCTAGGTAAGGCTTCCGGAAGTTTTCCGGCAAGTGGAAGCCTAGTAGGGCCGCCGACCCGATAGCAATGTCGGTGTAGCCTGAGAAGTCGCAATAGATTTGGAAAGCGTATCCAACGAGCGCCACGTAGAGGCTCAGCGACGAATACGAAGCGGGAGAAGCGAACGCTGGGTCAACGAGCAACACGGCCAATAAGTCCGCCACTAAGACTTTCTTCACAAGCCCCTTCGCGATCAACGCGAGTCCCTCATCGACCTGTCGACGGCGTGGCGTGCGGTTTTCGCGGAGCTGGGGCAAGAAGTCGCTTGCGCGGACGATTGGCCCCGCCACAAGCTGGGGAAAGAACGCGACGAACAGCGCGAAATTGATTGGGTCGCGTTCGACAGGGATCACCCGCCGATAAACGTCGATGGTGTAGCTGAGCGTCTGAAACGTGTAGAACGAGATGCCGACAGGCAGCAGCCAGTGGAGCCGTGGTAGGTCGACCGTGTGTCCGAGAACGCCAAGCGCTTCCGCAGCCGTGTCGCTAAAGAAATTGAAGTACTTGAACGTCGCCAGCAGGCCAAGATTGGTCACCAAGCTCGCGAGCAGAAGCAGCCGTCGGGCCAATCGTCCCTGCGCGTAGTACAGGCCCCAGCCAATGGCATAGTCAACGGCTGTCGAAAAGGCGATTAGCCCCGCGTACCGCCAGTCCCACGACATGTAGAAGTAGTAGCTGGCCGCCAACAGCAATAGGTGGCGCGCCCGTACGGAGCCTCGCAGCGCAAACGCCAACAGCGCGACGGCGGGGAGGAATAACAGGTACTCGGCCGAATTGAAGTTCATAGACGGCCCGTCCCGCCACGAGCAGCGATCGGCTTGGCGACCGCCGCGGCGATCTCGTCGGCGACCCGACGGTGTCCTTCGGGGGTGAAATGGACCAAGTCGCGGAAGAGCCCCTCGCCGCGATCGAGCGTCCGATCAAGGTCACATACAGTGACGCCCAGCTCCGCCCCGATCTGACGGATTCGGTCGTTCCAGTTGAAGACGGTCGATGTCCAAGCCCTGCGAGACAAGTTGGGATTGAAGCGGAGTATCCCTAGGAAGTGCTCGTCGATGATGTCTTCAGGTTCGCGATGACTGAGCGCGAATGTACACAATACAGGGGTCGCGCCGAGGGATCGGACCTCAGAGACGAACGCTTTGACTTGCTCTTCATAGACCTCGCTGCACCATTCGGGCAATCGATCCACCAACGGCTTCGCACGGGTCAGTCGTGGCGTGACGTTCGACTTAAGCATCGAGTAGGTCGTTGTCTTCTCGCTAACTGCTCGTAGCCGAGTGTTCCAAGGCAACGGTTGCGAGGTTGGTCTCTGGGAGTCGTTATCCGGGCGGGGCCGTTCCCTCAGCTTGCTCATCCGTGTGATATCGATCGACATCTGGTAGAGCACGACAACCGTCGGTTCGAGCCGATCGGCATGTTCCTGTAGCAATTCAACATTGTCCGAGATTGTCATTCCTGCGCGGCTGCCGTTTACCACGTCCGCGCTGACTCCAAGCATGCCGAGCGCGGCCGCGAGCCGATTGGGAAAAACTTGGTCGGCTCGGACATATAGGTCTTCGGCGTGTGATGCCGAAGCGATCCAAATCCGCTCGCCTCCCGCGACAGGCGGTCCGGAAAGCACCCGGCTCCGAAACGGGAATCCCGCGATCGGTCCGTACACCAGATCCGCTTTTTCAGACGCGTGAGCACCGGCCAAGTGCGCTGGACGGAAGAGCAGCGTCTCGAATCCGCGTGACGCCCCGCGGGCTTCCAGCAATACCTCGACGGACGCGAGGATGGCCAACGTCCAAAACAGGGTCGCAAAGGCGCCAAACCCGACTAATCCGTGTTTTTGCATACCATGTGGAGTGTCGGGTATGGCTTGCATGACGGGCGCGTCGGTTTACGTGTGCTGAGAGACTCGGAGCAGTCTAGATGATGCCGACTTGATGTTCTACAACCGTCGCAATGCCCATAGATTCGGCCCAATCGCTGCCGGTCCTGACTCCGCTTAGTTCGTAGGATGGGCCGACGTCAGGAGGCCCATCTCTTTGCGGTGCCTGCCCCGAGTGGCGTTGCCCGGCGGAGCGATGGGCCTCGGGCGCGATCCTACAAATTTGCAGGGTGGGAGCACTTCGGCTCGCATTCGACAAAAGGGGCCGCGAATCCCCCTACCACTCCCGGCGAAACCCGGGCCCCCGATAAACGGCGACCTCCGCACCACGCTCCAGCGCCGCGTGCTCGCGCCAAACTTCGTCCCGCAGCGCTTGGCGGCCCGCCTCCTCCTCCGCCCGTAGCAGCGCGTCAAGCCGCGCCAGCGCCAGCGTGCGGTTGCGGTGCTGCGAGCGTTCTTCTTGGGCGACGGCCGTTAGGCCGGTGGGCAGATGCGTGATGCGGACGGCCGAGCTGGTCTTGTTGGCGTGCTGTCCGCCGGGGCCCGAGCTGCGGAACGCCTCGACGCGGAGGTCGGATTCA
>JBGSJY010000403.1:0-8723 GCA_041741515.1 Pirellulales bacterium | reverse complement strand
CCATCGCCCTCGCCGCCAGAGAACCGACCGCGACGATCCACGCCGTCGACAGCGACACCCGCGCCGTCGCGTGCGCGCGACGCGGCGCCGAGGTCAATCAATTAGCGAACCTGACGGTCGAGCTAAACGCGTTCGGCGGCTACGAGGGGTCGGGGAGCTACGACCTGGCAATCACCAACCCGCCTTACTACGCCGACTTCCAGATCGCCGCGCGGATGACCGACGCGGCCCACGAAAGCCTGCGTCCCGGCGGGCGGATGCTGGTTGTGACCAAGGCGCCCGAGTGGTACCAGGAGCGTCTCGCGTCGCGGCTCTGGGGCAGCGTCGAGGTCACGCCGAGCAAGCGCTACAGCGTGGTGTCGGCGACGCGAGTTTAAGGCGGGTGACATGCCCACACGCGGAGCGGATGGGCATGCGGCAACGCAATTGACAACCGCCGCTGATTCACATGCCCATCCCCTGCGGGTGTGGGCATGTCACCCGCCCACGGTCCGCGAAGCGGACCCTACGCACTACTCAAGCTGCTGGGCGGCTTTTTCCTTCGCGGCGTAGCTGTCGGGGAGGCCGCCGCGCGAGGGGCCGTGGCGCTCGACGAGGCAGCGGCCGGCGAGCGTGCTCCCGTAGTTGCCCGGCGGTGGAGGTTGGAAGGCCGCCATCGCGTAATAGCGGTCGGCGAGCTCGGGCTCTTCGAGGCGCTCGAGTGCAACCGCGAGGAAGAAGCTGAAGTTGCACCGGCCGACCGTCGAGACGCCGGCGAAGGTCTCGTCGTACCGGGCGAGGTCCTCGGCGGTCGGCTTGTCGCCCTGGAAGGCGTCGGCGATGCCGCCGATGAGATCGACCCACTCGGGCGATTTCTGGATCGCATCGGAGTCCACCCAGCCGCGGAGGCCATCGATCGCGCGGTTGATCGCGGCGTCATCGTCGAGTTCAGCGGCGATCGAGGCAGCGACGAAATGTGCGAAGACGCGGTTCCAGGGCTCGGCGCTGTTGGGCATGACGACGTGCTGGAGGTCCTGCTCAGCTAACTCTAGCGCGCGGGCCAGGTTGTCATTGATCCACTCGAAGACGACCACGCGCAAGACGGCGGCGAAGTTGCGCTGCCGCCTGGCGATGTCGATGCTCCGCTGGGCGATGGCGTGAGCGGCCTGGCGATCGCCGCGCCCCGTGCGGACGGTCCACTCGAACCACTCCGAGCCGTTGGCGCCCGACGGGTACGCTTGCGAGGCCTGCGAGACGAATCCCTCGGACTTGGGCCAGTCTTGCATGCCCTCGTAGACGCGCGAGGCTTGCAGCAATCCCCAAGCGGAGTACGAGCCCGCCGCCTGGAGGGCGTAGGGCTCGGCCTTTTTCCAGGCGCGTCGATCGGCGTAGCCGCTGGCGAGCCGCTTGTTGATGCTGGCGTCTTCCAAGCCCAGCGGCTCGAGCTGGAGGTAGTCGGTGAGCGTGCTCTCCCAATTCGTCAATTCGTCGAGTCGTTCGTAGGCGTCCGCTAAGGCGGTCGTCGTTTCGAAACTGGGGCTAATCGCGAGCGAGCGACGCAGGCACTCGATCGCCTGCTTGTCGTCGCCGAGCCGGCGGAAGGCGTCGCCGGCGCTGCGCCACGCGACCGGGTCGTCGCCGAGCCCCTCTAGCAGCTCCGCGAGTTGCTCGGGCCCGGCGCCTTCCAGCCCGAGCAACTTGCTCCGTCGCGCCAGCGGAGAGTGCGGGCTGATAGGCGCGAGGCCGCGCATAATTCCTTCGCGCATCTCCTGGGGAATGCTATTCGTCCAGCGGCTGGCGATCAGGTTGTAAGCGTTGACGTAGGCCGGCGCCGTGCGGGGGCTGTTCTGTATTGCGATCCGTCCGAGTTCCCAACCAGGCTTACCGGCCAGTTTGGGATCCCCCCAGGCGGCGTGGAACAGGCGCACCATGCAGGGCCGGGGATCGACGAGGTCGATCTGGGACAGCGTGGCTCGGATCGCGTCCACCTCGTTCCTCGGGAGGGCCAGGCTCTCGAGGTACGGCGCGTAACGATGCCCCGCGAACAGGGGCCGTAGCTCCGCGACCAGTGGCTCGCGAGAGTGCTCGACCGCGTCGCCCGCCGCGATGATCAAATTGGCCGCGGCGACAAATTGCTCCTCGGCGAGCAGCCGGCCCAGCACTCCCCATGAGAACTCGCCGTCGTCCGCCGCGGCGCCGACGAGCGCCTGCGAGATCGACGCCACCTGCTGGAAGGCTTCTTGCCGCGAACCGTCTCCGACGGGTTCGGATAGGCACTGAGTCACGCTCTCGGGCAACCCTTCGAGCGTGGCGATTCGGTCGGGCGCCAGCTCGCGCAACGCCTCGACCGCCTCGTCGTCACCCAGGCGTTTGATCCCCAGGGTCGGCCAGGCGGCCAGCGCGGCGTAAACGCCGTACGCCTCGGGGCAGGCCTGCAGGGCGTGCAGCCCCTCGTCGTGGACCCAGCGGTCGTGCAGATAGCTGAAGTACATCCGCCACTGCAGGTAGTCGATGGTCTCACGGAGTTCGGGGCTCTCAGCGGCGCACTTGACGAGCGCCTTGTGGTCGTAGGTCGATATCGGCAGGACGATCGCGGCCCACGCCGGCGGCCCATCGTCCTGCAACCCGTCGTCCTGCCCCTTGGCGAGGAACTTGTTGACCTCCTCCTCCGCCAGGGCGTGCAACCCAATCACGCTAGAGGCGTAGGCGCGGAGCCAATGCGCGTCGCGGGATCCGCCAGAGGATAGCAGTTCGCGCTGGGCGTAGAGCAGCGACCTGGCGGCCAAGGCCTCGCTGTGGCTAGACCACGTGTGGTCCACCAGCGCTGAGAGGTTCGCGTAAGCCCTCACGAGGACCGCGGACCAAGCCGGTGAGGCGCCGCCATTGCGGAGGGCGTGATGAGCTTCGCGGGCGGCGGCGTACTGCGACACGAAGTCCATCCGCAGCAGCTGCGCCTCGACGCTCGCAGAGGGTGGGGACGCCTCCGGACTCCTTTCGTGCGAAACGCCGGCGACGCCGTGCTTGCGCAACGCTTCCGCGATTGCCGGCACGCTTTTCGAGACCTGCTTCACGAGGCGTTGGTACCGCCACTTGGGCCGCTTGCCGTAGTTTCCTTGCCCTTCCCAGAGGGGCGGCGCGTCGGTTTCGTCGGCGACGGTAAGAGCGGCGTTCCAACCCCCGGTCGTCTCGTCGAACCGCGCGCGGAGGGCGAGGCGGTAGACCGACCGGCCCGCGCCTTCGGGAAACGGCTCTCCGAGCGTCTCATCGCGGGTCAGAACGCCGAGCTCTTCGCGCGCGGCGACGAGCACCGCTTGACGCACGATCTCTCGCTTCAAGACATCCTGGAAGATGTCTTCGGCAGGGTACGTGTCGGTTGTCAGGCAGACAACGCTCTCGACCGGCGCCGGCGGCGAGTCTCCTGCGGTCGCCGCACTGACAATCAACTGGCCGAGGTACGCCACCGCGACCAACCGCCGCACGCCACCCCGCGTGTGGCGCCGCCGCAACCCGTTTGGCCGAACGGCCAACATCCCATCAATTAAGGTCCGCGGGCGCATCTTGCTGAATTACGGGCAAAGTAAAGAATCAGGGAGCTCCTGACACTATACCCTGGCCATCGACCGCGGGTGAGCCGCTGATGCGGCGGCTGAAGGCGAAGTTAGGCGAGCTGTCGGGGTCCGTTTGAGGACTCACGCCAAGGCGCGAAGGCGCAAAGAAAGACGCGGAGCAAATCCAACAGCCGAACCGCGACCCATAGGGAGCGACCAAGCGACGACACGTAGGACGGCGCCGCAGGCCCATCGCTCGTAGGAGGGTGGCTTGCTAACACCCGGAGAGGATGAGCAGGTGAATCCGAGACGGTCATCAACCCTACTGCCGCATGCCCATCCGCTTCGCGTGTGGGCATGCCACATGCCGCCGCATTCACCCGCCCGACGGCGCGGCCTTTGTCCGCTTCAATTCATACCGGCGGATCTTGCGGTCGAGCGTCGAGCGCTCGATGCCGAGGATGCTGGCCGAGCGGCTTTTGTTCCAGCCAGTGCTCTTGAGCGTCGCGAGGATGTGGCGGCGTTCGACTTCCTCCAGCGGGATCGGCTCGTAGGGGCCTGCCTTGCCGACGGGCGCCTCGGCTTCGGTGTCGCCGCTGGTCTTGAGCGTCGAGAGCACGAGGTCATCGACGTCGATCACGTCGCCGCGTGAGAGGACGACCGCCCGCTCGATGACGTTCTTCATTTCGCGGACATTGCCCGGCCAGCGGTAGCTGAGCATGGCGTCGATGGCCCGGTTGGAATACCCGGTGAGCCGGCGACCCGTCTCGGTGTTGAAGCGGTCGAGGAAGAACTGCGCGAGCACGGGAATGTCATCGGGCCGCTTCCGCAGTGGCGGGACGACGATCTCCAGCACGTGGAGCCGGAAGTACAGGTCGCGGCGGAAGAGCCCCTCCGACACTTGCTGCTCGAGGTCACGGTTGGTGGCGGCGATGACGCGCACATCGACCGTGATCGCCTTGTTGCCGCCGACGCGCTCGAACGCGTGCCCCTCGAGGACACGCAGAAACTTGGCCTGGATCGAGGGGCTCATCTCGCCGATCTCGTCGAGCATCAGCGTGCCCGTGTGGGCGGCCTCGAACTTGCCGACCTTACGGTCTGTGGCGCCGGTGAACGCGCCCTTCTCGTGGCCGAACAGCTCACTCTCAAGCAGCGACTCGCTGAGCGCGGCGCAATTGAGGGCCACGAACGGGCCTTTGCGGCGGGGGCTGCTGAAGTGCACCGCGCGGGCGACAAGTTCCTTGCCGACGCCGCTCTCGCCGCGGATGAGGACCGTGGCCCGGCTCGGCGCGGCGCGGGCGATTTCTTGCGTGACACGCTCCATCGCGTCGCTGCGGCCGACGATCTCACTCTCGACGCCGAGGCGCTCGCGGAGCTGCGAGTTCTCGTATTTCACCTTGTCGAGGTTCTCGGCCAGCGCGTCGCGCCGCGCCAGGTTCCGCAGCGCCACGGCGACGGTGTCGGCGACGGCCAGGGTCACCTCCAGGTCGTCCGGGTCGAGCCCGTGGCCAGCGTCGGTCGAGTAGAGGTGGATAAGCCCTAGCGGCCCGGCGTCGCCGCGCAGCGGCGCGCAGAGGACGCTGGTCGCCAGGATGTCGCCGCTAGAGTCGCGTGCGCCGAGCTGGCTGTCGTCCATGATGTTGCGGGCGAGGACGCCTTGGCCCTCACGCAGCACGGTCGTCGCCAGGAAGTCGGAGACGCGGTGGTAGCGATGCGGCGAGTCGCTGCGGGCCGCGATCTGGCGGAGGTCGGTTGCGATCGGTTGGTCCGATTTCTTACTGTCTAGCAAGAGCACGGCGCCGGCGTCGGCCTGGGTGCCGTCGAGCAGGCCTTCTAGCGCGCGCTTGGCGAGCGACTCGACGTCGGTCTCTTTGGCCAACTCGAAAGCGAGGCGGCAGAGCATGGTCGCCGCGCGGCCGACCTTGGGCGTCGAGCCCATCGGCTCAAGCGACGAGTCGCTTAGCCCGGGGTCGAAGCCCGGCTCGAGGTAACGGCTCTGATGTCGGCGGTGGGTGATGTGGGTCGGTTCGTTCGGCAGCGGCTCGAAGACGCTCTCGGCGTCTTCGTCGAGGACGTTGCCGTCGCGGACCGCCTGCTCGAGCTCAGCGGCGATCCTTCCTAGCCCGTCGGCGCCGAGGTCGGTGGAGCCGCCGATCGGCTGCGCCGCGCGGAGCACGCTCTGCGAGTCGGGGAAGGCCCGCGACAAGTTATCGACAAACGCCATGCAAGCGCTGCCCACACGGACAATGTCGCCCGGCTCCAACGGGTGGTCGGCCGTGACGCGAGCGCCGTTGACGGTGGTCCCATTACGACTCTCCAGGTCACGCAGGACCCAACGCCCGCCGGAGGGGAAGACCTCGGCGTGGCAGCGGCTGCAGCGCTCGTCCTTGACAACGATCCGATTGGTGGGGGCCCGACCGATCGTGACGGTCTCGCCGGGGAGGAGGCGGAAGACATCGGTCCACTTCGCCCCCTCGCGGATCACCAGATAGTCGGTGGTTTCGCTCTCGGAGGACATGTAGCGGGGGCAAAGCGTTGCAGAATTGAACAACTGGCGGCACGGTATCCTAGCCTAGTTCGACTAGGTCCCGCGAGGCAAGGCAATCCGCCACGGAAGTTGAAGCGAACAAAGAGGTTACGGCCCGCGCGGTGGGTTTGGCTGGGGGAATCGCGGTACGGGACGGCGTGCCGCCCACCGACACGCCGCAGCGGCTGTTCCCACGCCGCGCCTCTGGGCGAAACCATTTGATAGGGCACGACTTACCAACTATTCTCAACCCTTGTACCGGCCACTCTGGTCGGTCGCTCGACCCCTTCGAGGCCTTCGCGCCCCGGCCCCCCGGCCGCTGGGCGATCCCCCGCGGCGTAGAGAGACGAACGATGGAACTTCGGTTTGCCAGTGGCCAAGTCGGTTGGACAGCTGTTTTCGCGGTGCTAGCGGTGTCTTGCTGGACAGCTCCCGAGCTGCAGGCCGGCGGTTTGATCCGTGCCCCGGCTGTCGGTGGCGTTTACATCGACGCCGAGGGCGTTGTCACAGCGCCCCCGGCCGACGGCGCCGAGGCGCTGCGGGCGACTTGGCAGCAGGGGCTGGAGGCGACTCCCGCCGAGATGGAGCCGCTAGTCGACCTGCGCTTTGTCTCGCTGCGGAAGCTCGACGAGCAGATCGCCGCCGCCAAGAAAGCGGGTGAGCCGCTGCCCGACGCCGTACGTTACCTGGCCGGCCTCTTGCGTGTGAAGCATGTGCTGGTTTACCCGCCGAAGGATGGCCAGCCCGGGGACATCGTCCTGGCCGGCCCCGCGGAGGGTTGGAAGGTAGACGCCCTGGGCAATACGGTCGGCCTGACGACCGGCCGCCCGGTGCTGATGCTCGACGACCTCGTCGTCGCGCTGCGCACCGCCGAGACCTCCAACGGCCCCGGCGTTAGCTGCTCGATCGATCCGACCAAGGAGGGTCTCGCTCGCGCACAGCAGGTGACGCGTTCGCTCACCGCCGAGGAAGGTCCGAGGACCGCCGCCCGGCGCTTGGAGCAGGCGTTCGGCCGTCAAGTGATCACTGTCAGCGGCGTGCCCGCGTCGAGCCACTTCGCCCGCTCGCTGGTGGCGGCCGACTTTCGAATGAAACGGATCGCGATGGGGATGGAGCCGTCGCAGGTCGCCGGCCTCCCCAGCTACCTCGAGACGCTCAATACCCGCGCCGTCAGAGCAAATCTGCTGCCGCGTTGGTGGTTGGCGGCCGACTACGAGCCCCTGGCGCGGGACGCCGAGGGCCTCGCTTGGGAGATCCGCGGCCAGGGCGTGAAGTGCCAGGCCGAAGAGGACTTCGTCAACGACGCCGGCGAGGTGAAGCGCGGCGGGGGGCGCGACTCGACCGACGCCGGCAAGTGGGCCGCGACGATGACCGAGAAGTTCGAAGAGCTCGCCGATCACGACTCAGCCTTCGGCCACGTCCGCAACGCGTTCGACCTGTCGGTCGCCGCCGCGATCATCGCGATGCACGAGTTGGCGGAGGTCGCCGATCTGAAGACGCCGCAGCTATCCACCGAGTACGACCCGGAGGGCTACAACGTGCCGAAGTACGTGGCCACGCAGGCGACGTTCCTCAAGCGGGGCGGCAAGTGGGTCGTCACCGCGTCGGGCGGCGTGCAGCTCTTCCCGTGGCAGATCGCCGACGAGCAGGAAGAGGTCGCCGCGCTCGGTGAGCTCCGCACCGATACCGCCTCGAAAGAAAACAAGGCCTGGTGGTGGCAGTGAGCCCCGTCGAGACAATTGCCAAACGAAAAGATCCCCGGCAAATCCGCCGGGGCTCTTTTCGTTTGACTAGCGAACCATTCTCTCAACGCTACGCCGCCTTGGCGAACGGGTTGAGACGCTTCACCAAGGCTGAGAGGCCGTGGCGGCGTTCAGAGCGGCGCACGGCTGCCTCATCGACGACGTAGTTGAGCTGTAGCGCGCGGCGGACGCCCTCGAAGGGGGCGTGGCCGTGCCAGGCGGTCGGGCCGTTCTTAAAGGCCACCACGGTGCCAAACTGGGGCGAGACCTCGGCGAACGCGCTGTCGAGCGACTCGCCGTTGCGGAGCAGCTTGAGGCGCCCGCCGTCGGCGTTCCACGGCTCGTTCAGGTAGAGCAGGACGGTGATCAGCTTCGTCTTGCTGTCGGTGTGAATCTGGCCGTCCTTCATCCGGCAGCGGCCACGGACGGTGAGGGTCGTGGGCCGCTCGCTGAGGTCCATGCGGAACCGCTCGGCGAAGATCTGGCGGACCTCCTCGCCTTGCAGCTCAGCGCAGAGCTGATTGAACAATGGACCGCCCTGGGTGGAACTGAGCGGAAAGCTGCCTCCCTTCTTGACCCTGGGGTAGTCGCCGAGCACGGCGTCGATCCTCGCCGGGTTCACCACGTCCGAGGCGATGAAGTGCTCAAACGGCTCGGTCTCGTAAGGGGCGTTCCGGAGCGCGGTGAGATTTAGGAGCGACATGGTCGAGGGTCCTGCCGGTCGGGTGGAGAGAGGCGGAAGGGCGGGGGCGTTACGACGCCATCGCGGCGGGGGCGTAGGGAAAGCTGGTCGCGGTGCGGTCGAGCACGCGTTGGCACGCGGCCCAGGCGTCATCGACCGAGATCTCACGCATCGCGGCGTTATCGGCTCTGCGACGGTCGCGGCGGCCGCCGTCGTGGAATCGCTTGAGCACCGCCTCGTGGGGC
>JBGSJY010000402.1:0-3850 GCA_041741515.1 Pirellulales bacterium | reverse complement strand
GCTTTGTTGAGGACGCCGCCCGTCATCCTGAGCGGAGCGAAGGATCTAGCGCCAAGCGAACGGCCAGATTCTTCGCTTCGCTCAGAATGACAACTGCTTGGCGCGCTTGCTACTCGGGCATCGTAATCGAGTGAGCCGTCTGCATCCGCTTCGCTCGCGCTTCTTCGCGTCCCTTCCGAGCGGCGACGAGCGACGGCGTCAGCGGATCCTTGAGTTCGGATCGCGACGGATCGCCTCTTCCAGATCGGCAATCGCACGATCCCAACTCACACTGGTAGAGCTGGCGATCGGAGACGCCGAAGAACTTGGCCGGTTACTTGGTTGCTTGGATGGTCGCGAACGGCTTGTGGCTTGGAGCGCCACCCCCTGTTGTGCGGGTTGGACCCTGCGTTCTGTATCGGGCCGGCCGCGTTGCTCGGCTTCGACCATGCCAGCGATGATCTCCGCGGCGATCGGTCGAAAGAGTTGGCGAAGGGTTTGCTCATCGAAGACTAGCGCATGGTCGCGGGCTCCCGGGGAAGGATCTCTAACGCCCCCTTCTGCCGCGTCCGGCACCCACTCAAAACTCAGTTGGCACTCGACGCCGCAGCGATTGGGACCGATCCCAACCGACCCCACCAATGATCCAATCCTAGGGATCCCAGAGAGAAACCGTCGGGGCAGCGTCGGACTTTTTCGGCTTTGAAGGGACTGACGATTGCCTGGCGTAGAACCTGGATGGTGACGACCAAGCCAGCGCCGCTCAGGGACCACCCGCGTTTTGATCTGCAAACTTCAGCGGGTCGAACGATAGGTCCAAGTGCTTCACGATGACGCTCTAAGGCGATGGGTTTGGCGGCGACTCCTCGGCCTCGTCCAGCACCTTTCGGTCGAACGGTCGGAGATCAACGGCTTCCGTTGAATCGAACCAGCCCCGAACCAGCACGAGCAGACGAACGGCCCGGCTGGGCTCGCGGAGCTTGGCCTTGTCGGCAGCAATCCAGTTCATCAGGAAATGGATCCTCACCGTGTTCGCATGCCGGCCAGCCGTGACAGTCACCGCCGACTCGCTGCCGTCCGGGACCTTCTGCCCATACTCGCCACCCAATTCGAAAAACCGCTCCGCTGTGAGGGCGTTGCGGAACTCGGCTAACTGCTCCTGAGACACCTGAAATCGCTTGGATGTGCGGTCGGGGAAGGTATCGATGGTTAGCTCGGCCTGCCCGACCGAGTTAACGCTGAGATACCAAGAGGAGCCGCTGGAGAACCGGCCTCCCGTGCTGACGGAGATGGTGAGCGGGGCCTCCTTACGAGTGCAAGTTACTGAAAAAACTCGCACTACGCCTGGGCCAGCATACGGGGGGAAGGTCAGTAGGTTGGTCATGCGTTGACAACCACCCCCCGCTGTTCTCAGAATCCCGGGGTCAAAGCTGCGGCCCGCTAGGCCAATCTGGAGCGTCTGTGCCCTGAGCTATAAATTGTCGAATGTCCATTATGAAAACAGAACGCGTAGCCGTGCCGGTGTCGGGAGCACCGCAAATGCTCGCGCCGTAAGGCACCGGGGCGGCTCTTGATCCGCCTGACAACGCCAGTACGGCTACGCGTTCTTTTCTTGCTTCTTCAACTCTTCGAAGAAGTTCACCACCACTTCAGGGGGAACCAATGCGAGCGTGGCTATTCCAAGACGCGAAGCAGCTAGCCAAGTACGGGGCGAAGAAATGCCCTTGGTCGGTAGGCTGGTATGACGCGCGCGGCAAGAAGCGACAGAAGTCGATCGGGTTGAAGACGGCCGCAACGCACTACGCCCGAAAGCTTGAGGGCGAAGCAGCAGCCGGCTTACTCCGCAGTCACGAGCGGGTGAAGTGGGCGGACTTTGTGTCCAGGTTCAAAAGGGATCACTTAGCGACGTTGGCGCCGACGTCTGGGCCGCTCTACGAACGGGCGATTGCCGAGTTCACGGCCATCATCGGACCGAAGTACTTGGACCAAATCGACGAAGCCGCCGTCGCAGAGTTCCGAGCAAAACGGATGAAGGCGGTCCCGAGCCCCGCCACGGTCAACAAAGATCTGCGGTTCTTGCGGTGCGCTCTCAACAAGGCACGAAAGTGGAAGTTGATTCCCCAGCGGATCGAGTTCGATATGCTGAAGGAACCCGAACGCGACCCCTACTTCATCGACGACGAGACATTCGGAAAGCTCTACAAAGCATGCAGCGAGATGACGCAGCCGACATTGCAATACTGCACGGCTTCGGAGTGGTGGCAGGCGTTGCTGACGTTCGCCTACATGACCGGCTGGCGGATCGGTGAGGCCCTGCGCCTACGGCGCGACAGCATCGACTGGGCGACCGGCGTGGCGACCATTTCCGCCGACCACACGAAGGGGAAGCGGGATGCGCGGGTTGAGCTTCACCCGGTTGTGATCAACCACCTGAAAACGATCGTCGGCTTCGGGCCGATGGTGTTCGAGTGGCCACTGCACGAGCGGCTGCTCTGGACCCACTTCACAAAGTTGAAGTCGGCGGCCAAGGTCGAGTTCGATGGCGCCTTCCACCGCTTCCGGTTCGGCTTCGCGAACGCTAATGTTGACGAGCTCGAAACGGACGTACTGCAACGACTTATGCGTCACCAGGACGCCAAGACAACGCGGCACTACGTCAACACGGCCGAGCGGATGAAACGGCGGGGAACAGCGGATCGGTTGCATGTCCCGCCGGCGCTCCAGAAGAAAGCATGAAGGCTGTGGCGGGTTTTTGGCGGGTTGGCCCGGGTTGGAACGCGGCCCGACTCGACGTAACCTGTTGTAGCTTCTACATTTGGCCCGGTAGCTCAGTTGGTTAGAGCAGGGAACTCATAATTCCTTGGTCGGGGGTTCAAGTCCCTCCCGGGCTACTGAACAAGATGACACTAGTCGCAACTCGTCGCAAATCGCTGTCACCAGCGGGGCGACGGGTTGCGGCTTCCTTGCCTTACGAGGTGTTGCGGCGTCCTTCTGCAACATATTTGCAACACTTTTCGTCGCCGCCTCGAAATGGTCGTCCGTGACCTGCCAGTAATGGTTCCGGGCGACTTTTTCGCTGTGCCCCAGCCATGCCGCGGCGACGTGGCCCGGATACTGGTCAGCCAGCTCGGTCGCCCGTGACGCTCGCAGGTTCTGGAATAGCTTCGGCCAGGGCTTGAGCCCGGCGCGCTCGATGGCCTTGGTCATCGTCGTGCGGAGGTTCGCCGAGCTGTTGCGGGTCCGGGTAATGACGAACTCGTCGCCCGCCTCGGCAGCGTCGAAGGCCTCCTCCAGGAGCGGCTTCAATTCCGGGAACAGCGGCGTGATCCGGGTCTCGTGCCCCTCATGGTGCTCCGTCTTCACGCTCCGGACGATGAAGCGGTCCTGGTCCCACAGGATGTCGCCCCACCGCAGTTCGAGGATCTCGGACGGGCAACGCAGACCGCCGAAGCGGGCCAGCGCGAAGATCAGCTTCCACTCGAGGGACGTGCAGGCCGCCATGACCTTCGCGGCCTCCTCCCGAGTCACGAAGTAGTCGCGCGACCTGACCTGGAGCGTCGTCGCGGGGAGCCCGTCGAACGGATTGGTTTCGATGACCTGGTGTTCGACGGCCGCGTTGAAGAGAGTCTTCACCTTCGCGGTCCACTTGCGGATGGAGTTCTCCCGCATGCCCCCAGAGGCAGCCAGGCGCCACTCACGGGCGTCGCCCTTGCTGATCGATCGCAGAGGCTTCGTCTCGCCGAAGTAGCCCCGCAGGTGCTTGAACGCGGCCTGGTAGGATAGGATCGTCCGCGGCTTGAAGTTGGGGTCCGCCGTCCGCGACGCCAGGAACTTGTCGATGAAGGGCCCCAGGGTCGCCGTGTGGCGGGCC
>JBGSJY010000401.1:0-5733 GCA_041741515.1 Pirellulales bacterium | reverse complement strand
CTACGGCTTGGGCGCGGGCGTCGTAGGCGCCCAGCGGGCCGAGCAGGTCGCCCCGGCGGTAGAGCGACCAGGCAATGGCGCGCGACAGCTCTTCGCAGTCCAGCTTCCAGTACTGCGCGGCCTGGACGACGCCCCCCTGCTGCTGCGGGGCCGTGTTATCGACTTGTCCCTGCTGATAGAGGAAGCTCCGCGGCACGTCGGCGTAGACGGCGGCGCCAGCTACCGCCCACGGCGGCATCCGCCGGCCGATCGAGATATCCTCGCGCGGCGACTGCTGGAACTGAATCCGGCGCATCCAAGTGGCCTGATTCAAAAAGAGGTCGAGCGCCGCGTCGAACTGCACCAAGGCGTCGCCGTAGCGGCCCTGCTGGTAGAGCGCCTCACCGAGGCCCGCGGCGAAGCAGATCGAGTCGAGCCACCGCGAATCGACCGTCTTCACGGCGGTGCGGAGCTCGGACTGCATCGCCCGCGCTGCGCGGTTGAAGTCGCCCGAATGCAACTCGTCCAGCGCCCTGAAGTAGGTCTGACCGGGGTAGGTGCTGAACTGACCCCACGCCGCGGGCGCCAGCAACGCCATCACGGCAAGCGAGGAAGCGAAGCGGAATGCCAGAGTTTTCGCTCGGGGCATCGGGGGTAACTGGCAAGGATAGCGGCGGCGACAGAGAGCCAAATCGCCTTCTTCTACCCTAACCCGCGGCGGTCTTTCCGTCGCGTCAGCGGTTCCCCTCGTTTCTGTCAAAGTCTGCCGGTCGTAACGCCGATACCGTTTGTGACGCCCCGCGCTGCGGCGGGGGCGCTCCGCACCTCAACACAGACCGTGGCGGCCGGCTGGCCGGACCGCCGCAACGGAGAGATCGCCATGGATCACGGCTCGCGAAAGAACGGCCTTCGGGCCTCCGGTCTCATCGCCGCGGTTGTCGTGGCCGCTTGCCCGGCCCTGACGGGCTGCACGATGGATATCGCCGGCCAGTCGCTGCCGAGCCCGTACTACCTGACGGACGATGTGCAGTACTACGCGCCGGGCCCCGAGTTCAAGCTCGCCAACGAGGCGGCCGCGATGAAGGCCCAGAAAGAGGCCCGCATCAGCCAGCAGCAGCGGTAATCGGCTGCGGCCCTAGCTAAATAAAAAAACCCAGCCGCGACGGGGAAGGCTCCCCGCCGCGGCTGTGGGTGTTAATGGCAAAGGTCAGCGGCGCTTAGGCGCGACGCCGAGGTGCTCCCAGCGAACCGGCGACAAGTAGAACTGCAATCATGACGCCCGTCGGCTCAGGCACGGTCACTGCCAAGACCGCGTCCGCCGCCGCGGCGATGGCGGCGGCGTCGGCAACGCTGATATTGAGCGACGTGAGGATGCTCCCCAGCGGGATGTCGCTGGTGGTCGTGTCGCCGTAGATCGTCCCGTAGAGGACGAGCGAAGCGAGCAGCGAACCCCGGTTCTGCGCGTGGTAGATGTCGCCCGCGTAGAGACTGAGCGGGAAGCCCATCTCCTCGAACGCGTCGCCCACCGGCGCCAGCAGGGCCGTGCCCGCGCCGGCATTCGCGTCGATGTTCGCCTGCGCTGCGAGGTAGCCGTCACGCAGCTCTTGCTGCATCTGCGCCGGCCCCCCCGGGAAGTCGGGAGACCCGCCCGTGTAGAACGAGTGCCCCGGGCCGCGGGCCCAGGTCTCGAACAACACCGGCGTGACGTCGGGGCTCCGCGCCGCGACCGCTTGGTACAGACTGAGCGAACTCGACAGGTGCTCCGGGAGGTTGCCGATATGGGTCGGCGCCGTCGAGAAGTCCTGCAAGACCACGTAGTCCCAATTGGCGCTAGCGCTGATGCCCGAGTTGATGATGGCCGTGTTATTCGTCAAGTGCCATTGGAGCGACTGACCATTGGCGGAGACGTTGCGGCTGAGGGGCGTCGACTGCCCGGCGGCCGTAGCGACGGCGTTGAAAATGTTCGGCACCGAGGCCGTGCCGCCGCAGCAGGTCGCGTTGGTGAAGCTGTTGCCGTACCAGAGGATGTTGATTGGCTGGGCCGCCCGGCTCGGCGCCGCCGCCACGAGGGCGGCGAGCGCGAGCGAGAGCGACCAAGCCCGTAAAAGGCTTCGAAACATGGTCTTAGTTTTCCTTTGTCGGCGTGAAGAGCCGAGGGTCTAGATGGCTCAACGACGGCGGAAGAGAAGACCGATCCCCGCCAGGCTGGCGAGCAGGGCCGACGTGGGCTCTGGGACCATGGCCGACGAGATCATCATGGCTCCGAGGTAGTAGAACTTGCTGCCATTATTGTTGTTAGGACCCGCGGACACGCCGATCGAGACCGTGCCAGCGCCGGTTGGCTGAATGCCCGAGACCGTAACCACGTTGCTTACGTTGTTCGAAGCGTTAAGGAACGCTACCCCAGCGTTGGCGCCGCTGACGTCGTACATGGTCTCCCGGTTGTCAGAGACGCCCGTCCGCGACGCGAAAAACGTAAAGTCGTAGGTCTGCGATGGGCTCAATCCGGTTAGCGAGATAGTGCCCAGCGGCGCATCGGGGTTGCCGCTGAAAGGACCGGTATGCCCAAACATATTGTCGCGAGTGGCCGTCGCTGCAAAGACAGCGGCGGCGCCTGTCGGAGCGGTTTGGCCCGTGGAGTTCGAGCCGGGGTAGAACCCGCTAATCGAGATGCCGGCGCCGGTGTTCGCGCCGGTCGAGTCAATCATGTCCGCGATGCTGTGGACCGTCGGAGAATTGACGACGATGTTGTTGTAGTTACCAGCCGTTAGCTGCGTGGTTTCCCCAAAATCGACGAAGACGGTGGCCGCCGTCACATACTGCCCCAGGGACAAGCCCATTACGAGGGCGATCGAGCTAATCCACTTCATGAGACACACCTGTTTCCTGTTGAAGTCACAAGGTTGCGGGCAGATCGGTCGTCCCTAGGGCGCACCGACTGCTTCGAAAAGACGCGGGAGAAGAGAGTCGTCACGAGACTTACCAGCGCTGCGATGCGTCGGCGAGTGCAAGTGCTTTACCTGGGAGACTAATTCCATCGAGTGGCCGATGCAATAGTCGCCAGGTCCTCTCGGCGGGGCCGCTGCCGCGCGGACGATCCGGACGCGGCAGCGAAACCCCTTCTGCGAGAGGTCCAACAGACGATCTCTTAGCGCCGCTCGCTCCGCCAGCGGAAGTTCCGCAGGCAGGGGAAACCTAGAGATCTGTCGCGAAACGGATCAACGGCGACGCAAAACGACACCGACCACCGTCATGCCCGCGAGCAGAAGCGTAGCAGGTTCGGGGACGGTCGCGCCCGAAACGAGTCGGATCGCGCCCAGGTAGTAGAACTGCTCAGGGCTGTTGTTGTTCGGGCCCGGCTTGGCGACGAGCGTAATCGTGCCTGCAGCCGTAGGGATGACTCCCGCAGCGGTCACAACGTTGCTCGTGTTATTAGCCGGCTCCAGCAACAACGAAGTGTTCGCCAGACCGCTGATGTCGTACTGCGACTCGCGCAGGTTGGGCGTCGAATTGCGGCCGGCGAAGATCGTGAGGTCGTAGGCCGTGGCGCCCGATCCGTCCAATCCGCCGAACACTACCGTTCCCTGCGGCGTCAGCGGGTTTGCCCCAAAAGCCCCGGCGTGGCCGAAGGCGTTGTCGCGAGTCGCGGTCGGCGCGAAGATCGCCGCGTCGCCGGTCGGCGTCTGAGGGCCGCCGGTGTTTGATCCCGTGAAGAATCCCGAAGCGGCAACGGAGATGCCGGTCGAGGCGCCCGTCGAATCGACCGAATCGGCGATCGAAAGCACGCCCGGCGGGTTCACGACAATGTTGTTGTAGTTGCCAGGCGTCTGCTGATTACTGTCGCCAAAGTCGTAGAAGACCGTGGCGGCGGACGCGGACTGTACCGCGGCGAGGCCCATAACGAGGGCCAGCGAAAGAACACGCTTCATGAGACACACCTTTTCTTGCTGAAGACACCGAGATGCGAGGGGGCGGCTAACTGTTGGGAGAGCCGCCAACCAGGAAAAGTCACGACGACAAGGGGAGAGCGTCAGCGACCCGAAAGCCCGAAGGCAAAGCGGGATTAGATGAAAACGCTTTCACGCCGCAGCCTAGTCGCCCCTCCTCTCCTGTCAATAGCCGGCGCCCGAAGCAACGAAATCGCTTTCAGACCTGCCCGCGGAGTTGCGATAGTGGTCGCTTTCCGACCAGTCCCTGCTGGGGATCTTTTTAGCCGGCCCGGTGCCGGCGGCTCGCCCACCACTTCGCGGCCCGCAGGGCCCGCGGTCGCCACGCCCCGGGGGCGATGTGCGTCAGCCGGGCGCTCGTCTCGACCGTCGTTCGCAGTCGAGCTTTGTGCGCCTCAAACCCGACTCCCAGGTCGAGCCGCCGGTCGCCGCGGGACAGGCTGTCGTCAATCACCAGCCCCAGCAGCACGGACCCTGCCCCGCTGGCGACCTTTGGGTCGTACCCGCTCCGCAGGCCGAGCACGTCACCATCGCAGCGGTATCCGTAGTAGTACGCGGCGGGCCTCCCGTCGAGGTAAAGAAGACTCATGTCGACCATGCCCAACCGGGCGGCCTGCTGGTGAGCGTCGAGGAGCAGCTCCGCTACCGTGCCGTGGCAGAGCGTATTGCCGGTGCGCGAAACGGCCTGCCAGCTCTGTTCGGCGATCACGACGCTGTCCCGATAAAGGTCCCAACGCGGGTCGCCGTCGCCGCGACGGAGGGCCTCGGGCCGGTGACGGACGAGCGTAACTTGGTGATCCCGCATCAACCGCCGGCGTTGACGGCGGATCTCGTGCCGGACCTTGGCGGTCCGCGACCCAAGATAGGCTTCCCAGTCCGCAAAGCGCTTTAGCTCGATGATCGACGTGGATTGGTCGTCTTCAACGCTCGCCGGTAGCCCCGCCAGTCGCATGGCCCGCTCGGTCCGGCCACGGTCGTCCGTTGCATGCGCCGTCCAGCGCGGGACGAAGACGTCCCAAGTCCGCGGCGTCCGCGTCAGGTGCTTCATCGCCACCGCGAGCGTCGCCGTTTGTTGCAGCCCGATCGGGCCGTACCACGGCCCCCAGTTGTCCAGCGGATAGGTGAGCACTCGGACCGGGCCGAGTCTCGTGGTCTCGGTCAGCTCCACCAGCGGCATAATCCCGATCGGCCGGCCCGACGCCGTGACGATCAGCACCCGCAATCGCTTCCCGTCGCCGCAGTGCTTCCAGTAGCACTCGAGCCACTCGAGCGTCTGAAAGTAAGAAGCCCGCGGAGTCTCGGCGTGGAGCGCGGTCCACGCTAGGTGGTAACTGCGGAGCGACGGGAGGTCGTTGACCTCGACAACTTCGGCCATGGGTGACGCTCCCAAGAAGACGAGCGGCGTGAGACACGCCTTAGCCGGACTCCGTTTGCAACCGGGGCGCCAATCGCTTCGTCTCTCGTCCCCTACCCGTCGCCGCGCGTCACCGCCGCTTAGAAAGCGGCGCCAACGCCCGCCCTATCGAAAGATTCCGCACAAAGCGACCCCCTGCCTGTCGTCTCGATGCAACCGGTTGCGTCGCCGCAATCGGGGCCGCCCGATCGACGGGGCGGCGACGCCACCTACAATCGGGGGCATGATGCAAAGCGGCCTCATCGAGCGACTGCACGCAACCCCTTGGCGGGGCGTGCTCGCCATCACGGGCGGCGGCAGCGGCGCGATCCCACGGCTGCTCACTGTGCCCGGCGCCTCGGCGACGATCCTCGAAGCGAATGTGCCCTACTGCGAGCGCGCGCTCGCTGATCA
>JBGSJY010000400.1:0-4095 GCA_041741515.1 Pirellulales bacterium | reverse complement strand
GCCGCCGCCGCAAGACGGGCGTCAACACGGCCGCGCCGCGGAAGGACCGGGTCTCGCTCCAGCTGCCGTGCACGGTCAAGGAACTCTCCGAAGCGGCCGGTGTGCCCGCGGTTGCGATCCTCCGTATCCTCATGGAGGAGGGGGTCATGACCAACATCAATGCGGTGATGGACCCCGAGCTCACCGAGCTCGTGGCGGCCGACCTGGGCGTCGATATCGAGTTCGTTGACGCCGAGACGCTCGAGGACCAGCTCCTCACGTCGATGGACGACCTGGAAGACCCCGAGGAGTCGCTCAAGCCCCGCGCGCCGGTCGTCACGTTCCTCGGCCACGTCGACCACGGTAAGACATCGCTCCTCGACAAGCTGATCGGCATTGACGTCGTGAAGGGCGAAGAGGGCGGCATCACGCAGCACATCCGCGCCTACCAGATCCAGAACGATGGCCGGCCGATCTCGTTCGTCGATACGCCCGGTCACGAGGCGTTCACCGAAATGCGCGCCCGTGGCGCCGGGGTGACGGACATCGTCGTGCTGGTCGTGGCGGCCGACGACGGCGTCATGCCCCAGACCGAAGAGGCGATCGCGCACGCCAAGGCAGCCGACGTGCCGATCGTCGTCGCCCTCAACAAGATCGACCTGCCGGGCGTCGATCCGACGCGGGCGCTGCAGGACCTGGCGGCCAACGACCTGCTCCCCAGCGAGTGGGGCGGCGACGTCGAGGTCATCAAGACCAGCGCCATCACGGGCGAGGGCCTCGACACGCTGCTCGAGACGATCCTCACGATCGCCGAGCTGAACGAGTTCAAGGCGAACCCCGACCGTCCGGCGATCGGCGCCTGCCTGGAGAGCCAGCAGGACGCCGACCGGGGCGTTGTCACGAAGATCCTCGTGCAGAATGGCACGCTACGCGTCGGCGACACGGTCGTCGTCGGCGACGCCTACGGCAAAGTCAAGGCGATGACCGACCCGCTAGACCCGTCGCGGCGGTTGATGGAGGCCGGCCCCAGCGTGCCGGTGAACCTCACGGGCCTGAACCGGGCGCCGTCCGCCGGCGAGCGGCTCTATGTGCTGGATGACATCGCCCAGGCCCGCGAGATCGCCGACTCGCGCGCCGTCCAAGAACGTGCTGAGTTCCTCGGATCGACCGGCTTCCAGGCCGCGACGCTCGAGAACCTGTTCGACCGGCTCGACGGCTTCAACGAAGTCCAGACACTCAACCTGATCTTGCGGGCCGACGTCCGCGGTTCCATCGAAGCGATCGAGAAAGAGCTCTCCAAGCTCGAGCACCCGGAGGTCCGCCTCCGCATCCTGCAGAAGAGCGTGGGCGGGGTGACCGAGGGGGACGTCCTGCTGGCGGACGCCTCGGACGCCGTCATCATCGCCTTCAACGTCGTCCCCGACGACAAGGCCCGCTCGAAGGCGGACCAGCTCGGCGTCGAGATCCGCCGCTACGGCATCATTTACAAGGTCGCCGACGACCTGAAGCTCGCCCTCGAAGGGATGCTCAAGCCCGAGCAGCGCGAGGTCGAACTGGGCCGGGTCCTGGTGCAGATGGTCTTCAAGATCAGCCGCGTCGGCGCGATCGCTGGTTGCCGCGTGCTGCAGGGTGTCGTCGAACGCAACGCCCGCGCCCGGGTGATCCGCGACAACACGGTGATCGGCGACTACGCGATCGACACGCTCCGCCGCGAGAAGGACGACGCCAAGGAGGTCCGTGAGGGCTACGAGTGTGGCATCAAGCTGGCCGGCTTCAACGACGTGAAGGAAGCCGACCTGTTCGAGGTCTACAAGGTCGAAGAAGTCGCCCGCAATTTCGACGACTGACAGGTTTGAGTCCTGAGGCGTGAGGCGTGAGGCCTGAGGGTCGTCACGCCACGCCCTGCGAAATGGCTTAATCGTCTGTCCCTGAAGCCTGATCCCTCAAGTCTCAAGCCTCTCCCAAATGTCTTCCCGCCGCGTCCTCAAAGCCGCCGAAGCGATCCGCGAAGTGGTCGGCATGACGATCCTGTCCGACCTGCGTGACCCGCGGATCGAGAACGTCACGGTGACCCGTGTCGAGGTGTCGCCCGACATGCGCAACGCCAAAGTGCATGTCTCGGTCATGGGGAGCGAGGCCAAGCAAAACTTGGCGATCAAGGGGCTCGAAAGCTCGGCAGGCTACCTGCAGAGCAAGATCAACGACCGCATCGACACCCGCTACACGCCGAAGCTGGTTTTCAAGCTGGATGACGGCGTGAAGAAGTCGATCGCGATCGCCAAGATGCTGGCCGAGGTGCTCCCCGAGACCCGGGCCGATTCCGAAGCCGCCGCGACCGACGGCGCCCGTCCTGAAGAAATGGCCGAAGGGCGGGCCGAGGGTATGCCGGAAGAAAGTCGCGGCGCCGACCCGCCAGAGGCTTCCCCCGGCGACTCCCGTGACTAGCCTGTCCGGAGCCGACTTTCCGAAGGCGCCGTTCCGCGAGGGGCGGCCGATGACCTACCTCCGCTGAAACGCTCAAAAACGACCGCACATGGCCGCCGCTTCGAACCGCGCCGCTCGACTGACGAAGCTCGTCTCGGACCTCAAAAAACGCTACAAGCCGGCCACGCCGCCGCCGCGTCCGTTGTTCGAGACGATCCTCTTCGCGACGCTGCTGGAAAACTCACCCCCCGACGCCGCCGATAAGGTGTTCGTCGAGATCGAGTCGTCCTACTACGACTGGAACGAGGTCCGCGTCAGCTCGCGGTCGGAACTCGCTGAGCGGATGAAGTCGCTCAGCGATCCCAACGGATCGGCGGACCGGCTCAAGCGGACCGTGCAGAGCATCTTCGAGACGGTCTACAAGTTCGACCTCGAAGAGCTGAAGAAGCAGAACCTGGGCCAGGCGGTGAAGACGATCGCCGGGTTCGACGGCGTCACGCCATTCGTGGTGAACTTCGCGACGCAGCACGGGCTGGCCGGGCACGCCATCGCCTGCAACGGAGGCGTGTTGATCGCGATGCAGGTGATGGACATCATCACCGACGCCGAGGCCAAGAAGGGGCTCGTCCCGGGCCTCGAGCGGGCGATCCCCAAGAGCAAAGGCGTCGAGGCCCAGTTGGTGCTGCACGAGCTTGGGGTCGAGGTCGGCCGCAACCCATACGGCCCCGCGGCTAAGAAGCTCCTCACCGAGCTCGACCCTTCCTGCAAAGACCGCCTGCCGAAGAAGCCCAAGCCGCCCGAACCGGTTCAAGAAAAGCCCGCCGAAAAGGCGCTCGCGGCGAAGGATTCCGTAGCCAAGACGCCCGCCGCCGACAAGAAGAGCGCGAAAGAAGCGGACGACAAGAAGGCGCCTGCGAAGAAGGCCCCAGCGCCGGATTCGAAGGGGCCCCAGTCGAACGGGCCCCAGTCGAAGGGGTCCGAGCCGAAAGGGTCCGAGCCGAAGGGCTCGGAGTCAAAGGCGTCGGAGTCGAAAGCCAAACCCGCTGCCGCCGACGCAAAGCCCGCGTCGAACAAGGCGGCCACGCCGGCCAAAAAAACGCCCGACAAGAAGCCTGCCCCGGCCAAGGCTCCGGCAAAGAAGGTCGAAGCGAAGAAGACCGCGCCAAAGAAGACGGCCCCCACAGCGAAAAAGTCGGCGTCCAAAAACTCCGCTCCCAAGAAGCCTACCGCGGCGTCGGCCTCGGCAAAGAAAAAGCCCGCCAAGAAGGCGGCGACCAAAACCAGCGCCAAAAAGGCCGCCGACAAGAAGCCGGCCAAGCGGAAGCCCAAGTGACCGCCCGACGACGCGCGAAGCGTGGGGCCGTCGATCGCGTCCTGTCGCTGGCGACGTCCCCAGCGGCATGGCTCGCAACGGCATGGCTCGCCGCGGCTCCGCCGCTTAGCGCCAACTCTCCCCCCGTCTCCGAAGCCGACCGTGTGGTCGCCGCGGAGTGGGCCGAAAAGGTCAATGACCGCCTCAAGAGCCGCGACGCGGGCGAGGCAGCGCGGCTCTTGTTGCGGGCCGTGCGCTGGGACCCGGAGCGCTGGGAAGACTATCGATCGGCGCTGGAGCTGCTGGCGACGGTCAACCCCGAGGCGGCCGCTCGGCACGCCGCCGCCGAGTTGCATTCCCAAGCGAGGTTCACCCGTCGC
>JBGSJY010000399.1:0-1834 GCA_041741515.1 Pirellulales bacterium | reverse complement strand
CCCCGCATTCCGTCCCAGCGACGCCGAGTCGCTCGACACCGCGCCCCCTTTCCAAGGGGCGGCGAGGGTTAACGGTCAGGCCATGCCGATCGCAGCGGCGCCACGCGAACCCGCCTTGCTTCAGCCGATCTCCGCCACGCTCCCGGCGACGTCGGCTCGAGCCGATACCCCCCCCAACCCTTATCCGAACGCGGCGGCCGAAACGCGGACGCTCGCCGTCGAACCCTCGGCCGAACCGATCGGCGACCCTTCGATCCGCCTGATCGCCGAGGCCGATACCGATTCAGCGCCGTCGATCGCCGTAATCGTCGAGGCGGTCGAAGCCGACGCCTTGCGACGCTTTCGCGGCGCGATCTCCGTCATGCTGACCGACACCGCCGAAGAAGGCGCGACGAAGCGGATCGCCCGCTGGGACTTTGACGAATCCGAGGTCCGCGCGGCGATGCCTTTGGACCCGCGGGGCCTCCGGTTGACCATCGCTCTGCCGACCGAAACGCCCACCGACCGCACCTTGCGGCTCTGGGTGCGTTTGGTGGACCAAAGCGGCCACCGCAAGCTGCAAGCGACCGAGGTGCGGTTTTTTGCCAACCCCTTGCGGTTGGTCGAAAATGACTCGCTCGCGGAGGCGCCGACCCTGCGCCGCTTGCCGGGGCCACCCAACAACGAGCGTCTCAGCGGCGCCGTCGTGCAGTCGGCAACCGGCGCATGGCGGGCCTCAGATTCGGATGTCACCGAAAGACGGATCGACCCGGCGGTTGCGGCGGCTAGCTACGAAGCTTGGTAAGAACGACAAGGGCCGTGACGACGCTCTCGCCACGGCCCCTGCCGGTCCTGGAATGGGCTCCGTTGGGATCATCCGCGTCGCAGGCAGGCGACAAGGGCGCCGAGCGCCGCAAGTACGGCAGTCGTTGGTTCAGGAACCACCTCGAAAGCGAACGAGATGATTGGAGTGTCGGCCGCAAACGTCGCGGCGTAGGCGTAGCCGGCCGCTGTCGTCTGACCCTGGAAGATATCGAACCCGTTGGCGAAGTCAGCGGGGGTGACGACTCCCCCTTCCTCGACGCCGTCCGTGGGGGTCTGCCCCTGGATGAACACCGAGCCGAAGAGGCCGTTCACCTCACTCCCGGCGTCCCAGAGACGGTCAGCGATCAATGTGAAGCCGGTGGCGACAAAATTCCCCCCGGCGTCAAAGAGTTGAATCGCCAACGGATTGTCGTTGCCGATGAACGTGTCGTTACTCGTCACGAACATCGAGAGGTAGCTGAAGTACCGGTTGTCGGTCGGGTCGAGCCCCGAAAGCACCACCGACTGAGTCGCGCCCGAAAACAGGGGGCTGAAACTGTTGTCGGCGTTGCGCGCCGGCGCCGCAACGGCGGTCGGCTGTTGCGCCAGGATTTCAGCGATCAGCGTCGCGCCGGTGGCGCCGAGTTCGGCGACGTTCTCGACGCCCGGGCTAGCTGCCGAACCGCTATTGAACTGATCGACTGCGCCGCTGTGCGCCGACGCAATCACGGGCGAGAAGGCGCTACTGGTGGGGCCGAGCAAGTTGGTGACGGTCACTCGGATGTCGACCGCCTGCACCGTGGCGGACGTGAGCGACAACAGTGCAATCGCTGAGGAGAAGTGACGATTCATCATCGGTTCCGTTTCATAAAGGAGTATTTTCGCGATAGCGAAGCGTCCTGCAGGACCGGTAACCCCTCACCCACCTGAAGCGATGGTCGCTGGGATTGGAGGGAGCGAGCCGGTTGCGGCGTAGTGGGAGGCGGCCTGGGTGAGGGCGGCCAGCGGGTTGTGGCCTCGGCGTTTGAGGGTGCGGAGGACGGTCATCAGC
>JBGSJY010000398.1:0-3834 GCA_041741515.1 Pirellulales bacterium | reverse complement strand
ATCGAGAGTGCGACCCGCGCTGCAAGCGAGTCGGATCATGTCGATGCGGTGAAGTCGATCCAACGTGGCCCAGCGAACCGCGTCGTCCCCGACCGCGGCGGCGGAGGTTAGCGGCCCCCGGGGTGAAGGGGAACGTCAGTTGGCGGTTGGTCGATTATGCTGGCGCCAGTTACATGCACAGATAGGCATCTAAGTTGGGACCAAATGTGGCGCCGAGCAGACCGAATTCGGAGGTTGGAACGCTCCATCCTCATGGTAACTTCTGGGTAAGGCTCGGCGCCCATATTGCCTTGGCGGGGGGCCTCTACCCGATTCTCGTGATCGGTATATGGTCGATTTGCTGGATCGCTTATTCCTTCATGGGTGTCCTAGCGCACGGACTTTGGCAAGTCCTATTCGCACTGCCGATGGTGCTTGTCATGGCTTTCGCGGCAGGCCAGGCCTTCATCATGGGCTTCCTCTGGGCGGGTATCCTGTCGCTCGTCTTCGTGCCCGTCATCGCCTACCTGCGGAGGCTACTCGATTGGCCCGCCCACCTCGACGTCGCTGGTAAACTCACGGGCTCTCTGATCGCTTACTTGGCGACGCTCCCCGCGGCGCTCGGCGCTTCGCTCTGGGCCACCGACACTTTCGACTTTTTCCCCGCTCTGGCGGTCTTCGCCCTCTGCGGCCTCGCGATCGCAATGGGCCAGGTCGCCGGATGCCTGGCCGCCGTCGCCGACCTCCGCCGCCGACGACGTGGGAAGCTCACGGCGTCAGGGTTACGCTTCGGCGTCTGGCAGCTACTGGCTCTGACGGTCCCCGTCGCTGTGGTGCTTAGCATTCTTAAGGCCGCCGAGCTGCTGAACCCGCCGATGGCGCTGGCGTCAATCGCCGCGGCGTTCTGCGCCGTGGCGACCTGGCAGCCGGTCACATGGCTGGTGAACCGCTGGCTGGATCGGCGCGTCGCCAAGCGCTGCGCGCGGCGGGTCGCAAATTGTTCCACGTGGAACAATCCGACGAGCTGACCCGGGCCCCTTGTTCGACGCGGAACACCCAGAGGCCGTCAGCGGCAGATTGTTCCACGTGGAACAATCGCCCTGGAGGCGGGGGCGTCACTCAGCGGGCCAGTCCGGCATGTCGAACTTCTTCTTGACGTTTTCCGTGTGCTGGCCGTAGTGGCCGGCGACCAGCTCGAACATCTTGCGCAGGGGCATCCGCCCGCCCGGGAGCGGCTTGTCGAGGTCGTGGCCTTCCAAGAGGTAGGCGTGCCCGGTGACGTAGTCGTCAATCCGTTTCATCTGCGCGGCCTCCTCGGCGCCGGTCCAGTCGGGGTGGGCGGCGACGTAGTCGGCCGGCATCTGCTTGGGGTTAATCCGCAGCGGCTTGTGACGCTCCGGGTCGAGCGAGGCGTACGCTTGCGAGAAGAACCCCAGCTCGGTCGCCGCGGTGTGCTCGGCGTTCCAGCGCGGCGTGTGCGTGCCGTCGGACGGTCGCCAGCTCATCTGGGCGGCCGAGAGCGGCGCGAAGACCTCTCGCGACGACTTGTTCGCCTTCTGCAGCTTCTCCACGAGCTGGGCCAATTCGCCGGTCGGCTTCCAGCCGGCTTTATCCGCGGGCGGCTTGGGGAGGTCGAGCGTGGCGCTCTGCGCGGCGACGCCGGTCGGCTCGGCAACGGGCGCCTGAGCGTCCGAGGGGGCGGCCCACCAGAGGGCGGCAGTGAAACCGATCAGAGAGCAAATGAGGCGACGCATGGCGGGCTCCTTCAGAACGGGGGGTCGATGAGGGGCAACATTATAACCTTTCCGCGCGGCGAAAAAAAAAGCCGTGGGCTTCCGCCCACGGCTAGGGTTTCTTTTCTGGTCGTCCTCAGACCTCAAGGCTCATCCCTGAAGGCTCAAGGCTCAAGGCTCAAGGCTTAAGCCTAGTACCGGTAGTGGTCCGGCTTGTAAGGCCCCTCGACCGGCACGCCGAGGTAGTCGGCCTGCTCCTGCGTGAGCTTGGTCAGCTTCACGCCGATCTTCTCGAGGTGCAGGCGGGCGACTTCTTCGTCGAGCTTCTTGGGCAGGCGATAGATCTGGTTCTCGTACTCGCCGGCGTTGTTCCACAGCTCGAGCTGGGCGAGCGTCTGGTTCGTGAACGAGTTGCTCATCACAAAGCTCGGGTGGCCCGTCGCACAGCCGAGGTTCACTAGCCGCCCCTTCGCGAGCGTGAGGATCGAGCGACCCGTGTCCTTGAACGTGTAGCGATCGACGGCGCCTTCCTTCTCGGTCTTGATGACTTCGCTGGTCGCCTTGCCGGCCTTCACCTGGGCCTCGAGCCAGGCGATATCGATCTCGGTGTCGAAGTGGCCGATGTTGCAGAGGATGGCGTCCTCCCGCATCTTGACCATGTGCTTGCCAAGGATGATGTCCTTGTTGCCGGTCGTGGTGACGAAGAGGTTGCCTTCGGAGCAGGCCTCTTCCATCGTCGTCACTTCGAAGCCTTCCATCGCGGCTTGCAGGGCGTTGATCGGGTCGATCTCGGTGACGATCACCCGGCAGCCGTACGAGCGGAGGCTGTGGGCGCAGCCCTTGCCGACGTCGCCGTAGCCGCAGACGACCGCGACCTTGCCGGCGAGCATCACGTCGGTGGCGCGCTTGACGCCGTCGGCGAGCGACTCGCGGCAGCCGTAGAGGTTGTCGAACTTGCTCTTGGTGGCCGAGTCGTTGACGTTGATCGCGGGGACCGCGAGGCGGCCCTGCTTGAGGAGCACCTCAAGGCGGTGGATGCCGGCGGTGGTCTCTTCGGACAGGCCCTTAATGCCGGCCAGCAGCTCGGGGAACTTGTCGTGGACCATGGCGGTGAGGTCGCCGCCGTCGTCCAGGATCATGTTCAGGGGCTCGCCCGACGGAAACGCGAACAGGGTCTGCTCGATGCACCAGTCGAACTCTTCGTTCGTCTCACCCTTCCAGGCAAAGACCGGAATGCCGGCTTTCGCGACGGCACAGGCGGCGTGGTCCTGGGTGCTGTAGATGTTACAGCTGCTCCAGGTCACTTCGGCGCCCAACGCGGTCAGCGTCTCGATGAGGACGGCCGTCTGGATCGTCATGTGCAGGCAACCGGCAATCCGGGCGCCGGCGAGTGGCTGCGACTTGCCGTACTTCTCCCGCAGCGACATCAGGCCCGGCATCTCGTTCTCGGCGAGACGGATTTCCTGACGGCCGAAGGCGGCCAGCCGCTCGAACTCCGCGGGCGAGCAGTCGAGAACTTTGTAGGGGAGCTTCGCGGTTTCAACGGTCGCCACGGCGGAACCTTCTTCGGTGGGGTGGTGGGTGAGAACGCTAAGGATAAACGTCAGACGGGGTGGGCTCAACCGGTGAAGTGCGAGGCGCCGGTGAGTGATGGTGGGGTCTCTCCGGGGCGACTCCGGGAGCAGACGCTTCCCGGCTCGCATCGAGAGGGTACCCAGTGGCCACGCGGATCGGCACGCCTGCGAGCCGGGAAGCGTTAGCTCCCGGCGGAACCACCTATCCGCCCACCATTACTTACCGACCCAGCGCCCCCAGGGCCGCTGAAACGAACGCCAGGATCATCGCGGGATCCTTTATCCCGGGAGCCGACTCGACACCGGAGGCGGTATCGACCCCGTCACAACGGCTGACCGCTATCGCCTCGGCGACGTTAACCGGCGTCAATCCGCCCGCTAGGATCAGAGGCGTTCCTGCTAGCACGCCCCGCTCGGCGGCGACCCGCGGCCAATCGAGCCGGTGGCCCGACCCTCCGTAGACGACCTCTACGCCCGGGGCCGTTTTCACGGAGGCGTCCAGCAGGACGCCCGCCAGGGGCCGTCCCGCCGTGGAGCAGGCGTCGCGG
>JBGSJY010000397.1:0-6113 GCA_041741515.1 Pirellulales bacterium | reverse complement strand
GTCGCCGCTCGCCAGCTCGAAGGCGTAGACACCATCCTGCTGTGGACCGACGGGCTGCCTAGCATCCCCGACGAAGATGACGCTCAGAGCCGCGTGCTCCGCCTGGCCGAGGAGATGGCCGCCGATGGGATCACGATCAATTGCATCGGCGTCGGCGCCCTGTCGCACCGCGGCGGCGGCGTGCTCGATCTGGAAGGCGCCGAGTTCTTGCGGCGTTTGGCTCACAGCACCGGCGGCGAGTACTACGCGCTGTGAGCGCTGCTCACTCCCCCGCGTCGCCCGTTCCCTCGCTCCGTCAACTCACTCAACAACAACTCTCACCCGGTGAAAGGAGTCTTGCCATGAGTTCTACCAGTAACACGGCGACAGCCGGCCGTCCGATGCCGATCCCGTGCTTCATCGGAATGCTGATTTGGGGAAGCGGCCTGTGGTGGGCCACCCCTCGGGCGATGAACGGCGACGACTTAGCCGCCGCACTCGCTTGCGTCTGCGGTGTGCTCACGCTGAGCAGCACCTTGAAATGGATCAACGCCCTCGATGGCTGCCGCGACCGCAAACAATTGGCTCGCCAAGCCGCCAGCTACGCCGACAAGCAGGGTGACGCGCACCTGGGTGATCTTGCCGACGCGGTTCGCGCCGGCATGATGACAGGACACGGGTTGCACCTGGGCTCGCTTAGTGGGCGCCGCGTGAGCTACGCCGGCTCCAACCACGCCTGGATCACGGGCCCGCCTGGCTCGGGCAAAGGAACCGGCCCGTTCGGTGTCTCGGGCCTGGAGGCAGGGATCGGCGACGGCGCCGAAGGCGACCCGTTCAGTATGTTCTGGAACGACCCGGCGCTCGAGTCCTTCTGCTTACTCCACAAACGTCAGAAACAGCTGGGCCGCCGTGTCGTTGTGCTGTGCGGCGAACCCGATCGATTGCGTCGCGAGTTGGGGGTCGATTTCGAGGCCGTGCGGGTGAACCCCGCGACGATCCTCGACGCCCAGAGCGACACCGTGGTCGATGACGCCCGCCTGCTGGCGATGCTCGTCTTCCCCGGTCAGCCTCCGGAGAAACGCAGCGGCAACACAGGCCACTTCGAAGACACGGCCCGGATCGTCATCAAGACCAACGCCCTGGATGAGTTGTCGGTGGTCGGCGTGGTGACGCTCCCGGCCTTGCAGCGCCGCTTGGCGGGCGACCAGACCACCAACATCGCCTCCATGCTCTTGAACGGATCGTTTGGCGGAGCGATCGCCGAAGGCGCCGCGAAGCTCGAACGCATCCTCGTCGATTCACCCGAGGAGTGGTCGGGCGTGATGAGCACGGTGGCCCGAGCCCTAGAGCTTTACGACGGCTACAGCTCTTACGGAAAAAGCGTCAGCGACTCCAACTGGGACTGGTCGCTGATGAAGAGCGAGCCGACGGCGCTCTTCCTCTGCAACAGCGCCGACCGGGCCCTGACGCACGCCGGCCACAAGAACCTGATGCTGGGCAGCGCGATCGAGACGCTCGCCCGGGTGCGGACGCGGCGTCGCGTGACCTTCTATCTCGATGAGTGCGCCGGTTTACGGTACCTGCCCACCTTACCCCACGCGATGGCCGAGTATCGCAAGTTTGGCCAGCAGTATGTGCTTGGATGGCAGCAGTTCTCGCAGTCCCAGCGTATCTACGGGCGTGAATTAGCCCGCGAGATGCTGGGGATGTGCGAGGTGGTGCTGGCGATGAACACCCGCGAGCCGCAGGACTGCCGGATGCTCTCGGAGATGATCGGCGCCCACACCCAAGCGACCGCCTCGCAGTCGGTCGACTACGGCGACTCCAACGGGCCGGCCAAGGTTTCGTTCAACGGTTCGTACCTCTCGACCGCTGTCTTGCGTCCCGAGGCGATCCGCACGCTCGGCCGTGACAAAGCCCTACTGATCCGTGGCGACGAGCCCGCTTGGGTGCTCGACAAGCTGAACTACCGCAACGACCGCCGTCTCCGCCGCTTGGCGGGCGCGAACCCTTACTACCGCAAGGAGGCCTAAGACCATGTCCCACCTCACTCCTTCCAATCCCTTGGCGCCTGCGACCTCGTGGAAATGGCGGAAGCGGCAGTTCCGCAACGTGGCGATTGTCGCCGTCTCGGCGATCAGCGTTGCCCACGCGATCGGCCTGCCGCACCTCCGCCTGGAATACGGCTACCACGGCTCACGGTCGGCGCCCCTTATCGAGTGGGGCCGTTACGCCGGCCCTTTTGGTGTGGTGCGAGTTGAAGCGTCGGATCGGCCGCAAGGCTGCCCCTTGATCTTATTCCTCAAGCCGAGCCGGCCCCTGTGGGGCCTCTTGGATCAGCGCAAGGAGAACTAACCATGAACGATCGATTGAAGCGGATCGAAGAAGAGATCGCCGAGGAGTTGTCGCGTGCCGAGGCGACGCTGGGCGAACTCGATGCACGGCGGACGGTACTCCTCGCCGAGCGTGACAAGCTGGCGACGATCCTCGCCAATCTGCAAGGACAACCGGCCTCCGCCAAGCCTTCGTCCAAGCGCGGTCAGCCCCGCCAGCCGTGCGCCACCAAGGACGAAGTGGCGGGCCTTGTGACGCGGGTGCTAGAGCAGAACGGCCCTTGCGCCGAAGAGGACCTGATCGATCTGGTGGAAGACGCCCTCAAGGACGCGGGCAAAAGCCGATCGGGCTTCAAGCTCCGTTACCAAGGCGTGCGTCGTGAACTGCTCACCGCAACGAGCGACGGACGCCTCACCCTCGCCGGCGCCACGAGCGCCCTTAATGGGAGAACCGTATGAACGACGACAAGATCACGCAGCTCCAGCAGCGCGAGCTCGTGCTGCGCGACAGCCTCAAGGACGTGCAAGAGACGGTGCTCGATCTCAACAACGAAGAGGCGACGATGCTCGGCCGCCGCGATGAGATCCGCGCGACGCTAAAGGTGGTAGAGAAGCAGCGTCACGAGACCGAGCAGGCCGAAGCGAAGCGGCGCGAGCGTCTCGGGAAGGACCATCCTTCACGCGACCGTGGTCAAGGCGCCGAAGCGATCGAGACGCAGCGGCTCGCGCTCGACCACGCCCGGGCGCGGCTGAAAGCCACCGAGGAGAAGCTCGACGCCGATCTGAAGGAACTCGACGAGCGGCGTCGCCCGTTTGTTCAGTCGCAGCGGCGGTTGGTCAACGAAATCGATAAGGCCGTGAAGCGGCAGCACCAGCTGCACCTTGATCCCACCCTTCCTCTCCAGGAGCCCACGAAGATGGAGCCCACCAGCAGCAACGCCTTCCGCCATGCGGCCGCGCCACCATCGCGCCAGCCGGCCGGCCCCTCACAACAACCCGTCGGCCCCGGCCAGAAGGCAGGCGACGGCGCCAAGCAGCCGCTCGCGAGCGTGGCGCGGCTAGACGAACTGAAGAAAAAGCTCGACAAGCCGGCGCCGGCGCTAGAGTTCAACCCGCCCGGCATGACGCCCGACGTGGGCAAGCACGTCCGCGACAACAAGGCGATTGGCGACGAGATCACCCGCATCCAGCAGGCGCTCGCCAACCGCCGCGGGCAGGCCCGTGATGCGTTCAAGCGTTCGTCAGGGGGCTAGGTTTAAGCCCTCGGCGGCGGAAGTCCAACCGTAGAGAGAACCCGCCGGGCCCGGCGTGCGCCAACACGTTGTCCCGGGCGCCGGCGAGTTCCAGCACAACCAGCCCCTTGCGGGGCCAGCCGAGGAGATTGTACGCGATGAAAGACGACAAAGAACTTCCGGCGACAGAGGAACTAACCATCGCCGAGGCGGCGCGGCTGCTCGACCTCGACCGCCGCACCGTCAAGAAGCTGATCGAGCAGGGCGTGCTGAGGGCTCGGCTGGCGTCGCCGCCCAAGAGCCTCCGGCCGCGGTACCGTTTGCCGACCGAGGAGGTTCTCGCCTATCGCAACGGGTACAACACGTTTCGCTCGCCGCGCCCGACCCGGGGTAAGCAGGCAGCGTCACGTAGGCACAGCGGAGAGTTTCCGCATATAAGCCTGCGGAGGCCCGGCAGGTAAAAGCTGCGGAGAAGTTTCACGCCGAAGCGTCGTACCTGAAGGCAATTTCATCGGTCGAGTATGTCATTAACTCGGGGCAAAATATCTAGGTGGACGCCCCAGGTTGTCGCTTGTGTCCGCACTCAAGCTCGACACCTTTCTGGAACACGGCGAAATCCATCGTTTTCTCGCAATACACTTGTGTTACTCCATCCGATTCAACGAGGTTGAACGTTGGCACCGCTTCATTGCTATGAGCGATAATGACCAGTTCCTCGCCGGGGAAAAGTGTGTAGTCGTTAGCCCAAGGCTCAACATGGACCTCGTGCCACGTTGACCGCGTGTTATGAACACCCAACTCTGACGAATAGCGGTATTTGCGTGTCACAGCTTTCCCGACATACAGGCAAAGTTTTTCGCCGCCCGCTGCGGCACTATCTACGCACGAATCTTAACATTCGCAGCCGCGAATCTCTATGCTCCGAACCTGCTTCGGCTTCATCGTTCTCAGCGCCGAGAAGTTTCACTTCTCAGCAGCTTTGGGACGGCTCAAGTATGCCTGATTGATGTCCACCGACTGCTGTTTCGTGGCGACGTTCCGACACCCAGTAGGGTCAGTCCTTCCGCAGGAAAACAGGGCCGCTTGCGTGCGACAAAGCTGACGAGGCACTTTTGCCGCGTCTAACCGCACCTAGGTTGGAAAAATTTGTTGTTACCGCCGACGTCGGAAGACAAAAATCAAGCACCCAGGCATCCTCAATAGTAGCTCTACTCAAGCTACGGACACATCTACAAGAGCGATGAGATGCTACTTCCTGCCGATTCTCGCGGATTCACCCTTATCGAGACACTGGTAGTAGTTGCCGTCATCGGCATCCTAGCGGCAATGCTTCTCCCTGCGATTCAGACGGCCCGAGAGTCCGCACGTAAAACCCAATGCCAAAACAACTTGAAACAGGTTGCACAGTCCCTTCACGCATTTCACAATTCGAGCAACCACCTGCCCTCCCACTACAACGGCGGCTCCCTATCTTACCCGCTCAATGGGTGGGACCTATTTCACTTGCATTCGTGGCGCGCCGCCTTGCTGCCGTACCTCGAGTATTCTGCACTTCACGATTCGATTGATTGGCTCGCCTTTGCGACTGATCGGGAAAACGAATTAGTGGCTACAACCGTCGTTCCCTCGTTCATTTGCCCAAGCGGGTCGTCGCCGTCCACCAGCATGGGGCGAGGGGTGCGACATGATGGGCTACTAAAACGAGATGACTTCTATTCAGTAGCCCGTAGCGACTACGACGGGTTGGCTGGTATCTGGGTCATCTTCGAGACTCCACCCGTTGGAACAAAGGATGCAGACACAAAGTACGCTCGTTGGGGTATTTGGGGGACCCCGACTTTCAATGACGGAACTTTAGACGGAACGTTGACTCGTTATCGTGAGGGGAAATTCAGGGACGTCTCTGACGGGTTATCCAAAACCATCATGCTCGCAGAGCGTGGCGGCCGCCCACTCCATATGGTGGATGGACGTCCCGCGGTAACGACCAGCAACCCTGATGCGGATTACCCGGGCCAAATGGGTTGGTCGGCCAGCAACAGTTTCCACTGGAGGATGAACGGCCGTGATGTTGGCGTCAACTTTGACAATGCCGAAGGTATCTATTCGGAGCATCACGGCGGCGCCTACGTCGCGTTGGCTGATGGGTCGGTCACGTTTCTTACTGAATCAACCGAGATCACCACGCTCGCAAAGATGATCGGGCGATCCGATGGGGAGCAGTAGAGCAACGGCGTAGGAAGTCATCCTGACTCATAGGGGGTCTGCAAGACTTGCGCAGCCGTGAAACTTCTGCGTGCATTCTGACCCACGCCAAACCTGCGGAGGCTTCATCGGCCGAGGGGACTTCGGGGTGCCCAGTCACCCTGATTGCGACGCCCCCGCCATAGAGGGGGTGTGGCCTTTGGTTGCGTCACCTGCTTCGCCGCTTCGGCGTTTCACTCCGACGCGTCGTAGAACCCGGGCGTATCTCGCTGAGGTAATGTCCACTAACCGCAGTTTCAGGGATACTCCAAGCTGTTGAGAACGGCGAAGCCGAGGCGATTCCTTGGACTGCAGTCTCTCTGCG
>JBGSJY010000396.1:0-4503 GCA_041741515.1 Pirellulales bacterium | reverse complement strand
CTCGCGGACCGAGTCGGTCTGCGTGTCCGCTGGATCGAGCGGCGGCACGAGCAGCGACACCGACGCCGGCCCCAGCGGCGACGCAATCGCCGTGCGGCGCCCTTGGTTATGGAGATTGAAGCCGTAGTCGGGCTTGAACCCCAGGACGGCGTCGCGGAACGCCAGTCCCTCGGGCGTGGCCAGCGCCAGGGCGTCGCGGTTGATGTCGATCCCCTGGGCGTTCTGACGCGTGTTGCGCTGGGCGCCGTCCGGGTTGAGCGGCAGGATCATTCCGATCGTCAGGCCGCGGAGGAGGCGCTCGGCGAGCGGATTGGCTTCGACGAGCAGCTTCAGCAGATTTAGCAGCACGGCCGTGTGCGTCGGCTCGTCGCCGTGCATCTGCGACCACATCATCGCCCTTTTGGGCCCGTCGCCGACGACGAGCAGCTCAATCGGGCGGTCCTCGAACGAGCGACCGATTTCGCGCCGCTCGACCGTCCTCCCCTTTCCCGTGCGGGTTGCGCCGGCAAGCACCGCCTCGATGGCGGCCGCCACCGCCAGGGGCTTCCAACCCCCCGTGGGGCTGGTGATGACCGAGCGGGAGACAAGATCATCCCAGACTAGCATGATGGGCGATAAGGAAGGGCACGGGGGGGCGGATCGCCTAGTCTCACGCAAAGTCGCGGAAGCGCAAAGCCATCTGACGCTCGCGGCCTAGCCTTCTGCCGCTTGCGGCTTGGCGGCGTAGCGTGAAACTAACGCAATGGACCCACCAAAGCCAATCGTCGATCTCGTTCAAGCGACTCCCGCCCGGGTTGGCCTCGCAGTGGAGTCGCTCAACGGCGCCTGGGGCTACTCGCTCCTCGCCGACGAGGTCTTCGCCCAGGCTAGCGCGATCAAAATCCCCATCCTGTGGGAGCTGCACCGTCAGGCGGCTCGGGGCGAGCTCTCTCTGGGTGAGACCCTCGCGGTCGATCCCCTTAATGGCGCGGGAGGGTGTGGGCTTTTGCAGAACTTCTTGCCCGCAGCGTCGCGGATGGCGCTGGCGGACCTTGCCGTGGCGATGATCGTGCTGAGCGACAACGTCGCGACGAATCTGTTGATTGACCGCCTGGGTCTCGACGCCGTCAACGGCCTGCTCGACGAGCTGGGCGCCCCGTTAACGCGGCTCCGCCGCAAGATGATCGACCTTGAGGCCCGCCAAGCGGGGCGCGAGAACACCTCGACGCCCGCCGAGGCCCTGCGGCTGATGCGCCGGCTGTACGATGACGAGGCGGCCGGCGAGGCCGTGGCCGCGAACGTCCTGCGCGTGCTGCGACTGCGGAAAGACAGCCCAATCACGGCGGTGCTGCCCAACGACACGCGGCTGGCGACAAAGCCGGGGATGCTCGAAGGGCTGAGGACGGAGTGGTCCATTGTCGAGCGGGAAGGCGTCGACTACGCGATGGCGATCATGGTGGACGGCGCCGACGACCTTCTGCTCGATCCCCTCGTCCGCGACATCGCCACGTTCGTACGGGTCGAGGCGTGCGCGGTGAAATCGTAAGGCCGGCTAGTCGGAATGGGTGAATCAACTCGTGGCGCCACGATCGACCTGTCGTGCCTAGGACGCTTTTCGCACCGCGACGCTTAAACGCCGATCGTCGTTTGCCGCTGGCCCGCTAGGAGCTCCTTGCGGAAGGTGTGCGGCGTCTTGTTCGTGTCCTTCTTGAACGCCACGCCGAACCGCGTTGCGTTCGCAAAGCCGCACGCCAGCGCCACCTCCGTGATCGAGAGCTCGCGGCGGCCCAAGAGGTCGCGGCTCCGCTCGAGTTGTACGCGGCGGATTTCGCGGGCCGGTGAGCGGCCCAGGTACTTGCGGAACTGGATCTCGAGGCTGCGCCGCGAGATCGGCACCTGGCGGAGGATGTCCTCGACGATGATCCCCCGGCAGGCGTGCTGGCGGATGTAGCGGAGCGCGTCGACGATCTCCTCGTCGTCGATCGCCAAGAGATCGGTCGATTGCCGGCTTTGGACGCCCCGTGGGGGGACTTCGATCGCGTAGGCCGGCGCGTCGTGGCCGACCATCATGGCGTCGAGCAGCTGCGCCGCGTCGTGGCCGATCCGCTCGCTAGCGACGTTGATGCTCGAGAGCGGTGGGGTCGCGACGTCGCAGAGCAACTCGTCGAGGCTCCCGGCCAGCACCGCCACGTCGTCCGGCACGCGGACGCCCGACAGGTGGCAGATCTCCGACAGCTGGCGGCCGCGGTTGGCGTCAACCGCCAGCACGCCGATTGGCTTGGGGAGGGTCCGCATCCAGCGCTCGACCCGCTTGAGCCGTTCGCCCCAGCCCAGCCGCCGGCCGGCGCGGTAGCCCGGCTTGTAGACGGCGCACTCGAAGCCGGCCGCCTCGACATGTTGGACAAACGCGGCGCCACGCCGCTTGGAGTAGTCGAGGCTGGGTGGGGCAAAGTAGGCAAATTGGCGAAACCCCCGATCCAAGAGGTGCGCAAGCGCCATCTCGGCCAGCGCTTTCTCGTCGGTGATGACCGACGCCATGCCGGGCTGCGAGTCGATCACGTCATCGACGTTCACCAGCGGCAGCCGTCGCGCTTGCAGCTGCTCGAGCTGCTTTTGCGAAGTGATACGAGCGATGATCCCGTGACCGTGCCAGCCGTCCGGCAGGGCAGAGCGGTGCTCGTGATCGCGCGGATCGAGCAGCAGGTGCCACTGGCCGTGCCGCTCCGCGTAGTTGGAAATGCCGCGGATCATGCGGCAACCGGCGCTGGAATCCGTCTCGATGAGGACGGCGATCCGCTTGAGGGCCTCGGGCGCCGCAATGGGCGCCGGGCTCCGGCCGGATGACAAAGCAGTGGAGGATTCACGAATCACGACAGCGCCTCGCGTCTCGATGGACCGTGTCGCCAGTCTCATCCGCCCGGATGGCAGGCCGATGCCCCCTAAAACTAGCGCTTAAAAACCTCAGTTTTGCGCCCATTGTAGAAGCACGTCTTGTCGCGCGTTGCGCAGGGTAGCAAACTCCTATCGTAACTGGTGAGGAGCCGAGCTGCGCAGATCGACGCCATTTTCTCGGAAATTTGCGGATTGCCAACCGGATCAACTCACCCCATCGGAACTATTGTCCCCCCGCCTGACGTCGATCCTGCTTGCCGGGTGGCGGGGGCGTCTCCTCGAAACCGAGGCCGCCGTTGTCCGCTAAAACGATCACCGCCATCGGACTGATGAGCGGAACTTCCGCCGACGGGGTCGATGCGGCCCTCGTGAAAACCGACGGTGAAGCGAAGGTCGCCGTCGTCGGCGGCCTGACTCTTCCCTACGAGGAAGACCTGCGCTACCGGCTGCTGGAGGCGTCGCAGCACGACATGCCAACCAGCGACCTGCTGCGTCTGGAGAAAGACCTCACGCAGGTCCACGCCGACGCGATCGCCAAGCTCCTCAAGCAGTTCCCCGACGAGGGGAAGCAAACCGAGGTCATCGGCTTTCATGGGCACACGGTCCGCCACATCCCCGACGAGGGGCTCACGTGCCAGATCGGTAATCCGTGGCAGCTGGCCCGGGCGACCGGGATCAAGGTGGTCTCCGACTTCCGCCGCAACGACATCGCCTGCGGAGGTCAGGGGGCGCCGCTGGCGGCCATGTTCCATCGGGCGTTGTTCAACGACGACGAGAAACCGCTGGTGGTGCTCAACCTGGGTGGCGTCGCGAACGTCACCTGGCTGGGTGACAACGATGCCTTGATCGCCGGCGACACGGGGCCCGGCTGTGGCCTGCTCGACGAGTGGGCCCAGGAGATGGCGGGGCTCTCTCACGACACCGACGGCAAGCTCGCCGCCGCGGGAAAGGTCGATGAGGCCCTGGTGGCGGAAGCCCTGTCCGCGCCCTTCTTCGCCCGGCCGCTGCCAAAGGCCGCCGACCGCTATGACTTCGATCACGTCGATGTCTCGACCCTATCGGTCGAAGACGGGGCCGCGACCCTCTGCGCCGTCACCGTCCGCGCGGTGGCGGGGGCCGTCGCCCGGTTGCCGAAGAAGCCCAAGAGCCTGTGGGTCACAGGCGGCGGCGTCAAACACCCGGTCATTATGGCGATGCTCGCCGAGCACTTCGACCAGGTGCGGCGTGTTGAGGAGCGCAAGCTCAGCAGCGAGACCCTCGAGGCCGAGTGCTTCGCTTGGCTAGCGGTGCGACGGCTCCGTGAGTTGCCGATCACCGTCCCCGAGACGACCGGCTGCAGCGAACCGCTGTGCGGCGGAACGCTGACGTTGTAGCAGCGATCGACGGCAAGGATTCGCTTCCTGGCTCGCATGGCGTCGCTCGTTCAGGAGCGCCTTGCTGCTAGCAAGGCGCACGCGCAGGCGGGGTCGGGCGCCAGGGTGATCTGTTCACGTCGCCAACCCGCCGCGACGAGTTGCTCGGTCAGCAGGTGACGATAAAACGCTGAGCCCAAAGCCACCCCTCCGGCGAGGACTACCCGCGGGCGGCTGGCGACGCCGATGCGTGAGGAGGCGTGGAGGGCGAGCTGCGCCA
>JBGSJY010000395.1:0-3276 GCA_041741515.1 Pirellulales bacterium | reverse complement strand
GAATTACAGGCGTCCTTGTAAGGGCCATGCGTCCACCTCCGTGCTAGGAATGCTGCCGCCGCCCCGATCCCCACGGGACGCTTCACTCCCAGCTCTACGAAGCGATAATCAACTTCGATCGATTAGATGCGATTGCCCTGTCGATCAAGCCAGTTAACGAGGTTATCTCGCGACAGTGCCTGACGGTTGTCCGTTAGGTAGGTTGCGACGACAGAGAAGCCTCCGTCTTCGTGCAACTTTGGGAATCTGCGTTCCGAAGTCATATTCGCACCTGCTTTACTCGACACTGAACTTCCCAAATTCGTTCAGGATATCAAAAGCCTCAGGCTTAAACCTTACGACATCACCAGTCTCATCCACTAAGCCCTGGCGTCGAAGAGAGTCCATGACTTTGTCATCCAAGTCTATCCGCGGGTGGCCCCGACTGTCGTGAGCGAGCACGCCGCCTATCCAAACGACTCTCCTCGAACGACTGTCGGGGTGCGCAGCACAGGAGGCAATAGAGTATCGAACGCCTCTTGTCGCTACGCGACCCCGACAGTCGTTCGAAATCACCTTGACGAGCAGGAGAAGTTTCCGCTCACGACAGTCGGGGCCACCCGGCGGGTCTGCGGATTCAAGGGCTGGTGGTAGCCGATCCGGTCAGATCATAACGCCCGGCGCCGCAGGTTGATTGTAGAGTAGGCCGGGTAGCATGTCCCGGGGTGCCATGCCCACACGCGTAGCGGGTGGGCATGTGAACCAGGATCGAAGGTCCACTCCAATTCACATGCTCACCACCTATCGCGCGCGGACCCGGCGCCCGTCTACGTGCGTCGATTGTACGGTAGCGGCAGGTGGCTGGGGTAGCAGCGAAGCGGAGCCTCCTGCGAATCACCCGTCCGGTGTCCACTTTGCCGGCGTGTGGGGGCTTCGCCTGACGCCTTCGGCATCAGCCACTCGCCCGCGTGTATTCGATAGTCTTCCGGATTGGTGCTTCCCATGGCCCTCCGCTTCGCGTGTGGACATGCCACCCGCCTGGGCGCCGTTTGTACGCAGAGCGGCTTGCTACTGGCTCAGCATCTTTCACTCGCCGCGAGTCTCACCTGTAGGTGTGGCGCAATCCCGACCGATTGGGCTTCACGCTGACCAAGTCGGTCGTTGGGGAGCAATCGCTTCCTTTTTTAATCACCTACCGATGGGGATTGCCGACTTTGGCAAGAGAATTGCGGCGAGTTTAGACCAAAATCTTTCCCGCGCCGCCTAATCCCGTATCGGAGTAACCGTTGTGAACGAGCACGTCCACGAAGAGATCCATACAAATGTACCTCAACCTGTCGCTATCAGCTGGGGTGCGGTCTTGGCGGGCTTATTCGCCGTGCTTTCCACCAGCTGGCTCCTCTATCTGTTGGGGGCGTCGATTGGGGTCAGCGTCACGGATGCGGCCGATGACACAATGATGGACGACGGCCTCCCTGAGGCGGCGATCGTCTGGATGCTGCTCTCGTCGCTCATCGCCTACTTTGTCGGCTCCGCCCTCGCGTCTCGGATGGCGAACACGGTCGATGAAGCGATCGGAATGATGCACGGCTTCGTCGTCTGGAGCGTCGCGACGGTGGTGATGGTATGGCTGAGCTACCTGGGCGTGTCTTCGCTGCTGCAGACCGGCGCGAACGTCGCGCAAACGACAGGCTCGGTTGCGGCGACCGTTGTCTCAGCGACTGCCCAGGGAGTCGGAGCGATAGGGTCAGCGGTCGGTTCGGCAGGGTCAGCGGCAGGATCGGCGGTGGTTTCCGGCGCCGAGGGCGCCGCAGGACTCGCTTCTTCCTTCGTCGATTCGGAGGCTTTCCAGCAGATCAGCTCCCGGCTGAAGCGGCGCGCGGCGGAAGCCATCGCCTCAGCCGATCCCAAGGGAGGGGCGGAGGTATCGGCTAGAGAGGTGCGGAGAGCGATCAATAGCCTCGACTCCGACACGATGGACGAGATCCTGCAGGACCTCACCGACGACGATCAAGTGAGCGCCGCCCAGATCATAGCGGAGCAGACTTCACTAAGTCGGGCGCAGGGACGGGAGTTGATTGACGGTGCAGCGAGCGAACTGGAAGAGCGATTCGGCAACCCCGACAACGACCAGAGTCTCGCGGAGGATTTGAAGTCGCAGCTTGCGTCGCGCGTCGCCGGCGTGATCGCTTCGGCGGATGCGAGAGGCGGGACCGAAGTCTCCCGCGAAGAAATCGTCCGAGCGATGGATCAGCTCGATGCCAAATCTCTAGAGGAAGCGACTTACCTGCTCGTCCAGGGCAAGACCGACGAAGCGACGGACCTGATCATCGAGGAAACCAATCTCACACGAGCCGAGGTCGATGCTCTCGTCAGCGGCGTGTCGCGGACCTATCAGCGCCAGATTAAGCAGATCAGCCAGACGATGTCCGGCACGGTGGAATCTGTCCGCGAAACGGCGTCCGACGCGATGGAGGAGGTCGCCGAGACGGCAGATGAGACTGTGGAAACGGTCTCGACCTACGCCCAGCAAGTGCTGTGGGCGTCATTCGCCGCCGCCGGCCTTGGCTTAGCGGTTTCGATCGCTGGCGGATGGTGCGGGGCCGACACGCACCGTCGCATGTACTACGACGTTCGCACCCGGGTTTGATCGACCCGGGATTGCCCTTCTCGCGCCCTAAGAGGCGGGGAAATTGAAACCGTCGCGGCGAATACCTGTCGCCCATTCCCAACCACCGTCACTCTGCCAGAGGTTTCCCACCATGCGCTTCGGACTCATTGGAACTGTCATCGTTATCCTGTTGATCGCCGCCCTGCTACAGAACGTGGCGCTTGGGGGCATCGGCGGCGTCCTTTTACTGGTACTTATTGTCTTGCTGCTGATGGGACGGCTGTGAAATCGCTCCGCAACGGCTACTCTGCAACCAGAAGTACCGTAAGCCTCCGTAACCCCGGACTAGCCGTTTCTAATCGACAGACCACCCTACCACCTCATGGGTAAGGCCATCCCTCGGGCTAAAGCGACAATGCGAAAGCTCGGAGGTGAGAAAGCACTGGGTGAACAGGGCGATCGCGGGTGCGCACGGCGCCCGGCGCCGTGAGCGGACTGTAAGGTAGCATTCGCGGTCGCGCCCTCCCGCGACGGGGCTTCGAAAGCCAGGGCCAGCGCGCACTCTGGGCAATCCGGGCGGCCTAGCGCGTTTTAAGTTGGCGGGTTAGTGTGGGGCGTTTCGCCCACTCCCGCCGTGAGGACAGCTGATGGAAGGCGCCGCCCGTTCGTTGTTCGAGCGTCTGGAG
>JBGSJY010000394.1:0-2875 GCA_041741515.1 Pirellulales bacterium | reverse complement strand
CCGCCGGCGGTGGCGATGACGTGGGCGCCGAGCGCTTTGGCGAGTTGCACCACGGTCGAGCCGACGCCGCCCGAGCCGCCGACAACAAGAATTGTCTCGCCAGCCCGGAGCTGCGCCTCGCGCACCAGACCCAGGTGGGCGGTGATTCCCACCAGCGCGCCCGCGGCGGCCGCCTCGTCACTGACGCCTTCGGGAGTTGGGTAGAGAAAGTCGGCATCGACGGCGGCGTACTCGGCGAGCGTCCCCTGCCGCCCGAGCAGACCCTGGTTCGAGCCCCAGACCCGGTCGCCAACTTTGAAGCGCGTGACGCCCTCGCCGACCGCTTCGATCCTTCCCGCTAGATCGCTACCCGGGATGTACGGCAGCGGCAGGTCCATTGCCACCATCCCGCCCCGGACATAGGTGTCGATCGGGTTGACGGCCGAGACCGCGACCCGCGCCAGGCATTGCCCGGGCCCTGGCGTAGGAGTAAGCATGTCGCCGATGACAATCGTATCGGCAGGGCCCGGTTGGTTGACGTAAGCGGCACGCATAGCGAGCTATTGGGCTAGGGAAGAAAAAAGCGTCCTAGACGAATACATTCAATATCCCCCTCCCCCTTGGGGGGAGGGGCTAGGGGAGGGGGTACGCTGTCCGTAACGCGTCGCCTCAGAGGTACTTTAACGCTCGAACCTCTGAAATACTTTGAAGCGACATCGGCGGCCCTAAGTCGAGACCCCTCCCCTAACCCACTGACGCCACCTTCTCTCCCGACGCCATTTGTTCCCCAAAAAGCCCAGCCAAGGACTGCTCGTCCTCGTCGCCCTCGCGGCGGTAGGGTACCTGCTTGTGACCGTGCCGCCCCAGTTGGCGGCCGGCTACGAGGCCGCGGGCGGCTGGGAGTTCTGGACCGGCAAGTTCTACGTGCTGGCCGTTGGAGCCGGCGTGGCGATGCTCGTGGGCCTCGCGGCCTGGGGGGCGTGGCGGCTGTGGAAGAACACCGCGTCGAACCGCCGCGTCACCGAGCGGCGGGCCAAAAACCCCAGCGAGCTCTCCAAGCGCGACCTCTCCACCGAACTCGGTGATAACCTTAAGCAGAGCCGCGACTACGCCTGGGGGCTCGACTCGAAGTCCGCGCTGCGTGCCGAGGTCGAACGCGCCATCGCCGAGCTCGAGTCCAAGCGCGAGGCCCGCAAACTCGAGATCGTCGCCTTCGGCACCATTTCCAGCGGCAAGAGCTCGCTGCTCAATGCGCTCTGCGGGCGCGAGGCGTTCGCGACCAATGTCGTCGGCGGGACGACGTCCGCCGAACAGAGCGTTCCCTGGCCCGATTCGGACCGCGTGACGCTAGTCGACACGCCCGGCCTAGCCGAGGTGCGTGGCGAGGGCCGCGCCGCAATCGCCGCCGAGGCGGCCAAGGACGCCGACTTGGTGCTGTTCGTTGTCGACGGTCCGATCAAGGCGTACGAGCACGACCTGCTGGGGCGCCTCGCCGAGATGGAGAAGCGTCTAGTCGTCTGCCTCAACAAAGAAGACTGGTACGACGCGCGGCAACGCAACGAGCTTGTCCGCCAGCTCCAAGAGCAGACCGCCGGCCTCACCAAGCCCGCCGACGTGGTGGCTGTCCGCTCGCGCGAGACGACGCGGCAGGTGGTGCGCGTCGGCGCCGACGGCGTCGAGACGCACGGCGAGGCGATCGTTCCGCCCGACATCTCACCGCTCGCCGATCGGCTGATGGCGATCGTTGCTCGCGAAGGGGGCGACCTCCTCTTCGCGAATCTCTTGATGCAGTCGCGCGGCCTGGTGGACGAAGCGAAGGAGCGCGTCCTGGCGACGCTCGACGCAGAAGCGGACCGCGTCATCGATCGCTACATGTGGGCCGCCGGCGGCGCCGCGGCGGCGAATCCCGTCCCGCTATTGGACCTAGCGATCGGCAGCGGCATCTTAGTGAAGATGACGCTCGATCTGGCAGCGGTCTACAAACAAAAGGTCGACGCCGACACCGTCGTCGAGATGCTCGCGCAGCTCGGCAAGAACCTGGTGGCGATGCTCGGCGCTTCGGCGGCGGCGCCCGCACTGGGGTCGGCGATCGGTTCGCTGCTCAAGACCGTGCCGGGAATCGGCTGGATCGCGGGCGGCCTTTTGCAAGGCGTCGTGCAGGCGCTGGTGGCCCGCTGGATCGGCCGCGTTTTCAAACGCTACTACCGCGCTGAGATGCAGCCCCCGCCCGGCGGCCTGGTGGAGCTGGCCCGCGAAGAATGGAAGGTGATTACGTCGGCGGACGAACTCCGTAAGCTCGTGACCCGCGGTCGGGAAAGGATCGGCGACCCGGCTGCCGAAACAAAGAAGGTTTGAACCACGGCGGGCACGACGAACACGACGAGCCGATCGGTACGGACAATCGCACCAATGCGACCTATCTTACTTTTATGGCATTGATGAGACTTCGCCTCGCCAAACAGGCCGTCGCGTCCTTTGTGCCCGTCGTGGCGCCAAGCACTTTGATCAGGCGAAGTGATGAGCCTACGGACGCTTCAAAAAGTGAACCACTAAGGAACAAAGGAACGAAGTAAGACGATGAATTAAAAGGCATACTTTCTTTGTTCCTTCGTTCCTTCGTTCCTTTGTGGTTCCCTCTCCCGTGTCACAGCCGACGCCCGCCTCCGATCTGAACGACGCCCTCGCTGGGGTGGAGCGGTCGATTGCGCAGATCGAGGGGTGTGACCCGGCGGAGCGCGAGGCGCTGGTGGCCGAGCTGCGCGAGCTACGCGACCTGGCCGACAAGCTGCGGCATGAGCGGGTCGAAATCGCGGTCTTCGGCGAGATCAGCACCGGCAAGAGCGCGCTGATCAACGCCCTGGCCGGCGCCGACGTGGCGAGCGTCAACGTCCGCGGC
>JBGSJY010000393.1:0-9232 GCA_041741515.1 Pirellulales bacterium | reverse complement strand
CATCACGAACAAGAGCGGCCCGGCCGCAAAAACGCCGGCCGGCAGGCGAAGGCTAGCGAAGGACATAACGCCACTCCATCGGCGAAGACGCGCCCGCACAACCACGCGCAGCGCAACGAGCGATAAGTAGCAGATTCGCCGCGACGGGGAGAAGAGCGATTCGCCGCGGCGGGTTCAAGAAAGGAGCCGCAGATGAGCGCAGATAGCCGCAGATGCTTTTATCGGCCTGTAGGGCCGAAGGATGATAGCCCAGGGCAACGACCTGGGTGGGGGTTAACGCAAGCGCTGCGCCCCACCGTTCGACATTCCATCGGCTTGCATCGCACGGTCGACATCGTAATGAACGCCGACATCCGAAAAGTCGCTAGCAACGGCGACTCCCGGCGACGTAAATTCGAGCACCGTCACGCGCTGATCCAACTCCACCAACTGAGCCCGCAACACAATCACCCACGAAGCCAGGGCGACAACTAGCGCCAGCAGGGGCCCAACCGTTAGCAGCGTCGCAAGACGGAATCGCTCCGGCATGGTCGTTCTAGATTAGGGAACCACGGATAGCACGGATGAACACGGATGCCCTCATCGGCCTGTAGGGCCAAAGGATGATAGCCCAGGGCATCGCCCTGGGGGAATCCCGGAATGCCTTGGAAGGACGGCGCCCCAATCGGGCAAATCAATCGAACGGCCACGCCGAACACCCAGGGCGTTGCCCTGGGCTATCCTCCGTTGCCCCTACAGGGCAATTCCTTATCCGTGCCCATCCGTGCAATCCGTGGTTAACTCAATACCGCGGTGCGATCGATCTCAGCGAATCAACCCGAATGCCAGATTAACGGCGCAGGCCCAGCTAGATGGTGAAAACACCAACACTAGTAAACAGCCTACTAACAGTGCCCTGACAAGCAGAACACGGCTATTTCCAAAGGTTGAACATCCCCGTTCATCCGTGTCCATCTGTGGTTCCTCCCGCTAGGCAGCAGAACCCGATCCCGCCCGCAAGCAGCACTGCTTGTACTTCTTCCCGCTGCCGCAGGGGCACGGGTCGTTGCGGCCGACTTTTTGGTCGCGGTTACGGATCGGCTCACTCTTGGTGTCGGGCTGCGACTGCGTCGGGTCGTCCGGGTCGGCCTCTTGCTGGCTCGCAGACTCACTGAGCGTGCTGGCCGACTCGTGCCGCGCGGTGGCGTCGGCCCAGGTGTTCGACACGAAGTCCTCGTTGAGCTGCTCCATGCGGAACACGAGGTCGGTGACGTACGCCCCGACCGAGTCCCACATCTGCTCGAACATCCGCATGCCTTCGCGCTTGTACTCGACCTTCGGGTCGACTTGCGCGTAGCCCCGCAGGCCAACGCTCGACCGCAGGTGGTCCATCGCCAGCAGGTGCTCTTTCCAGCCCTGGTCGAGGACTTGCAGCAGCAGCTGCCGCTCCATGCGGCGCATCTCGGGGCGGTAACGGTCTTCGACCATCCGATCGACCAGTCGTAGCGCCTCGTCACGGCGGAGTTTGGCGAAGGCCTCGGTGTCGAGCGACTCGCCTGTCTCGCTCTGGAGCCAAGTGGCGAACTCGCTGAGCTTGCCCTCGGCGCCGCCGATCGAGGCGAGCGTCGTGCCGGCGTCGCCCGACTTGAACAAGAGTTCGGCCCGGCTCCGCGCTTCGGCCGACACCAGCTTCGCGCGGCGGCTCGAGTCGTGGCTGTGCTCAACCAGCTGCCCGCGGACCTCTTCACGCTGCTTGCTCTTGAGGTCCTCCAGCGAAAGGTTGACGCCAAACCGACGCGAGGCCCAATCCACCAGGCCCTCGCGGTCGAGCGTCTGCTGCTTGGCCCCGAAGCGGTACATTGCCGCCAGGACCGGGTACTCCGCTTCGCGGGCGTCGTAGGCCTGTTCGGCGCGCTCGTGGGCGATCGCCTTGACTTCGTTGGGCTCGGCGGCGGCAAGCTCGGCCGCGTCCATATCGACGCCGAACTTATCACGCATCCACGCACAAGCCGAATCGACGCCGAAGCTCGGCTGCAGCAGCGGCGCGCCGCCCGACAGATCGACGCGGGCGAGTGCCTCATTGGCCCGTTCGATCAGTTCGGTGGACAGGTGGTCGCGGCCGATCTTCTTCAGGTCGCGGTCGCGGAGGTTGAGGCCGAAGCGGGCGTTGGCCCACTTGGTGAGGGCGTCCCAGTTCCACTCCTCCTCGTCCTCGACCGGCAGGTTCTCCTCGATCGCGTCGAAGATCTGCGACTCGGCCTGCCGCTCGGCCTCATCGTGGGCGAGGCGGTCGGCCTCCTCGAACGACAGGTTGCGGAAGTCACGCGGCTCGAGCTCGACGCCGAACGCCTTGCCGGCGCCGGCGGCGAACGACTCGATGCCGTACTTGGGGTCGAGCAGCACGTCGAGCCGCTGATCGATCTGCTCGTGGATCATCTCGAGCAAAAGGTTGCGACAGTTGGCGCCGTCGAGGATCCGCTGGCGATAGCCGTAGACCCGCTGGCGCTGCGAGTTCATCACCTCGTCGTACTCGAGGAGATTCTTCCGGGCCTCGAAGTTCATCTCTTCGCGTTTCTTTTGGGCGCCCTCGATGCGGCGCTGGACCATGCCCGACTCGATCGGCTCACCGTCCTTGAGGCCGAGCGACTGCATCATCTTGCGGACCCAGTCGCCGAAGAAGATCCGCAGCAGGTCGTCCTCGAGCGAGAGGAAGAACCGGCTTGAGCCGGGGTCTCCCTGCCGACCCGAGCGGCCGCGGAGCTGGAGGTCGATACGCCGCGCCTCGTGGCGTTCGGTGCCGATGATGTAGAGGCCGCCGAGCGCTTTGACCTCTTTGCCCTGAGTCTTCATGCCGAACTCTTGGTCGATCTGCTTGACCAAGGTGTCCCATTCTTCGTTCGGTACGTCGAGCCGTGAGGCGTACTTCTCTTGCAAGCGTGCCCAGGCCATGGTCTCCGGGTTGCCGCCCAAGACGATGTCGGTGCCGCGGCCCGCCATGTTGGTGGCGATCGTGACGACGCCCAGGCGGCCGGCCTGCGAGACGATCTCGGCCTCGCGCTTGTGCTGCTTGGCGTTGAGCAGCTCGTGCTTCACGCCGCGCTGCTCGAGCAGCCGCGACAGCCGTTCGGATTTCTCGATCGACACGGTGCCCACCAGGATCGGCCGGCCGGGGAGTTGCACGTGCTTGACCTTGTCCTTAGAGAAGGTCTGCGTCTCCTTCTTGCCGGCGAGCTGGATCTCGACTTCCCCCGGCTTCCCATTGGCGCTGTCGGTGTCTTTGAGGAGCTTGCCGATGAACCACTCGCCGTTCTTCAGCTCTACGGTCGTGTGTTTGTTGACGCGCTCGATCTCGTCGGCGAGGGCCTCGAACTTCTCCTTCTCGGTCCCGTAGATCACGTCCGGGAACTCGATGCGTTGCATCGGCCGATTGGTGGGGATGCCGATGACGTCGAGCTTGTAGATCTGCCAGAACTCGCCGGCCTCGGTGAGGGCGGTGCCCGTCATGCCCGCGAGCTTGTCGTACTGCTTAAAGAAGTTCTGCAGCGTGATCGTGGCGAGGGTCTGGTTCTCCTGCTTGATCTGGACGCCTTCCTTCGCCTCGACCGCTTGGTGCAGACCGTCGGACCATTGGCGGCCCTCCATCAAGCGGCCCGTGTGCTCGTCGACGATCACGACGCGGCCGTCCGCCACAACGTAGTTGACGTCCCGCTTGTAGAGGTTGTGAGCCTTCAACGCGTTGTCGATCAGGTGCGGCCACTGCATGTTGCCGGCCGTGTAGAAACTCTCGACGCCGGCGAGCTTCTCCGCCTCGCGAACGCCTTCCTCGGTGAGGTTGGCCGTGTGCTCCTTCTCCTTCACCTCGAAGTGGACGCCCGCTTTCAGCGCGCGGGCCACGCGGTCCGCCTTCTGGTACTTGGTGATGTCGTCCTGGGCGGGGCCCGAGATGATGAGCGGCGTCCGCGCCTCGTCGATGAGGATGTTGTCCACCTCGTCGACGATCGCGTAGTTAAGTCGGCCCTGCGCCTGCTGGGCGTGCTTCGGGAAGCGATCGTCACCGAGGGCGGCGACCCGCATGTTGTCGCGAAGGTAGTCGAAGCCGAACTCGTTGTTCGTGCCGTAGGTGATGTCGCAGGCGTAGGCGTCCTGGCGCTCGTCGGGTTCCATGCCCGAGTAGATCGCACCGACGGTGAGGCCGAGGTTGGTGAATAGCGGCCCCATCCACTCCATGTCGCGACGGGCCAGGTAGTCGTTCACCGTGACGACGTGGACGCTCCCCGCCAGGGCGTTGAGGTACGCCGGCAGCGTCGCGGTGAGGGTCTTGCCCTCACCGGTAACCATTTCGGCGATGGCCCCCGAGTGGAGGATCATGCCGCCGATTAGCTGCACGTCGTAATGCTTCATCCCAAGGAAGCGCTGGCCCGCCTCACGGCAAACGGCAAAGGCCTCGACCAGGAGGTCGTCGAGCGTCTCGCCCTGCTCGAGTCGATTGCGAAAGAGCACGGTCTGCTCGCGCAGTTCCTCGTCGCTCATCGACTGGTACTTCGGGGCCAGGGCGTTGATCGCCGCGACCTTTGGGTCCAGCTTCCGCAGATTGCGCGCGTTGGCCGAGCCGAAGATGCCCGTCACGGTGCGTTCGAAGCGGCCGAGGATCGCGTTGACGACCGAGCCGAGGATTTCCCAAAGACGTTCGAGCAGCTCCATGGCGAGCCTGGAAAGGTAGCGGTGTGCGGGGAGAGGGGCGACGCGTCGTGCGATTATTGTGAGTCGCCGCGGATCGCGGCGGAGCCCCAGCCCACCTGCCAAACTGGCGGACCGCCTCCGTGCCCAATCGCCGCGGCGGCGCATTCACGGGGGGGCGGACGGTTTGGCGTGCAGGTGGAGCTGCGTCGCAAGCGTCGGCGGGATCGACGGAGCCCGCTTTGTGTCGTAACTACTTGTGGAACAAAACTTTATCGCCGCCTTTAGCGATGGTCAACGCTGACCGCCTCGCCACCCGAAGGGCCCCCCAGGCCTTACTAACCGGACGACTCTTCGGCGGAGCGGGGGTATGAATGGCTTTTCCCGTGCAATGCCCGTTCCACCACCGTGCCGGATGCCGCAAGTTGCGGTAAGCTGTGTCCACCCGACGGGGGGAACTCCGCCGGCCCGGCCAGCGACTTAGGTTGGCTAGCTCGGTCCTAAGTCTTGGTTACTGTTCACTTTTCATGCGATCGCACCCGTCCCGTTTCGGGGCTTGCCCCAGAGGATTCCATGCCAGCTGACAGCCGAATTTTCTTCCCGCTTCGCCTCGCGGCCGCAGCGGGCCTCGCCGCTCTGCTCATCACCAACACCGCCACGGCTCAGCAAGCCCAGCCAGAGGCCGAGGGGGCGGTAGCATCGATCGACATCGAGGCCCTGATCGGCGACAGCGTCAGCAATCCCAAGGACTCCCGCTACAGCAACGTCGCCGAGGCGATCCAGCGGTTCCGCAACCGCGACCAGCTCGCCGCCCGGAACTTCCTGGAGCGGGCGCGCGAGGCCGATCCGAAGCTCCCTCCGGTGGGCGTGCTGATGGCCAAGCTCCAATTGCTGTCGGGCAACGCCGCGGGCGTGCGGCCCGCGCTTGAGCAAGCGGTCCAAGAGGACTCGGCCGGCGACCCCGAGCCGTACTTGCTACTAGCCGAAGAGGCGCTTGCCGGCCAGCGGACGATCGAGGCCGACGCCCTCTTCGACAAGGCGGTCGAGTTGATCAACGCCTACGACGCCAACGCCAAGCGGAAGCGGCAGTTCGAGATCCGCGCCTACCGTGGCCGCGCGATCATCAACGAGCGCCGTCAGGATTGGGAACAGGCCGAGAGCGACCTCCGCAAGTGGATCGAGCAGGACCCCGAGGAAGCGAGCGCCTACCAGCGTCTCGGTCAGGTGCTGTTTCAGTACCAGTCGGACGACAAAGACCGTCTCGGCTTTGAGGCCTTTACGAAGGCGAAAGAACTTAACAAGGAATTGCCTAGCCCCTACGTGTCGGCGGCGCTGATGTACAGCCGCAACGGCAAGACGGCCCGGGCGATGGAGTCGTTCGAAAAAGCCTTCAGCGAGAGCGGCACCGACCAGACGACGCTGATCGCCTACGCCCAGGCGCTGGTGAAGGCCAACCAACTGCAGAAGGCCGAATCGGTCCTCAAGAAGGCCCGCGAAGTCGCCGCGAATGTCGATAGTGTCTGGCTGTTGTCGGGCGTCGCCGCGCGGATGGCGGGTGATACGGCCGCGGCCGAGAAGTACCTGATGCAGGCGCTCTCACTCTCACCGATGAACCGCGACGTCCTCAATCAGCTGTCGCTGGTGCTTCTGGAGTCCGAGGCAGAAGGGTCCAAGGCCCGGGCCCTGCAGTTCGCGCAGCTCAACCAGCAGCTCAATCAGAACAACCCGGATATCAACGTCACGCTCGCCTGGGTGCTGTTCCAGAACGGCGACGCCCGCAACGCCACCGCGGCTCTCCGCCAGGGCCTGCAGGGCGGCGCGTTGAGCCCGGACGGCAGCTACCTACTGGCGAAGATCCTGCTGGTGCGGGACGACAAGACCAACGCCAAGCGCCTGCTCGAGTCGGCCCTCAAGAGCGACCAAGGCATCTTCGTCGACCGCAAGGACGCCGAGAAGATTCTGGGGACGCTGTAGCGCGAAGGGTCCGCTCTGCGGACCGTAGGTGAGAATCGGGACCCTCGCAAGGCGTAGAGTCCAACGTGTGGTCCGCACAGCGGACCCTACCAACGCGCAACTAAAAAGGTCGTGACAGGTCGATCCGTCGACCTGCCACGACCTTTGTCCTGAAGCAAAACACGAGCCGTGTTTCGCCCTCCCGTTCCCCGTCATCGGCGTGACGATCGGCACGGGTGAAGCAAAAACGGCGGTTTCGGCAGGAAGGGTGGCCGCGGGGCGACGATTAGCGAAGCTAGTGAAACCTCGCGTGTGGGATCAGTAACCCTTATCGGGGTCGATCATCATTTTCCGCTGCAGCGTCTGGAGGGCGTCGATCCAGACGCCACCCGAAGAGCCAGCCGCTGCCGCAGGCGGCGCTGCTGGCGGAACGATATCGCGGTGGGGCGCCGAGGGGTCGATCGAGACGACTCCCAGCACGGCGCCATCTTCGGCCTCCATCCCGTCGGGGAGGTGCTCGCTACGGCCCGGAACGGGCCCCGTGTTCCCGAACCTCGGTGAACGCCGGCAATGCAGGTCGTTCAGACAGGGGCAGTTGTAACGCCCGTCGCACTGCCCGATGTGTTCGGGGTCGCATTGCCAGTAGACGTTGTGGCTGCGTAGCGAAGTCGAAGAGGCTAGCGGCATGCCATTGGTGTAGGTCACTATTGGGTCTAGCAGAAAACCGGCGCCAAGACCCGTGGCGGGGAGAGCTGCGACCGTTACGACGGTGCGCAGCACGAGGAATCGGACGGCGTTCATTTCGACATTTCCGCTAAGGCGAGCTCCGCGCCGAGTGGTCGGCGACGGCATGCGGTGGGGAGGGCCCTGAAGCATTGCCGCGCTGTCAATGGCAAGCGCGAAGGTGGGGGTGCGATTCGGCCACGAGACCCGGCTCGGCCCTTCGCTAGACGGAATTGGCGGAAGAGTTTGCGTGGCAGTCAGGGCTTGCGCCGATGGCAGATTCGCTCGGGGCGGTCGTTGACACTCCCGGCTCGCCAGAGGTCGATCGGCCTTGTGGCGAGCCGGCAGCGTCGGCGACCGGACGGAATCACCAACGGCTTCCCCGGCTTCCAACCCCGCGTACGCTTCAAGCCGCCGCGCTCACCGAGGGTCCCCGGAGCGGGAACAGCGCAAACAGCTCGTCGCGCGAGAGGCCTGCTGAGCCGGCGCCGACGCCGTCCCGGAAGACCTCATCGAAGAGCTCGCGCTTCTGGCGCAGCACCTGGTCGATCCGCTCTTCGATGGTCCCTGTGGCGACCATCCGCGTGACCGTCACCGGCCCGGCGGCGCCGATGCGGTGGGCGCGGTTGATCGCTTGGTCCTCGACGGCCGGATTCCACCAGCGGTCGAACAGAAACACATAGCTAGCGAATTGTAGGTTGAGCCCCACGCTCCCCGCGCCGTAGCTCATTAGCAGCACCGCGCAATTGGGGTCGTTTTTGAACCGGTCCAGCACGGCATCGCGCCGCTTGTGCGGCACGCGGCCGTGGTACTGCTCGGTCTCGTAGCGCAGCCCCGTCTTTCCGAGCCGATCGGCGATGCGCTCGACCGTGTCGACCCACTGGCTGAAGACGATCGCTTTGCGGCCCGACGCGACGCACTCTTCGAGGTCCGCCTCGAGCCGGTCGAGCTTGGCGCTAACGCCGGTGACGGGATCGAAGTTACAGATCTGCTTGAGTCGCAGCACCAGCTCGAACACGTGGTGGATGGTGAGCTCGCGTCCTTCCTCGCCGTCGAGCGTCTGGAGTCGGATGACGCCCTCGTCCTCGGCGCGTTGGTACGTCTCCCACTGCTCGGGAGAAAGGTCGATCGGCGCGTCGTGGATCATCTTCGGCGGCATGTCGTCGAGCACGAGGTCCTTCGTGCGGCGGATGACGCTGTCGCGCACGGCGTCGCCCACGGCGCGCGGCGTCATCCCCGGGCGCAACAGGCCTGGCGACACGAACTCGAAGATGCCCACCAAGTCATCGAGCGAGTTCTCGATCGGCGTCCCCGTCAGCGCCCAGCTGCGGCCCCGCACCAGCGCGCGGACGGCCGAGCTCGTGACGCTGCTGGGGTTCTTGATCCGCTGCGACTCGTCGAGCAGGACCAGATCGTACGGGCGCTCGGCGGCGAGTGACGCGTCACGTACGAGAGTCTCGTAGCCGACGAGCGTCACGACCGACGAGTCGTTCCGCCAGGCAAATTCGCGCCGCGCCGGCGACCCATCGACGATCGCGACCGACAGCTCGGGCGCCCAGAGCCGCAGCTCGCGCCGCCAATTCGTCACCAGCGGTTTGGGGCACACCAGCAGCACACGCCGCGCCTCGCCGCGATGGGCGAGCACCCGCAGGGCGGTGATTGACTGCATCGTCTTACCGAGGCCCATCTCGTCCGCCATTACGGCGTGCCGGCGGGGGCAGAGGAAAGCGACGCCCTCCATCTGATAGGGGAACGCGTCGAATGGCAGCGGCAGCGACTCGGCCCGCAGCAACGCCTCGATCGGAGGCTGCAAGACGCACATCAGGCGGTCTTCGAGCTTCACCATGTCGGCCGGCGGCCGGACCGGGGTGCTCCGCGCGGGGCGGGCGGGCGCTTCGGC
>JBGSJY010000392.1:0-5764 GCA_041741515.1 Pirellulales bacterium | reverse complement strand
CGGGCAACGACTCCAGGTGCTTCAGCAACGAACTAGGCGACGCGGTCTTCACAACGGAAACCTCCCTGGGGGTGAAAAGCCCAAGGATACGATCGCCAATCAACTCGCGCTAGTTCGCCTCGCTTGCCTCGTTATGCGCGCCGGCCCTGCGGGCCCCCCGCTGTTGCCGGGCATCGACGTGGCCGTGAATTGGAGCAACCCGCAGTCGAGCGAGAGGTCCATTCGGCCGCGCCCGCGCAGCTTTGCGGCAATACGCTCTACATCGCTCACGGTGCGGACCGCGCTGATCGATCCCTCGCTGACCGTGAAGGAAAGACCGGCTGGCGATCCGAACGACACGATCGGCTCTCTCTTGGAAGGCGCGGTCTCGGCGAGCAGCAGCGCAGGCAGCGGCCGTGGCGCCGGAACCTGGAGGATCACTAGATCCCTTCCGGCGCTGATCGCGCGAACGCCCTCGACTTGCCGCACCTGCCCATTGGCGAACACTACGCGGGCCCAAGGGTCCTCCTCCACGCAATGAAGGCACGTCACGATTAGCCCGGCCGGATCGAGCACAAACCCGCTCCCGATGCTGGTGCGGGTCTCGATCTGCACCACGGCCGGCTCGACCGCGCGGATTAGGTCGGAAACGTTCGCGAAAGGGGAGTCGGCACTCGCCGCGGCGAGCTTCGCCAAGCGTCCCACCCGTGCCGGCTGGGCAGCGGGGACCGTTTTCCGCGCGAGCATCGAGGGGCCCAGCAGGGCCGCGGCGGTAAGGCCGATTCCCAAAAGCGCTGCCGCCAAGACGCCATAACGACGCCCTGAGTCGGCTTGTAGGACGGTCTTCCAGACGCTTTCCGAATCGCGGACCGTGGCCAGATTGGCGGCCAGCATCGCAGCGATCGTTCGCTCGCCGATCCCTTGATGCTTGGCGGGACGACGCGTCACGGGGCGGGGGACGACCGCGTCCGCCACCCGAAACTCGTGCCCGCAGCCGCGGCACTTGGCTCGCTGCTTAAGCACGGGCGCTGGCAAGTGGTAGACTCGACCACACCCTGCGCAGCGCACAGCTAGCTCTTGCGATACCATGCTCGCCCGTCCCCCAGGGACCTTGTGCGGCGACGCGTCTGGTCGACCGTGCCGTTAGTCTACCGCGACGCCACTGCGGTGCGAGCACCGCGACGGCGGACGCCCCCTGGGATGTGAAGGCGCTCGAGCGGTCCCCCCCACGGTCACGACTTCGTTGGGTGCATCGCGGGCGACGATCCTTCTTCCTTCGAACGCCGCCCCAGGGCGGCCAGCGTCGCGACCACGAGCAAGCCGAGCATCGCCGATCCCGGCTCGGGGATGGTTTCGAGGGTCACCTCGAAGAAGACGTCGCCAAACGGCGGCCCCTGGAAGGGCTCGCCATTGACGCTTAGCAGCAGCGCCCCGTCGGTGTAGCGATCCAGGTTGAGCGCGGGGTTGGGCCCGACGTTCCCGCCCCGGTGTCCGCCAAGGACCTGGTAGTTTCCGTTTCGACGGTCGGTGCTGAAGAGCAGCCCGTACCTTTCGCTGGCGGTAAGCGTCACGCCTAGAGCGCGGAAGTCGGCTGTAGCGTTGAGTTGTTGGGGGTCCACAAACCGGCCGTCGGTCCACAGGCCACTCAGCGGCGCGGTCGCCAAGACTTCGCTAGGCTGACCATTCGCCATCCGGGTGACGCTGACCGAGAGGCCCGCGGGGTCCTGCCCGAAAGTGACGGCCGAAACCGCGACGCCCGCCAATTCACCGCCGTGGATTGCCTTGAAGGACTGCAGGTAGCGCCGCGGCGGGACCGCGCCAAGGACGCTCGGGCCCACGATGGGCGCGGCGAAGGTGGTCTCGGGCGGATTCGGCAGTCGATACGCGGCCGTTACAAGGAGTCCCGCATGCGCCACGCCGGCGGACAATGCAAGGACGGATAGAACCGACGTCGGCAATTGCATGGGGTCCCCTGTCATCGACACGGTTAGCGACGACCACGGCGGTGCTGATCGAACTCCAGCCCCCGCGATGGGCTCAGCTGGCTAGGGTGACTTTAGCCAGCATCCGGTGACGCATCCAGCGCGAGCTCGACGCCAGCCGGACACTCACGCCGATAGCCCCGACGGCCGGACCCCTTGAGTGCTCGTGACCCGCTGCCCCGTTTCCGCTCCGAAGGCTGCCTCGGCTACGCCTCAGCAGCCTTCTCCGCTCAGGCAGGGCAGCGGCTTTACCCAAACCGTACCTTCATAGCGGGTGGTACAGAAATTCGAAGCTGGTCACAATTTGCGTGAGCCCGTCGCGGACAAGCTGTCGTTTGAGGCAGTCGAGGCGGCGATGGCGGCCGAGACGTGGTGCACGGCCGAGGAGGCGAAGGCGGCGGGGTTTGTTGACGAGCTCACCGGCGGCGCGGCCAAGGCGATGAAGCTCCCGGCCAAGCTGGGTTTCAAGAACGCCCCGTAGGAGCTCTTTGCGGAGAAGCCGGCCAAGGTCGCCGACTACAATCGCCATCGCTTGGCGGGCGGGCAGAATCACATTCGACGGGTCGCTGCGGAAATGCGGCGCTAGCGGAAGGTCAAGGACCTCCAGGAAAGGCTTGAGCTAAAACGCCTTACGAGTATCCGGGTCAACACCGCAAGTGCGCAACGCAGCATTCAGGGTTTCGGTATCCATTTCGAGTGCAACCTCCGGCGCTACGCCCGCAACCTCACAGCTCTGCAAATAGTGAATCAATTTAGTGCGTGGTTGCGGGTTGGTATCGCCTCGGAGCAACACACCTCTAATCTTCTCGGCGTGGTCGCGCACTTGTCCACTATGCCACTTTTTCCTGTCGGACATCGCTTCCGAGTTGGTTCTCTCAGAAAGGTCAAAGAGTGTTCGTGTGCGTCTCTCCTTCGCTAGCGTCGCGATGTCTTTTCGCACTGCCTCAATCTGCGAATTAAAGTAGCCAATCTGATCCGCGGCAGTCGCTGCTCCTGCGTGAGGCTCGGCAACTTTTTGAGCTCCGAATGTCCGCCACAGAGAGTTGTCCTGAGGAACGGCATCGGCTCTTGGTAGGTGCGCGACGAGCTTTTCGATCTCGTCACTGAGCGTCCATGGCTGCAGCTTCCCGCAGTACTCGTGGTGATTAATGATTCCGATATCGAAAGGGACCTTAATCGGCATTCCGTCCTTCACAAGTGCCGATGGTTTGTTGAGGGCCGTTCTGACGCCAAGCTCAAAGAACACGTTGGCGTTAAGCGACGTCATGTCGCACAGGACTAGGTCCGCAGACTCCAAGTTGCTGATGATCCGCCCGTGTATGAGATCATCACCGATCGCCGCAGGCGGAATAGCCTCGTAGCCGGCTGCGTCAACAGCAGGCTCGAAGAGGTGCTCTAGCACGTGCTTAAAGTGATCGACGTCGTCTCGATACGTCGTGAGCGAATGCTCAGGCGTCGTGATCGGCATGATGATGAAGCACTTCGGCTTAGCCACGGTCGCCACGCCTGAAGAGAACTGCCTGCGTGTACAGCACGCGGCAGCCTAGCTGGGCGTCTTGAGCCCCGCAACCAGCCGCCGGCAATCCGCCAGCACCGTCCGAATCTGTCACGCGTCACGGCCATGCGGCCCGCACGCTCTCACGACAGGAATCGGATCACGATGCTCAAGCCCACCCACTCTTGGACTCAGATCCGTGCCCTGCTCATCGGCTCGGGCGTTCGGGTCTTCGCTCGCACCGCCACGGCGCAGTCGCTCGCCGAGCTCGACTAGGAGATCGCCGGCCTGCTGACGGAGGCCAAGGCGCTCACCGATCTCGCCCAGAGCGAGAAGCGCGACCGGACCGACGACGACGAGCGGCTCGCGGCGATCGTGGACGAGGACGCCGGCGAGGTGGCCAAGCTCCAGGCCGAGCGAGACAAGGCGGCCAAGATCATCGCCCTCAAGAAGGGATCAACGTTCACGCCCTTCGGCATTCATTCAGCTCGCTGCTGTCGGCCGGCGGCGTCGCCCCCTTACAGCGCACGCCGCCATGCGGCATTCGTCGATCGATTTGAAGATGAACGTCTACGCCGACCAGCGGGTGCTCGACGTGACTGCGCTCCCGCTCAACGGCGCGCCTCAGGATTGGCAACGGGCCCGAGCTGCCGGAACCGATGACGGCTGGTCGGTGGATGGGCCGCCCAAAGTTTCGTTGCACCAATGCTTACGCCAGATCTGGGCTAGCTGAGTAAGTTACAGGCGTCTGCTGAGGACCCGGCGGAGACACCGCTTCGCGCCCGGTACAAAAACCCGGCGAAACGCTTGGTTTCCCGAGGTTTTGCGGAGGGTGGCTGATGGGTCTCGAACCCACGACCTTCGGAATCACAATCCGACGCTCTAACCAACTGAGCTACAGCCACCATTCGTCCACGGCCTCGACACTCGCAAGAGCGGTCGGGCGTAGCCCAGAGATCGTATCGGCCCGCGCCGGCTCGGGTCAACGGGCCCAACAGCAACGCCACGTGCGAGCCGGGAGACGTTAGTCCCCGGAGTGTAGCGAGGACTCATTCACTCCAGAGCAACGCCTCAGCGACCCGTGCGATGCAACAGGCCCCAGACGGCGGCGCCGCCGACGGCCATGCCGGCAGTGAAGGCCACAGCTAGCGAGGGAAAGTCCATCGAGGTCAGGTGCGCAAGCAAGATCATGGCTATTTGTCCGTGAATCGGGGGGGCGTGGGGGAACCCCCAAGACTACTGACCCGGCCCTATTGGGACAAGTTCGGGCCGGCGGGGACAAGTTCGCCCAGGAAACGTCGGTAGTCGGCGTCGAGCTCGCCGGCCGAACGATCCGTCTGCCGCTCGATCTCGCCGCCGTCGGGCTGTCCGCCGTAGACGGCTCTCAGCAATCGCACCAGCGCTTCGCGATCGGTCGCCGCATGATCGCCGTGGCGGAGCATCGCCACCAAGCCGGTCGCTTGGGCGTAGACCGCCGCCAAGTCGTCCCGGCGCTGCATATCGGCTTGTCCCAGGGTCGCGAGCTCCGCCAGTGGCAGGACGGGGCCGCGGGCCAGGGCTGATGGAAGCCTCCCCTGGGCCGGGTTGCCGAGGGTGTAGGTGGCCGGTCCCGCTCCGGGCGCAAGCAGTTCGAAGTAGCAAGCAACGCCTTCGACCAACCAGAAATTGGTCTCGCGCCCCGCCCCGCGGCGGCCGGGACCGTTCTCAGCGAAGAGCTGGTGGGCGGCCTCGTGGTAGAGTGTCGCCCGAGCGAGATCGCGATCCTCGGCGTCGGTGCCCACGGGGGGAGCGAAGAAGTGGGCTTCGCGGGCGTCATCGAAGTAAATGCCCAGGGTCTGTTCGATCCGCGGTTGGCGGCGGCGGAGGTGCTCAACGTAGCCGGCTTTGTCGCGGTGGTAGAAAACGCGCATCGGCCGCGACCGCTTCCGCGCCATCCGGTCACCGGCGAACAGAGCGCGGATCTCACGGTCGTCGAGCCAATAGCCCGCGAACGCCTGCCGCCAGACTTGGAAGAGCCCCTCCAGCTCGGCGGCGAGCTGGGCGCCCGCCTGCAGCGAGTGGTTGGTCGTCACGGCGAAATGGTCGGTGCGGACGGTCCAGCCGTCTTCGATCTGCTGTCGCCGCTCGGCGTCGTCCGCTGCGGAGAGCCACCGCTGCCCGACGCGCCTTTCGCCCGCCTCGTAGCGGGGGAGTTCCTCGTCAGTAAGCCAGCCGTAGTGGGGCCGCCAAAACTCGCCGCGTTCGCGCCGGCGGGCCTGGTAGGGGGTGAGCCAATCGCCTTCGACGGCTTCGTAGCCCAGCACCCTGC
>JBGSJY010000391.1:0-5392 GCA_041741515.1 Pirellulales bacterium | reverse complement strand
GGGCTTGCGGGCGATCCCGGCGGTGATGACCACCACGTCCGAGTCGGCCGTGTCGGCGTAGTCGTTGGTGCCGGTGATCTTCGCGTCGAAGCCGTAGATCGGCGAGGCCTCCATCAAGTCGAGCGCCTTGCCCCGCGGCATGTCGGCCATGTCGCCGGGGATGTCCAATAGGACGATGTCGCCGAGCTGCTCGACGGCGCACCAGTGGGCGCAGGTGGCGCCGACGTTGCCGGCTCCGATGATGCTGATCTTGGCGCGACGCATGGCGGTGGGGAGAGGCTAAGGGTTAGGGGCGGGGGGATTGGGAATTGGGGATTGCGGAATGCGGAATTACGCGACGCCTACGCGTCCATCCGTACGCCGAGATCCTCAATCCGCAATCGATGCCGCGAGTATCGCGCGGTCGGCGGGCGCCAACAAGGGGCGACGGAGCGTCGCAGGTGGGGGGGCTGACGCGGCTTATCGCCTGCGGAGCGCGAGCGGCGTGAGGGCCGCTAGGCCGGTTAGATACGCACTGGGCTCGGGAATCGTCAAGCGATAGATGTAGGCCGACCCGGGGCGGGACCCTTGCGCGCCAATGACAGCGAGCCCATCGCGGAAGGCGAGGCTCGACCCAAAACCGTAGGCGCCATCGGGGCGGATGATCTTCTGGACCTCGGCGCCGGTCCGAGCGTCAAAGGCATAGACTGTGTCTGTAAAGCGCGATCCGACCAGAGCGATGCCGTGGTCGATAGCGATGGTCCACCCGAATCCGTCGCCCCGGAGGCTGCCACTGGGGATCAGCTTGGCAGTCTGTTGACCGGTCGCAACATCGAAGAGGTAGACAGCGCCGAAGCCGCTTCCCGATCCCGTTACGCTTGGGGCGCCGACAACCGCGATGCCGTCGGCGATCGCTACCTTGAGTCCGAAGCTGTCTTGGATCGGGTTATCGCTAGGGAACAGGTCGCGGAGCTTGTCGCCTGTAGTGAGGTCGAAGAGATGCGCCGCCCCAACCCCTGTCGAGTCCGGGGAGCCAATCAGGGCGATGTTGCCGTCGAGATCGGCCGAGGAGCCGAACGCGCTGCTCGGATCGGAGCCCGAGGTGAACTTCCGGATGCGAGCGCCGTCCGACGTATCGATAAGGTAGGCGGCCCCGCGCGCAGTCGGGGAGATGAACTCTCGGGGTGATCCTACGATCGCCAGGCCTTGGTCCATCGCCACGGAAGAGCCGAACGAGTTTTCAGAGCGGACGTCGCCCGTCGGCTTGGCCAAGACGGCCCCCGTGGTGTGGTCGAAGAGGTAGACCGTGTCGGGCTGTGTCGCGGAACGGGGCGCGCCGACGATCGTTCGGTCTCCGTCAATCGCGATAGTCAATCCGTAAGCGTCCGCCGTCGCGGTCGTGTTGTCGAAGAGGCGGTTGACCAAGCCCCCGTTTTCGGGAGTGAAGACATAACCGGCGCCGCCGGTAGCTCCGGGGCTGGGGTCGAAGCCTAGCGAGCTGGCAGCGACCAGGACGCCATCGGTATCGACGGCAATTCCGAAGTCGTAGCCGGTCGCGGTTCGCCCCGGCAGCTGTCGGACGAACTCGAAGATCGCTGCTTGCGCGTGGCCGCTAGCAATCAACAGAGTGAGGACAATGGCGGCCTCTAAGTGGGTCGTCTGCATTAGGCGGAGAGCTCGTTGGGAGGCGGAATGCCGCCATGTTAAACGCGATGCCTGGTTGGTGCTAGCAAGGGCGTCACGAGGCCCGTGAGGCCGGTCGTCAGAAGGGTTGTCACCGGCGAGGTATTGATCGCTGGCGTAGAGCGACGGATGTCAGCGAGTGATAGCTGGGAGGTCGTACTCCCCCCCGACATCTCCCTTCCCCCAACTTGAGGGTTTCTCTAATTTTCCGCCGCTCTGCTGCTCGGTTGCTCTTCTACCAAAGCAAGGCCAGGCGCAGCGCGATAGCGGTGGGGCCCTCAAGGACGGGGGCCGCTGCGCTGCGAGGGAACGTATGGCGCGTATCACGGACGACAACCCGCTAGCCGGCCCTTGGGGTCGGCTGGGCGATCTGCTGCTGCCGGTGGCGATGATCGCCAGCGTGCTGGTGGTGATGGTCCCGTTGCCGTCGTTCCTGCTCGACGTCTTCTTAGCGGCCAACATCACCGTCTCGGTGATCATCCTGCTGACGACGATCTACGTCCGCACGCCGCTGGAGTTCAGCGTGTTCCCGTCGCTCCTGTTGGCGACGACGCTCGCGCGGCTGGTGCTCAACGTCGCCACGACGCGCCTGATCCTCACGCAGGCCAGCTCGCACGGCATGAACGCGGCCGGCGGCGTCATCACGGCGTTCAGCGAGTTCGTGGCGGGCGACCGGATCGTGGTCGGTCTGATTATCTTTGTGATCATCATCGTGATTCAATTCATGGTGATTACGAAGGGCGCCACGCGTATCTCGGAAGTCGCCGCGCGGTTCGCCTTGGACGGCATGCCGGGCAAGCAGATGGCGATCGACGCCGACCTCAACGCCGGCATCATCGACGAGCGTGAGGCCCAGACCCGCCGCAGCGAGATCACCCAGCAGGCCGACTTCTTCGGCGCCATGGACGGCGCCAGCAAGTTCGTCCGCGGCGATGCGATCGCCGGCATCATCATCACGGTGATCAACATCATCGGCGGCCTGGTGATCGGCGTCGCCCAAGAGGGGATGCCGTTCGCCGAGGCGGCGGACCTGTTCACGCGGCTCACCATCGGCGACGGCCTGGTGAGCCAGGTGCCGGCGTTCCTCATCTCGCTCGCCGCTGGTTTGCTCGTCACCCGCAGCAGTCGCAAGACGAACATGCCCGCCATGTTCATCGATCAGATGTTCAGCCGGCCGCAGGCGCTGGTCGTGTCGGCGGCGTTTCTGGGCGTGCTGGTGTTCACGAACCTGCCAACAATCCCGCTGGTGATGCTCGGCGGGGCGTGCCTGGGCCTGGCGCGGACGCTGCACAAAAAGAATCAGACGGCCGACGCCCAGGAGAGCGTGAAGAAGGTCGAGCCGCCCGCCGAGAAACGCGTCGAGGACTACCTAGCCGTCGACCCGATGGAGATCGAGCTGGGCGTCGGCCTCATCCGCCTGGCGGACCCCAACCGGGGTGGCGACCTGCTCGACCGCGTCCAGAAAGTTCGGCACAACATTGCCGGCGAGGTGGGCCTGGTGATGCCGAAGGTCCGCATCCGCGACAACATGCGGCTGGGGCAAAACGAGTACCGGATCAAGATCGCCGACATGCCGGTCGCGCAATCCGAGATCGAGCCGGCCCTGCTGTTGGCGATCGACTCGGGCATGACGAGCGGCCAGGTCGAGGGGATCCCGACAAAGGACCCCGCGTTCGGCACCGAAGCGTTGTGGATCACCTACAGCAAGCAGGACGAGGCCGAGATGTACGGCTACACCGTCGTCGAGCCCGGCGCCGTGCTAGCGACCCACCTGACGGAGGTCTGCCGCCGCCACGCCGACGAGGTCCTTACCCGCGACGCGACCAAGGCGCTCATCGACGAGTTGAAGCAGACGTCCCCGGCGGTGGTCAACGAGCTGATCCCCGGCGTGATGTCGCTCGCGGAGGTGCAGACGGTTCTCCAGATGCTGCTGCGCGAGCAGGTGTCGATCCGCCAGTTGGCGACGATCCTCGAGTCGCTGGGGGACAACGCCCCGAAGAGTAAGGACCCGATCCTGCTCACCGAGTACGTCCGCCACCGCCTGGCGAGGCAGCTCTGCACGCGCTACCGCGACCGCGACGGGCAACTGCACGTCCTGGCGCTCGACCCGACGCTCGAGGACCGCATCCGCACGGGGTACGAACACTCCGACCGCGGCCTATTTATCCGATTGCCGCCCGCGGCGATTGAATCGATCAACCGCGCGATCGGCGCCGAGGCCGAGAAGCTCGCCACCAAGGGCCACAGCCCCGTGCTGCTGGTGAGCCCGCAGGTGCGCGCCGCCGTCAAACAGATCACCGAGACGTCGCTGCCACAGTTGGTAGTGATGAGCTTCAACGAAATCACTAGAGATACAACCCTCGTCACGCACGGCGTCGTGAACGAATGAGTGAAAGCGGATAGGGGAAAGTGGAAAGCGGAAAGTCCCGACATGGGGGTCCGCTTGCGCTTCCTTCCGCTTTCCGCCTCCCCATTTCCGCTTTCTGATGACTATCAAGACCTTCCGCGCCCGAACGCTCCGCGACGCCCTGGCGATGGTGCGCGCGGAGTTTGGCCCTCAGGCGGCGGTGCTGCACTCGCGCGAGGTGAACGCCGGTCCGATCGCGCGGCTATTGCGCGGCCGCGTCGTGGAGGTGGCCGCCACGCCGGATCGTTCGCCACTCGCGGAGCAAGCGGCGAGGAGTGGAGCGGTGGTCGAAGTGGGAAGTGGGAAGTGGGAAGTCAGAACGGCGCGGAAAGGCTTTCTGCCGATGGCTTCCTCAGCTTCCATCGAACCGACGAACGGATTGTCGCAAACCGCCCAAGTAAACGTCGCCAGACGAGGTACGCCGACCCTTCCCATTTCTCACTTCCCACTTCCCACTTCGGCCGATCCTCAACTCCAGGTCTGTAGCGACTTGCTCGCCGCCGACGTGCAGCCCGAGCTGGCCCGGTCGCTGGTGCGTGAGGCGGCGATCCGGCTATCGGGCGCCACGGTCGAAGGCGTCGAGTCATTCCGCGGAGTCGTCCGGGCCGTGATGCAGGAGTCGCTGGCGGTGACTGGGCCGATCCGGCTGGACGGTTCGGGCCGTCGTATCGTAGCTCTGGTGGGACCGACCGGCGTCGGCAAGACGACAACTCTCGCCAAGCTGGCCGCCAACTTTCGTCTCAGGGAGGGCGCCCGGGTCGGGCTCGTGACGGTTGACACCTACCGGACCGCCGCGGTTGATCAGCTCCGCACCTATGCCGAGATCATCGACCTGCCGATGGAGGTCGTCTCGACGCCCGACGAGATGCGCGCCGCCGTGACGAAACTTGCGGCACTCGACCTGGTGCTGATCGACACGGCCGGCCGCAGCCCGCGTGACGGCGACCGCATCGAAGAACTGCGCACGCTGCTCGAGGCGGCTACGCCCGACGAGACGCACCTCGTGACGAGCGTCACCAGCACGGCCCGCGGCATCGACGACGCGATTCTGCGTTTCGCGCCGGTGCGACCGACATCGCTGTTGCTCACGAAGCTCGACGAAGCGCCTTCGCTCGGCCATACGGCGGCGGCGATCATCGCGTCCCGATTGCCGGTCAGTTACTTGACCGACGGACAGAGCGTGCCCGAAGACATCCGTGTCGCCGCGGCGGTTTCGTTGGCGGCTCGGCTCCTCGGTGAGGTGGTCGCATGAAGCGCGCACAACCGACCACAACTCACGCCGACAACGGGCAGCAGGCGGACCACCTGCGGCGGGTCGCCGCC
>JBGSJY010000390.1:0-12188 GCA_041741515.1 Pirellulales bacterium | reverse complement strand
CCCCCCCCCCCCCCCCCCCCCCCCCCCCCCCCCCCCCCCCCCCCCCCCCCCGCCCGTTGGTCGGCCTGACGCCCCTTGGCGTTCTCCGCTCTCCGGCGGTTATCATGAGGGACTAGGCCGCCGCTCCGAAAGACCGCTGTCCCCGTCGCCGATGTCCCTCCGCCGCCGCGCCCGTGAAGTCGCCCTCCAGATCCTCTTCGAGGACGACGTGAACCCGCGCGCGACGGCCGGCGAGCTGACCGATTTTTTGCACGGCCGGCTCAATAACCAAGACGGCGAGGACTTCGCCCTCCGGCTGGTACTCGGCGTCCGGCAGAACCGCGAGGCCCTCGACGAGCGTCTCGGCCAGATCGCCCAAAACTGGAGCCTGAAGCGGATGGCGGGCGCCGAGCGCAATATCCTCCGCCTGGCCGCCTACGAGGTGATCCACGGGGAGACGCCCTTCGCCGTCGCCGTCAACGAAGCCATCGAGCTAGCAAAGCGTTACGGCAGCGCCAATTCTGGGGGCTTCGTGAACGGCATCTTGGACCGGCTGAAACCGGCTGAGGCTTGAGGCCTGAGGCCTGGGGACGGACAATCCGGGCTTTATCGTTGCCGAGCGTCCTCCAGTCTGTCGCCTCAAGCCTCACCCCTTCCGCATGGGTTTCTTCAGCCGCATCAAAGCCGGTCTCAAAAAGACTGGCGCCGTCCTCAATACGGACATCCGCGACCTCTTCAAGAGCGAGGGGCGGCTGATCGATGAGCAGTTTTTGGAGGAGATCCGCGGCATCCTCTTCCGCACCGACATGGGGTACGACTCGACCGAGGCCCTCGTCGCGGAGATCGGCAAGAAACTCCGCGGCCGCGTCGTGCAATTGGAGGAAGTCGTTGATGTCCTCAAAGAGAAGCTCAAAGAACTAATGCACCAGCCCGCTGCGCCGATCGAGTACGCGCCCAGCGGACCGACGGTCGTGATGGTCTGCGGCGTCAACGGAGCCGGCAAAACTACGTCGATCGCCAAGCTCGCCAGCCAGTTCAAGCGCGACGGCAAGAGCGTGCTGCTCGGCGCCGGCGATACGTTCCGCGCGGCGGCCGTGCAGCAACTGACGATCTGGGCCGAGCGCCTTGGCGCGGGCATCGTTACCGCCCCGAGCGGCACGCACCCAGCAACGGTTGGCTACCAGACGGTTGAGAAGGCGCTCGCCGAGAAGACCGACATTGCGATTATCGACACGGCCGGCCGGTTGCAGACGCAGTCCAACCTGATGGCCGAGTTGACCAAGATCCGCGCGGCCCTCGCCAAGGCCTTGCCCGGCGCGCCGCACGAGGTGCTGCTGGTGCTCGACGCCACCACTGGGCAGAACGGCATCAGCCAGGCGAGCAAGTTCGCCGAAGCGGCCGGCTGCACCGGCATCGTCTTGGCGAAGCTCGACGGCACCGCCAAGGGGGGCGTCGTGGTCTCGATCCGTCAGCAGATGGGCCTGCCGGTGAAATACGTCGGCCTCGGCGAAAGCCACGAAGACCTCGCGCCATTCAACCCGGACGAGTTCGTTGATGCGCTCTTCGCCGACGTGCTTAACGCGAAGGCTTAACGATCGTGGCTCCACATCTTGCCCAACCGGAAGCCCTTCGCGGCCCGGTAAGGTCTATCGCGGCGCCAGCATTTCTAGCAATCGGGCGCCGTTCTCGGTTCATCCGTTGAGAGTGGCTTGGCGATATCTGTGCTAGCTAGCGACGCAGGCCTTGCGGTGGTCTGCGCCCGGTTCCCTCCCTTGGCAGCTAGCCCCCGCCTTTCCCGCTCCTGGAGCTGCGAGTTCTATGAAACGTCACGCCCTTGCCGGGCTGACGGCGTTTGCCGTCGCCGGGTATGCGGCGGCTGACCAAGTCGCCCAACCGGCGTCGGTCGCCCCCGCCCCGCTACAGTACGAAACTTATTACAATCAGCCGGTTGACACGCTCCCGTCGGTGGCCCCGCCCAACCCGGCGTCGTCGAGCGACGTGACATATGGCGTTACGCCGAGCAGCGGCTATGAACCGAGCTGCTTGGCCGAGCCCAACTGCGCTGTCGAGCCTAATTGCGCCGCTGAGCCTTCTTGTGGCATAGAAGACGCGTGCTGCGGCGACGCTTGCGGTTGCGGCTCGACGTGTGGCCTGGGCGGTTGCCTGCTGGGCGACTGCTGCCTGGGCGATCCTTGGACGCTCGACAGCTACCTCGACCCGTGCGATAGCTGTGACTGGACGGTCGCGGGCTGGATGCAGTTCGGGTACTCCAGCGCCAACGACGGCGTGTTCAACACCCACCCCGACCACTTCGACGCGCAACAGATGTATCTGTACGCCGAGAAGGTCGCCGACGGCTCGTGCGGCTGGGGCTTCGGTGGACGCGTGGACGTGCTCTACGGCACCGACGCGCAGAACACCCAATCGTTCGGCAACAACCCGGGTAACTTCGATTACCAGAACGGTTGGGACCACGGCGTCTACGGCTGGGCCATGCCGCAGCTGTACGCCGAGGCCGCTTACGGCGACCTGTCGGTGAAGGTCGGTCACTTCTACACGCTCTTGGGCTACCAAGTGGTGCCGGCGACCGGAAACTTCTTCTACAGCATCCCTTACACGTTCAACTTCAGCGAAGCGTTTACCCACACGGGCGCCCTGGCGACCTACAACGCTTCGGACGAGTTGACCCTGTACGGCGGCTGGACCGCGGGCTGGGACACCGGCTTCGACCAGTTCGGCGGCGGCAGCAGCTTCCTCGGCGGCGCCAGCGTTCAGGCGACCGACGACGTGGCCGTCACCTACATCCTCACCGCGGGCGACCTCGGCTGGATCGGCAACAACGGCTACACCCACTCGATCGTGGCCATCGCCGACCTCTCCGATAAGATGCAGTACGTGTTCCAGAGCGACGTGGTCGGTGTTGACAACTCGGTCAACGCCAACGGCGGTCACTACGACACGATCGGCATCAACCAGTACCTGTTCTACACGTTCAACGACTGCTGGAAGGCGGGCGCCCGTGTCGAGTGGTGGAAGGCGGACGGCGTCTCGGTCAACGAGATGGCTTACGGCCTCAACTACCGCCCGATGGCCAACGTCCTCTTGCGTCCGGAAATCCGCTACAACTGGTCGCCCAGCGACAACCTGCCCAACGTGCTCACCGCTCTCGGACAGGACCAGGCTTACCTGAACCAGACGATCTTCGCGATGGACCTGATCCTCACCTTCTGATCAGGCAGCGACAGAGAGATCTCGATTGCTAACGACCGCGGGCCGTCCGAAAGGGCGGCCCGCGTTTTTTGTATCGGGGGGGGAGGTGTCAGGGATCCGTAGTCCGGCTCCCAGACAACGAATTTTCCGACCCGTAGCTACTATTCGAGGCGAAAGCCTTTCGGCAAGAGCTCGTCGAGCTTCGCCGTTTGCATCACCTCTCCCGACTCGCTACCCACGAGCAGCACCGCGCATCGCGGCCCGAACTCGTACAGGAACTGCCGGCACGCCCCGCACGGCGCTGCGGCGCCGGGAGTCGCTACGGCTACGGCGACAAACTCTTTGGCTCCGGCGGTGATTGCCGTTCCGGCAGCGATCCGCTCGGCGCAGATCGTTAAGCCGTAAGAGCTGTTTTCGACGTTGACACCGCTGAAGATGCGGCCCTCATTATCGAGGATCGCGGCGCCGACATAGAACTTCGAGAACGGGGCGTAGGCCTTCGCCCGGACCGCAACGGCGGCTTGGACGAGCTTGTCGATCTGCTCTTGGGTCGGTTCGGCCATATCGGCAGCGTAACTCCCCGGCGGCTCTTAGTCGACGCGTTCAACAATCAGCGGCGGCGCCGGGCAGGGTTCATCCGTCAGCGTGATCGCCGCGGCCGTCATTGCGAGGGCCGCGTCCCGCCCCCTGGCGCCGGCGAACAACCGCACCAACGGCTGGTCCGCCTCGACACGGTCGCCCAATCGTACGAGCATCTCCAATCCAACCGAGGGATCGAGCACGTCTTCCTTCTGCTTTCGTCCGCCGCCCAGCTCGATGACCGCGTAGCCAAGCGCCTCGGTGTTGATCGCCGCGACATAACCGCCACGCTCAGCGGTGACCATTCGCTCCGCCGCACGGGGCCGCAACGCCTCGAGGTCGCCCCCTTGGGAACGGACCATTTTGGCGAGTTTTTCCCGGGCAGAACCGTCGTCGAGCGTTCTTACGATCCTGGACCGACCTTCCTCGAGAGAACTGGCTACCCGGGCGAGGACCAACGCCTCGGCGCCCTGCTCGACAACCAGCTTCCGCAGATCGTCGGGGCCGCCCCCTTCGAGGCATGTGACCGACTCATCGATCTCAACGGCGTTGCCCACCAGGCGCCCCAGCGGCTGATTCATGTCGGTGATCAGCGCTGCGTTGGCGACGCCCATCCGCTTGCCGGTATCGACGAGCGAACGGGCTAGGCCACGGGCGTCATCGAGCGTCCTCATGAAGGCGCCGCTGCCGCACTTCACGTCGAGCACCAGCGCGTCGAGCCCCTCGGCGAGCTTCTTGCTCATGATGCTGGCGGTAATCAGCGCGATCGATGGCACCGTTCCCGTGACGTCTCTGAGCGCGTAGAGCTTGCGATCGGCCGGAACCAGCTCGGGAGAGGCGCTGACGATCACGCAGCCCACCTCGTCGGCGATCCGCTGGGCTTCTTCCATGTCGTAATCGACACGGTAGCCGGGGATCGACTCGAGTTTGTCGAGCGTGCCGCCGGTAGCGCCGAGTCCGCGGCCACTGATCATCGGCACCCTCACGCCGCAGCAAGCCAGCGCCGGCGCCAGCGGGATCGACACCTTGTCGCCGATTCCGCCCGACGAGTGCTTGTCAACGTTCGGCGGTCCCCCCGCGGGCGACCCAGCGAACTTCGCGCCCGAGTCGAGCATCGCCTCGGTAAGGGCGGCGATTTCGGCGGTCGTCATCCCACGGATAAAGACGGCCATGGTCCACGCGGACATTTGGTAGTCGGGCAGGTCGCCGGCGGCGTAGGCGGCGATAAGACCGCCGATCTCGCCTGGCGAGAGCTCGGCGCCGTCACGCTTCTTGGCGATCAACTGAGCGACGTTCATCGGTAACCTTGTTCAAATTGAACCACGACGGACACGAAGAACACGACGGCCGCCCATCACCGGATGATTCGTCGTGTCCGTCGTGGCGACTATCAAGAATCTAAGACAACCGCTTCGACGATGGCGCGGAGCTTTTCGCCGGCCGAGGCGGCGGCGGCGACGACTTCTTCGTGGGTGGTTTTGCCGAGCTGGTCGGGTGAGCAGGCGTTGGTGATCGTGGAGAGGCCGAGGACCCGGACGCCGCAGTGTTGGGCGGCGATCACCTCGGGGACGGTCGACATGCCGGCCGCGTCGCCGCCGAGGCGGCGGGCCATGCGGTACTCGGCGCGCGTCTCGTAGGTCGGGCCGAGCATGCCGACGTAGACGCCGCGCGGGCAGAAGAAACCTTCGCGCCGAGCCACGGTCTCGGCCAGCTTGAGCAATGCAGAGTCGTACGGCGCCGACATGTCGGGGAAGCGTGGCCCCAACCTGTCGTCGTTCACGCCCGTTAGTGGGTTCTTGAACATAAAGTTGATGTGATCGTCGATCAGCATCACGTCGCCGACCAGGTAGGACGGGTTGAGCCCGCCGGCCGCGTTGGAGACGACGAGCGTCTCGACTCCCAGCCGCTTGAGCACCCACACCGGGAATGCGGCCTGCTGTGCGCTCCAACCTTCGTAAAGGTGGAATCGCCCCTGTAGCGCGACGACCTGCCGATCCGTGCCGCGGAGCGTGCCGACAATCAGCTTTCCGGCATGACCCGCAGCGGTGGATCGCGGGAAGTGAGGCAGGTCGGCGTAGGGGATCGCCGTGGCGTCGTCGATGCGATCTGCGAGAGCGCCGAGGCCGGAGCCGAGGATGACGGCGGTCTTTGCCGTCCCGTTTTCCGAGGCTAAGCCGCTAGCGGCGTGGCGAATCGCGTCGGCCGCGGCGTCGATTTGATCGGCTAGCCCGTTCACCTAGTCGGCACTACTAAAGTAAAAGGGAACCACAAAGGAACGAAGTAAAAAAGGTCGTAGTCGCTTACCTTTGTTCCGCCGTTCCTTTGTGGTTCAAAATCTTCAGCCCCTCTTCTTCGCTTCGTAGTCGAGAACTCCCTCGACCAGCGTCCGCAGCTTGGGCTCGGCCGAGTTGGCGACGCGGATGATCTCTTCGACGACGGCCGGCTCCAGCGCGTCGGGGAGGCACATGTCGGTTACGACCGCCATGCCGAAGACACGCAGGCCACAATGGACCGCGGTAATCACTTCGGGCGCGGTGGACATACCGACGACGTCGGCGCCGATGGCGCGAAGGAAGCGGTACTCGGCACGCGTCTCGAGGCACGGCCCGAGGACCGCGACGCTCACACCGCGGTGGACGACGAAGTCGCCGCGCCGCGCGATCGCTTGGCCTTCGGCAAGCAGCTCGAAGTCGTACGGCTGCGACATGTCGGGGAAGCGCGGGCCGAGGCGGTCGTCATTGACGCCGACCAGCGGGTTATCGCCCAGGAGGTTGATGTGATCGTCGATCAGCATCACATCGCCCGGCTTGTAGTAGGGATTCATCCCCCCCACAGCCTGCGAAACAATCAATAGCTCGGCGCCGATGGCCTTCATAACCCGAACCGGCAGCGTGATCTGGCTGATCGGATAACCCTCATAGGCGTGGAACCGTCCCTCCATGACCATCACCGGCAGCCCGCGGAGCGTGCCGAACACGAAGCGGCCGCGGTGGCTTGTGGCGGTCGAGACGGGGAAGTGCGGGATGTCACCGTAGTCGAGCGTCGCCTCGACGGTGATCTTCTCGGCGAAGTTGCCGAGGCCCGTGCCGAGGATGATTCCGGCGTGGGGCTTCTTTTCCCATACCGAGTGGATCTTAGCGACGGCCTCTTGGATCTGTTCGTAAAGGTGAAGCATCTTTTCTCTTGCTACCGATTTACCGCGGAGGACGCGGAGGACGCGGACTTCGAAAGGTTACGCGAAAGCTCTCCGCGTCCTCCGCGCACTCCGCGCACTCCGCGGTGAAAGGCTGAACTTAGTAAGAGTCTCCCGACGCCCCTTTGGCGATCGCTTCGGACGCGCTGGTGCCGAGCCGCGTCGCGCCGGCTTCGACCATGCGAAGGGCGTCCTCGTAACTGCGGATGCCGCCGGACGCTTTGACGTGCACCGCGGGGCTGCATGTGGCGCGCATCAAGGTGATGTCTTCGACCGTCGCGCCGGTCGAGACTAGATTGCCCGCGGCGTCCTTGACGAAGCCGAAGCCGGTCGAGGTCTTCACGAAGGCGGCGCCGGCCGCTTCGCTCAGCTCGCAAAGCCTTCGCTTGGCGTCATCGGAGGGCATCAGGCCGGTCTCGAAGATTACTTTGGTGATCGCGCCCTTGCTCTTGGCGGCGGCGACAACCGAGGCGATGTCGTCGCCGACATAGTCCCAATCGCCTTCGAGCACGCGGCCGATGTTGACAACCATGTCGACCTCCTTGGCGCCCTGCTCGCAGGCGCGGAGCGTCTCGGCGACCTTCGCGGCGCGGCTCGTGCCGCCATGGGGGAACCCGATGACGGTGCTCGGCAGCACCGACGACCCCTCGAGGAGTTCGGTCGCCAACGCCACGCTCGACGGCTTCACACAAACGCTGGCGATCCCCAGCCGGACGGCCATCTCGCAGGCGCTACGGACATCGGCGGACGTCTGCGTCGGCGCCAGGACGGCGTGGTCAATCAGCGGAACTACGTTGCTCATTCCGACAATGGACCGTCCTGACGGCTTAGCGCCAAGAGACGGTGACTTGAGGAAGGGGGATGTGGAGATGATTGGGGATAGTGGGGATCGCAGGTGGATGGCCAACGATCCAGTGTCAAGTCAGCGGGACGTCACTGAAGACGCACTAAGACTCAGGTGAATCACTTCAAGAGGTCGCAAAGCGACCCTTGTGCAAAAAGTAGATCGCCTGATAAACGCACGATGCGCGAGACCAATTTAAGCCCAATCAGGGTCTCACCCAGCCGCTTGCGATCCCCCCATCTCCAACCATCCCCCCATCTCCCTTCCTAATCGCACCACTAGAGGAGCAGCAGGCCCTATGGAGCAGCGGGCAGTTCAAGGTCGACCACGATCGGGAAGTGGTCCGACGTGTCGAGCCCAACGACGTGGCTGATAAAGACGCGTTTGACGTGCGGGGCAAGTTCTTTCGCGAGCAGCACGTGATCGATCATCGTGAAGACATCGTCGCCGTCGGAGGCGCCGTTCTCGTTCCAGTCCCAGTGGGATGTGTAGCGGTCCGCCTTGCGCGGGATCCACTGAGCGGCGTTCACCAGCTCGTCGCCGGGCTTCTTGGGGTCAAAGTCCTTGATCCGCTTGATGACGCTCGTTTTTGTGTCGCGGGTGTCGTCGCGGTCGGGGACGTCCGGGTCGTAGTCGTTAAGGTCGCCCAGCACGATCGGCAGGTAGCCGCGGGGGACGATCTCGCCGCGGACAGCGCGGCAGACGAGCTCGGCCTCGGCCCCGCGCTTGCCGTTGGAGTAGGCGTCGTCGGGATTGCTCTTGAGGTGCAGGCCGAGGAAGCCGAGCTTCCAGCCATTCACCGACACGAAATACATCGAGTTGCGGTCGAGCGACGTCCCGCCGCTACGCTTCTCGCCGCGCTCGGTAAAGGAGAACGCCTGGCTCCAGGTCGGATCGCCCTTCGGAGAGTAGATCGTGCGGATCGCTTGGCCCTCGCCGTCTTCTCCAGCGATCGGGTCGAGCGGGTACCGAGAGATCACGCCCACATCCATGCCACTGAAGCCGTCATGCGACTCGATGTGGTAGCCCCGGTAATCCTTCAAACCCTTCTCGTGGAGGATATCGACGACCTGGTCCACGGCTTCGCGGCTGGTGACCTCGACAAAGTTAAGGATGTCGGGCGAGAGGGTCTCGATCACGTTGGCGACGCGCTCGAGATGCCCCTGCCGCGCGTAGTCGAACCGGAACTTCTGGAGCTGTCCCGCGCGGACGCCCGGCGCCGTGAGGATCTCGGCGTTGAAGGTGACGATGCGCAGCGGGGTAGAGTCGGCGGCGAAGGCCGGCACGGCAGCCAACATCGCCACTATAAAGCAGCAGTAGCGGATCATGGTGCTCCGTTCGCGACGTCGCCGGCGGCACGGGTGAAGAGGGTCACGAAGACTTCATTGTCGAGGTCTTCGCCGTGAAAGTGCACCGAGCCGTCGCCGTACAAAAAGTTAGCGCCGCCGGGGTGGAAGGAGTAAATCTCGTCGTAGTTCGTGCAGTTCATGATCGTCGTCACACCACATGCCGCTTCGAGCGAATTCCCGAAGACGAAGTAGGCGGACGGGTCTGCCCAGGGAGCGCCGTCGGTTGAACGGCCGGTCGCCTTACCCAAGGTGAACTCAATTGGACGGCCGGCGTCCTCGAAGAGCATGAACGTCTTCGACAGGCCATCGGACGCTTTGCGGAGCGAGATGGGCGTGATCTGCATGAGGCCTTCCAATGACGCGAAGTCGCGGTTGGTGACCAGCCCCGAATCGAGGAGGAAGCAAAAACCGTTCGGCGTCGTGTCGATATCGACACACACCGCATAGTCGCTGGCAGCGCGCCCGACATCGACAAGTCCCAGGGGGGGAGGCGAAGAGATCGTCTGCTTGCCCGCGCGCTCGTCCGCGGACGGCGCCGACGGGCAGAGCAACTCCGGAATGACGTTGGCGACAACGACCCGGTTGGGCGTCTCGGTCCCGTCGGCGAACCGGTCATTCCAGTCACGTCTGAAGTTGTACTGATCGTAAACGGCCTGCTGCTCGATGAATGGGAGGATAAAAGGCACAAAGTTGTGCTGGGCGATATCCCCATTGGCTTTGATGACCGACGGCGGCAGTTTGCTGGCAAGGTCGGCCTGTCGGACCGTGATGTTGGTCGAGTTGCCGCAGCTGCCCGCTTGGGTCGTGTAGGTCTGCATCGAGGTGTAGGCGGGCGGCAACGACTTGAACGTGGACTCGTAGTTGAGCAGCGCCAGACCGAGCTGCTTGAACTGATTCGTGCACTGGATGCGCCGGGCCGCCTCGCGCGCCGATTGAACAGCCGGCAGCAGTAGCGCCACGAGGATGCCGATAATGGCGATCACCACCAGCAATTCTACGAGCGTAAAACCCGCGCGACGGGCGCCGTTAGCGACGTTTGACATGCAATGCCGGAGGGTTAAATCCTGAGGGGTAGAGAGCAAGCACAGTCCAGGGACCGCGCCAGTCCTCTAGAGTTCGAAGGGAGGAAGCTCGGTAGCCTCGTCACCAATGGTCACGGTAATCCCGCTCGTGTCGGGGCGTCGGTACTTGGGGTCGAGTTTGGGTCGTTTCGCCCACCTTCGTGCCTGCTCGGCGTCCGTGGGGCTTACGGCGTGGAACAGGACGGTGAATTCGCCCGCGGGCGCCCCGTCTCCGCGGACGAAGGTGGTGAGCTCGAAACGGCCAATCTCGTCAGTGACGCCCGATGGCCGCTCTTTCTGCAGTTTCTCGCTGCCGCCGATCGGTACAAGCGTTACGCGCACGCCCTCGATCGGCTTACCACCGACGGACACAGTGCCTGAGACCGGATACCGCCGAAGCTTGCCGTCGCCGCAACCGACGGAGGCGGCGACCAGCGCTGCCAATGCAAGGAGAGCTGTGGGACAATTAAAGGCGAGGCGGCGATCAGACACGGGGGGCGGGGGCTCGGCGTGTGGACGTCGCGGAAGGGGGGGTGGGGCCTCCGGGCGGAGGGGCTTTGCCCGACGGTCCGGGCATCATAGCCGTCTGCTAGCCCCGCCGTCCAACATGCCGTTAGCGTTTTTTTGCCGCCCAGCTTCCCCAAAGCATAAGATCGGCCGCTGAGCGGCTGAGTCGGGCACGCGGATGGCAAACCGTGCCGGCTGCTGGAGGCTTCTGCGAGGGCTCAATAGCGGAAGTGCTTGATCTCTTCGCCCTTCTCGTCGATGCCCGACAGGGCGTCGATCCCCAGCTCGAGGTGCGTGACAGCCCAGTTTCGGCTCACGGCAGCGTCGCTGACCGTGGTCTTCACCCCCTCAGGGGTTGTCGGCACGTCCGACACCAAGAGCAGGGCGCCGCGGGCGATCTGGTTGGCGTGGCCGACGATGAACAGCGTGGCGGTCTCCATATCGATGCCGATTGGCGTGTACGACTGAAGCTTCTGGCGGAACTTCTCGTCATGCTCCCAGACGCGGCGGTTGGTGGTATAGACGACGCCCGTCCGGTAATCGAGTCCGCGTTCGACGAGCTTCTGGGACACGAACTTATGGAGCTTGAAGGAGGGCAGGGCCGGCACCAGCGGGTCCATATAGTCGTCGGAGGTCCCCTCGCCCCGGATGGCGCCAATCGGCAGGATAAAGTGGCCGATCTCGGTCGAGTGCTTGAGGCCGCCGCACTTGCCTAGGAACAACACCCCCTTGGGCCGGTGGGCCGTCAGCAGGTCCATCACGGTGGCTGCGTTGGGGGACCCGATCCCGAAATTGATGATCGTCAGCCCGTCGCTATTGGTGGCGGCCTGCATTGGGCGGTCCTCGCCGCGGACCTCGCAGCCAAAGCGGTCCGCGAAACGCCGCACGTAGTCGCGGAAATTGGTCAACAAGACATAGTCGCCAAACTCCGACAGCGGCATGCCCGTGTAACGTGTCAGCCAGTCGCGGGCGATTTTTTCCTTGGTGAGCAGCTGATCGCTGCCGGTTGGCAAGACGGGGTCCATGACATGCGGTCCACGGCGCAAGGAGACGGCCTGAATTGCGCAAACTACGGCGTCCGGCCGTTTTCCTGCAATGCCGGCAGCAAAAAGACGAGCGAAACGCCCGCTTTTGATTCAGCCCCGACGGCTTGAGGCGGGGCGTCGGCATTCGGACGACCGCCTCAAGCCCTTCGGCGATGCCCGAGATTCTGCGGCGCCGCCCACCGCGGGGTGGGTTAGGTACCTTAGAGATGGCCAGCCACCCCACGGCGCCGGTCCCTCACGGGGCCGATTGAGGTGAGTCCGTCGAGGCGGTTACTGGAATGAATTGTCCCAGACTTTTCCGGAGACGAGTGATGACCATGGACGTTTTGCGCGTATTTGCCCGACTTGCGCCTGCGGCGGCGATGGTCTTCGCCCTGGCGACCGCGGCGACGGCCCAGCCCCCCGGCGGCGGCCCCGGCG
>JBGSJY010000389.1:0-5019 GCA_041741515.1 Pirellulales bacterium | reverse complement strand
CCGGCCACGTTAGTGGTCGGAGTTTTTGCCGCTTCACTCCGACCACTAACGTGGCCGGCTCGCTATAGAAGTGTTAAGCAGCCAGTCTCGTAGGGTCTGTCTCGATAGAAGTTGCAAGCATCGCCCCCGCACGGCGCCGGTTGTCTCGCCACAGCAGTGCGACGCCAACCAATACCGGTGCCAGCAACTGCGCCAGTTGGATCGGCCTCGAGAAGAACTGCGACATGGCGGCCGCGTCGCCGAAATAGACCCCGAAGCCGTTCGCTGCTCGATTAGCGTAATCGGGATTGATCCACACCTGATGGTAGACCAGCCCGTCCATGAGGCCGAACGATAGACACGCCATTAGCAAGTACGCCCGTGACTGGGCTGCCGTCAGGGCAAAGCGGCTGTACCAGTAAGCAACGAGGCAAGGAATAAGGAAGCTGAACACCGTGACCGAGAAATAGTAGAAGCCCCACGCCGCTTCGATGTTTCGGCCGGTCGTGTACTCGGCCGGCATACCTGGTCCGCCGAACCAATGGGCGACCGCCGAGATCGCGAAGATACCCAGCACACAGGCGTACCAAACGGCGCATAGCACGAGCGGCGGCGCTAGCAGAAAGCTCACCAGCGGCCAGCGCCCGAACCAGCTGCGGCGTTGGTAGTCGCTCGCGATTCGCTTCGCCAGCTTGCGAGTCTCGCCCAGTCGCTCATCGGCAATTGACACCGGATCGGTATCGCCATCGGCGCGGAGGTCCGCTAGCAGGTCGGCGCGGTGGTCGTCGAGTTCTTGCGCCGTTCGCCTCGCATAGTCTGCCGGCAGACCGCGGCGGACGAGTTCGGCGTAGAGGGTCGTTTCAGCCGGCTTGACGCTACGCAACAGGTACGAGGGCATGATCGCCTCCTTGCAGGATGCCTTGAATCGAAGCGGCGATCCGTCGCCACTCCGCCGCCGTTTCCGCCAGGCGTGACTTGCCTGGCGTCGTCACGCGATAGACCACGCGGCTACGACCGCCGACATCGACGCGTCGCGACGCCAGCAGGCCGCGTTCTTCCAGCTTGTGCAGCAGGGGGTAAACGCACCCCTCGCCGAACTCGAGTTCGCCGCCCGATTGCTCACGGATCGCTTGCACGAGCTCGTAGCCGTACATGGCGCGGCGGCTAAGCAACTCGAGGATCACTAGCTCGGGGACGCCGTTGAGGAAGTCGGGGTTGGTGCGTCGGGTGCTCATGCGGCGGACGATACCTTGAGGTTTGAGGTATGGCTAGCGCAGAATCGACGGGGCGTCGCAAGAAGCTTAGAGTTCTCAACCAAAAGAGCGACGGCGAGCCGGCGACGCAAGTCGTCGGAGTGAAGCGGAGAAAACACCGACCCCTAACGTGGCCGGCTCGCCAACCGCGCAAAAAAAAGCTCCCAGAAAAGCACACGTCCCAGGGGGGCAGAGGACGGGTAACTTTTCCGGGAGCGATTGGACGCGTTGGCCGGTCGGGCGAAGGGGGGAGAATCGCTTCGACTGACGCTGCGTCAAGGGGGTGGACGCGAGCGGCGGCAGGCTTCCGTGCCTCGTCCGGCGCTGACGCGGGTCCCGCCTTTGTAGGGCGGCCCTCCACGTGGCTTGGTGGTCGTTTGTGCTTCCGGTCGCAGCCGGGGGCAGCCATCTGGCGACCGCCCTCAGCCGTGTGGCGGGGAAATTAGGGGCCCCGCCGAATCCCATCAAGGCCGGTTTGGAGGATTTTCTGGAAAGTCGGGATTCGGCTTAAACACAGCCGTCATACAGCCGACTCATTCGCATCCAATCAAACCACAGAGGCACAGAGGACACGGAGTGACGCACAGAGAAAGCCGTCTCTGTGCCTTCCTCCGTGCTCTCAGTGGCTCTGTGGTAAACCTTAAGGGATGAAGTTGGGGTCCGAAGATTTCCGCCCGGTCTGTAACTCGGCGGGTCCGTTTGGCGTCCTTGGTGCAGCATGGCGACCTTCCCGACGATCCAGCGCGTCATCGACCAGCACGCCGACCGCGTTTTTACGCTGGCGTGCTACACGCTGGGCTCGCGGCAGGACGCCGAGGACGTCACGCAAGAGGTGCTGCTGCGCTGCTGGAAGCACCAGGACCGTATCGATCCCGAAAAGGTCGAAGCCTGGCTGGTGCGGGTGACGACGAACGCCTGCCGTGACCTTATGCGGCGGCGGAGCCGGCGGCGCGAAGTCGTCGGCGGCGGGGCGTGCGACACGGCCCTCGGGGAGACGCCGTGTAGTGAGCTGACGCCCGACGCCACGCTCGAAGCGTCCGAGAAGACCCAAGAAACTGAGCGTCTGCTGCTGCAACTCCGCGAGCCCTACCGCAGCGTCGTGGTGCTGCGCGAGGTGCAAGGCATGTCCTATGTACAAATCGCCGAGGCGATGGAGATGACGCTGGCCAGCGTCCGCGTCACGCTGCACCGCGCCCGGCGACAGCTGACGGAGATCGTCGCCAATCGCGCAGCGGCCGAAGACCTTTGTCGTGCGGACTGAGACCTACCTATGAAGTTTCTTGATTCCTCTACCGAACACAACTCGCCCGACTGCGGGTGGGTCGATGAGCGTCTCGACGCGTATTTCGATGGTGAACTGTCGGCTGACGACTGCGACGGTGTGGAGCGGCACTTGTCGAGCTGCGAAGCGTGTGACGCTACATCGAAAGCGATAGGCGGCGTGAGGACGTCGCTCCGTGGATTGCCGATGCTCCGTTGCCCGAATCGCGTGCTGGTGGCGGTGCGGAGCGAGGCGTCGAAGTTCGAGGTCGCGAGCCGTCGGGTACGCGAACGTCGGGTTCGAAGCGTGGCGGTAGGTTCGGCCGCTTGTTTGCTGCTCGCCGTCGGCGTGTGGTCGGTCCGAGGCGCCATTGAGAAGCGGCAGGAAGGACGGCGACGGGCGCAGTTGGAAAGCGACCTTGTCGAGTTGCGGTCCACCTTGAGTCGGCAAGTGACCGACGTAAGCCGCGAGGCCTTCGAGCACGGTGTCGCCAAGCCGACGCGGACGGTCGTCACCGCCCTTGAGAGCAGCCAACTCGGCCGCTGGAGCGCTCAAGCCGTAGGCTATCTCAGAACGACGACCCACGACGGCGTTGACGCCGGCTAGATCGTCAACAGTTTTTGATTTTTTAGGCGGCACGTCTCGAGGTCGCCGAAGTATCTCTTCATGGGAGAAAGGGAAATGAAAATCCGTTTATTGATCGTGGCGCTCGCCTGTGTAGCTCCCACGATGGCGCCAGCCGCCGAGGGGGAGAACCAGCAGGGGTCCCCGTCGGGCTCCCAGTCGATCTCCCAACCCGGCCGGCACCCGGGGATCGTCTCGATCGATTGGTCGAAGCACTTCGGCGACGAAAAGCCGGCGGTGAAATTACGGCTCGGGCCAACCCTGCTCCGCTTCATGACCTCCATGACCAGTGAAGCGGCCGCCGAGGCTCCCGAACTGCGAGCGCTGGATGAGATCATCAGCCAAGTGCGATTGGTGCGGGTGGATGTCTACAAGAACCACGTCAGCGCAAGGGATTTTGCCAATGCGGCCCAGGCCGAGACCGCCGCACTCGCCGATGACGGCTGGGAGAGCGTGGTTCAAGCCCGCGAGGACGGCAAGCGGTCGGACGTGATGATCCTGCCCCAGGGCGACCAGATTGTCGGCATCGTCGTGGTCGCCGCGGAGGACGATGAAATCGCCTTTGTCAACATCGCAGGCGACTTCGATGCGGCCGACCTCGGCAAGCACCTGGGGGCCGTCATCCGTCAGGCCAACCAAGGGAAGATCAAGCTCAAGGACTTGGTGAGCGAAGATACGATCGTCAAAGTCCTCAAGGCTCACAATAAGTCGGAAAGCGACGATCGCGATTGAGAGTCAACAAGCGCTCGGCGCCGGCGGCCCGGGGCGAAGGGGGCCGCCGGCTTGCATCATGAAGTGAATAGAGACCAACCACGACGAACACCCCGGACGCGACGAGCCACTTTCGCGGTCAACTAAGTCGAGCGGATGATTCTTCGCGCCGATTGTGTCCGTCGTGGTTCATTGATTTTGAACCTAGTCCGCCTCGACCGTGTTGCAGGTCTCACAAACCCTTGTTGAGACCTTGCAAATCGTCCGGCACAAAGTAGCCGTCCTTCCGCAGCAGCTCGCCATCAAAGTAGATCTCGCCGCCGCCATAGTCGGCGCGTTGGATCAGGACGAGGTCCCAGTGGATGCGGCTGCGGTTGCCGTTGTCGGCTTCCTCGTAGGCGTTGCCGGGCGTGAGGTGGAACGAGCCGCCGATCTTCTCGTCGAAGAGTGTGTCGAGCATCGGGTGCCGCACGAAGTTGTTCGTGCCCAGCGACCACTCGCCGCAGTAACGGGCGCCCTCGTCCGAGTCGAGCAACTGATTGATGCGGTCGGCGTTGTTCGCGGTGGCGTCGATGATCTTGCCATCCTTGAACATGAACGCGATGTCGGTGAACACGGTCCCCTGGTAACGGCTTCCCGTGTTGAAGCGGATCGTGCCGTTGATGCTGTCGCGCACCGGAGCGGTGAAGACCTCGCCGTCAGGGATGTTGCGTTCGCCGCTGCACGGGATGACCGGGATGTCCTTGATCGAAAACTCCAGCTCGGTCCCCGGCGCCGTGATGCGGACGTGGTCCGCCTTCTGCATCCGTTCGACCAGCGGCTTCTGCGCCTCGCGCATCGCGGCATAGTCGGCAGTGCAGACATCGAAGAAGAAGTTGGTGAACTCTTCGGTCGGCGTGTCGGCGGCCTGGGCGAATGAGTCCGTCGGGTAACGCAGCACGACCCACTTGGTCTTCGGCACGCGGTAGTCGTTGACGTGCCGCAGCCAGTGCTCTTGGTAGAGGTCCATGCGCTCGGGCGCGATGCCGCGTAGCTCGCTGCCGTTGGCGGCACCACGGACGCCGATGTAAGCTTGCACCTGCTCCATGCGGTGACGCTCCAGCCCGCCGGCGAGCTTCATCGACAGCTCGGTGGCATTCGAGTACAGCGCCCGCTGCACCTGCTGGTTCTTCATCTCCACCAGCGGGATCG
>JBGSJY010000388.1:0-1791 GCA_041741515.1 Pirellulales bacterium | reverse complement strand
CTCGCCGGCGACGGCCTTCGACAGCAGCGTCTTGCCCGTGCCCGGGGGGCCGACCAGCAGCACGCCCTTGGGGATGCGGCCGCCGAGCCGCTGGTAGCGTTCGGGGTTCTTAAGGAAGTCGACGACCTCGCGCAGCTCCTCAACGGCCTCGTCGATGCCGGCGACGTCGTCGAAGGTGACCTCGAGGTCTTCTTGCGCGTAGAGCTTGCCGCGGCTGCGGCCGAACGCCATCGGCGACCCGGCGCCGCCGAGCCGCTTGAGCATGTAGATCATCAGGCCCACCAACAGGCCCATCATCAGCAGCGTCGGCAGCCAGTTCAGCAGCGGGCTGGCGGGCTGCGAGGCCTTGTACTTCAGGTTGTTGGCTTCGAGCAGGTCACCGATCTTCGGCAGGTTGGGGTTCCAGTTGACGTGGAACCGCACGCTTTTGCTTTCATCGGTCCCGGCTACCGAATCGGGGAGCGTCGCTAGATCGCCGTCTGTGGATTTGGTGGGAGCGGTCGCGTTCGGGGAGAGCACTTGGCGGGTCACCTTGCCGCTAACGCCGTCGTAGCCGACCTCGAGACCGCTGAGGTTCGACAGCCGCACCAGCCGCTCGGGCTCCATCGTGCGATCGACGTAGACGATCCAGCCGGGGCCGGCGGGGCGGGGCGCCGGTTGGTCAGCGGCGGTGTCCGCGGCGTCCGCGTCGGAGGCTTTGTCGACGGCGAGGCCGGCGCCGGCCTGGGGGTTGGTGTCGGGCGGGACGTACGAGGCCTCGACGAGTTGCTTGAACTCGCTCCATTGGAGCGGGATCGCCGATCCGCCCCCGAAGAGGGTCACGCCGAACATCAGCAGCACGAAAACCGCCAGCAGGTACCAGACGAAGCTGACGGGCTGCGACCCGGGCTTTTTGCCGTCGCCGCCCCGCTTGTCGTTGCCCCGTTTGTCGTTCTTGGGGGTTTCGGACGGCTTATCCATGCGGAAATTCGTGGCGCGGAGGAGGAAGGTAGGCTTTTGGGACGTACTTGTACCAACGCAAACAGACCGGCGACGGTTCACCCAAGCGACGGAAGGGCTCACCAAAGCGCGAGCCCAAGCGTCAGATGGGGGGCGTGGCTCGCCTTGTCGGTCGGCGACGGTCGCCGATAGAATCGCCGGACTCGCTGCAAAGGCAATCCTACCAGCATTTTAGCGACGCGCGGACCGCGTCGACCCGTTCTTTAGGGGGCTGCGGCGTCGAACTGCTGAAGCGGCGGCCCGCGCAACCTGCCCGGCTGGCGCCGATCCTCACAATCACACCTACAATTCCTGCCAACGGGCCTACCCGCCAACTGGCCAACCGGCGGATAGGCCGACGGTTCTGTTGCGAACTACCTGTCCCGCCCCTCCCGCTCCCCCCCGGCGCCGCCGAGTCATGGCCGACCGCTCGAAGCCCCCCGCCCGCCCCACCGACACCAAGCCGGCCCGCCGGGTCGCCGTCCTCGGCTCGACGGGCAGCATCGGCCGCAACACGGTTGAAGTGATCCGCGCCAGCGGCGGGCGGCTGAAAGTGACCGTCCTCTCGGCCCATTCGCGGCTCGACCAGTTAATTGAGCAGGCCGAGCTGCTGAAACCGAAGTACGTCGTCGCCTCGGACGAGCAGGCCGCAGCCGAGCAATCGTGGAAGAAGCTCCCCAAGGGGACCGAGCTGCTGGTCGGACGCGAAGGCCTCGAGCAGGCGGCGAGCTGCGACGAGGTCGACGTGGTGCTAGCGGCGATCGTCGGCGCCGCGGGCGTCCGCAGCACGCTCGCCGCGCTCGAAGCGGGCAA
>JBGSJY010000387.1:0-4773 GCA_041741515.1 Pirellulales bacterium | reverse complement strand
GCGGCGCGGCGGCGCCGGTCTCGTCGGCCGACTGGGCGGCGAGGCGGACCTCGCGCTTGCGCGACGCGCCCCGCAGCGAGTTGAGCGCCAGGTTCCCCGCGATCGTGAACAGCCAGGTCGTGAACTTCGCGCCGGGCTCGTACCGGTGGCGCGCCTTGTAGACCCGCAGGAACGCTTCTTGGGCGAGTTCCTCGGCCAGTTCGCGGCGGCCCACCTGATAAGTAAGCACCGAGACTAGTCGGTCCTGGTGGCGGTTGACGAGCTCGGCGAACGCGGCGGCGTCGTCGTCGCGGACGCGCAGCATAAGCCGCACGTCCGGGTCGGACTCGATATAGCGGCGGATCGTGGTCTCGCTGACAGCCAAGAGGCGTCTCCCTGGTCCGTCAGCTTAACCCCGCGGGGTGGGAAGCGGCGCCGGGGAATCCTGGGGGCAGTGCTGAATACCCAATGATCAAGCTCCAATGACCAATGGCGTGCTGCCGCACGGGCGTTCGCTCGACACTCACCCCTAACCCCTGGCCCTTCTCTTCATTGGTCATTGGGGCTTGAACATGGGTCATTCACTTGCCGGCCTACAGCAGCGAGTCCAACAACAACCGCAGCTTCCGCACCTCGGGCGGGTGCTCGAGCCCTTCCATGGGCTGCATATGGATCGACAACGCGCGGCGGTACTTGACGCGCTGCAGCTGTGTGATGAGCTTGCCGTAGTCGATCTCGCCCTGGCCGACGCGGACCTGCAGCTCGTCCTTGGTGCTGTCGCGGAGGTGGGTGTGGCGGACGAAGGGCAGGAGCTTGTCGATCGGCTTCCCCTTGTGAGGGCCGGTCGTGTAGCAGCTCGGGTCGAGCGTCAGGCCGAGGCCCTTCACGTGGTTGCAGAAGACGGCGGCCGTCTCGAGGTCCTGCGTCATGCAGTCGAGCTGCGTCCGCAGCGCGACCACCGCGCCCTCCAGGGCGGCCAGCGCGACCATCTTCTTGAGTTTCTCGATCTCTTCGTTGAAGGGCGTCCCCAGCGGCGAGCTCGGCACGACGAGCGTCACGACCTTCAGACCCTTGGCGAGCTTGCAGATCGCCTCGAACTCGTCGAGCAGCTCCGGGCCCTCGGCGTCGCTCTGCACGCTGATCGCCGCGACGTCCATCCGAGCGGTCGAGCCGCAGCGCTTCAGCGCGGCGTCGGGGTCGGCGAGCACCTCGGAGGGCTTCATCCAGCCGCCCGGCGCGGACTCATTGAGGGCCAGCTCGATCGAGGTGAACCCCAAGTCGATCATGAGCTCGAGGACGGCTTCATTGCTTCGGTCGAGGAAACATTCCGTCGAGGCGGTGACAAACACGCTGTACGCTCCTTCTGAGTGGCTGGCCTTCTTCGACGCTGGCACGCTAGCGGGGACGCGCGGCGTCAAAAACCGCCCGATCCCCTTAGCCCGGAAAGCCTACTAGGGCGCGCCCCGAAGGGGCAAGGTCGGGGGCAGTTGGCGAGGGGGGCGACACAAGTCGTCGGAGTGAAGCGGGTACCAAAGTTCCTCCGACGGCTTGCGTCGCCCCCCTCGCCGCCCTCTCGCTGGCTCGTTCTCTCCCGTGGCGCCAACCCGTACACTAGGAGGCCCTCTCCCCTGCTTCCAAAAGAACCGGAAATGAACGACGCCCCCGTCACGCCCAGCGCCCCTGTCCCCGCGCCGCCGCAGTACATCCTCCAGCCGAGGGAGAGCCTCTTCGGGCGCTTCGGCAAGCTGCTGCTGGTGGTGCTCGTGTTCTGCATCGTCTCGATGATCGGGATGGCGTCGCAGATGCAGCAGTACTTTGGGCGGGGGGAAGGCCCGCGTGAGCGGTTCCACTCCCTCAGCGAATCGGCGACCGACAAGATTGCGGTCGTCCACGTCAGCGGCGCCATCATGGAGGGGGACGACTTCGTTGAGCGACAACTCAAAGCCGTCGAGGAAGACGACTCGGTGAAGGCCGTCGTCCTGCGGATCGACTCCCCCGGCGGCACCGTCACCTACAGCGACCGGCTGTTCCACCAAGCCAAGAAGCTGCGCGACGGGAAACTGAGCGACGGGCGTAAGCTGCCGATGGTCGTCAGCATGGGGAGCATGTGCGCGTCGGGCGGCTACTACCTGGCGATGGCGGTCGGCGATCAAGAGAACGCAATCTACGCCGAGCCCACCACCTGGACCGGCTCGATCGGCGTGGTGATCCCCAATTACAACTTCTCCCGCACGATGAACATGACCGGCGCGCAAGACCTGTCGGTCGTCAGCGGCGACCTGAAGCTGATGGGGAGCCCCACGAAGCCCCGCACCGAGAAAGAGACCGAGGTCCTGCAGGAGCTGGTGAACATCACGTTCGAGGGCTTCAAGGACGTCGTCCGCGAAGGCCGGCCCAAGTTCCGCGCCGACGACGAGGCGCTCGACGCGGTCGCCACCGGCCAGGTCTTCACCGCCAAGCAAGCCATCGACAACGGCCTAGTGGACTCGATCGGCTTTCTCGAAGCGGCGATCGAGCGCGCCGCCGAACTGGCGAACCTCTCCACGAGCAGCGTCCGCGCCATCGAATACGAGCGCCGCCGCACGCCGATCGAGCAGTTCCTCAGCGCCAGCACGCAAGAGCAGCCCGCCGCGACCACAATCGATCTCCATGCCCGGATCGAGCTGTCGTCGCCGCGGGCGTATTTCCTCAGCACGCTGGCCCCGGTGCTGCTGCGTTCGAATTAGAATTAACCACAGAGGCACGGAGGACACGGAGAACGCACAGAGAAGTAAAAACTGCTCCGCAGAATCTGTGGGAGGGGTCTCCAGACCCCGATTACGGCATCCATGCCGTTTGATGATGGTGCGCGTTATCGGGGTCTGGAGACCCCTCCCACATTTCAACTGCTATAGAATCGTTCCACTTCAAACGAGCCGCCTAAACTTTCTCTCTGTGCGTCCTCCGAGCCCTCTGAGCCTCTGTGGTTCCCAATCCCCCCCACCTGCTCGACGACATCGACGCCACGCTCGCGGCGGCGTGCCAGCGGCTCGCTTTGCCGGCGTACCGGGCGAAGCAGGTACGGAAGTGGCTGCTCGAGAAGCGCGCCCAGGGCTGGGACGGGATGACCGACCTCCCTAAGGCGCTGCGCGCGCAGCTCGAGGGGGAGTTTCGGCTGTGGACCGCCGAGGTCGCCAAGCATACGGCGGCCGACGACGGCACCGAGAAGCTGCTCTTGCAACTGGAGGGCGGAGGGCGCATCGAGTGCGTGCTGCTGCGTGAGAACGTCGGCAAGCGCGCGACCAGTCCCGAAAGCTTGCGTCGCACCATGTGCATCAGCACACAGGTCGGCTGCGCCATGGGCTGTGTCTTTTGCGCCAGCGGCCTCGACGGCGTCGATCGCAACCTCACCACCGGCGAGATCGTCGAGCAGGTGCTCCTCCTCCAGCACCGGCTGGGCCCCGAAGAGCGGCTCAGCCACCTGGTGGTGATGGGCATGGGTGAGCCGCTGGCGAATCTTGATAACTTGCTGCCGGCGCTCAATGAAGTGAGTCGGCCCGATGGCCTGGGCGTGAGCCCGCGGCGGATCACGATCTCGACCGTGGGATTGCCGCCGGCGATCCGCAAGCTGGCCCGCTCCGAGGACGGCAGCCGTTACCGCCTCGCCATCTCGCTGCACGCGCCCAACGACGAGCTGCGTAACCAGATCGTGCCGGTGAACAAGAACATCGGCGTCGAGGCGGTCATGGCGGCGGCTGACGATTACTACGAGGTGAGCGGCCGGCGGCTGACGTTTGAGTACGTGCTGCTGGCGGACCTCAACGACCAGCCCGAGCACGCCCACCAGCTCGTGGCGCTGTTGAAGTCACGCAACGCGCTTTTGAACGTGATCCCCTACAACCCCGTGGAGGGCTTGCCCTACCGCACGCCCACCATGGAGGCGCAGCAGCGTTTTCGCGCGATCCTCGAATCGGGGGGCGTCGAAGTGCGTTTCCGCCACCGCAAGGGCGACAAGATCAACGCCGCCTGCGGACAGCTGCGCCGCAGCACGCCGCCGAGCGTCGTGCCGCTGACGTCTTGATGGAATGAAGAACCTCCTGAGGGAATGATAATGACTGTGGGAGGCGTCTCCGACGCCGAATACGGTATCCATCCCTTAACGGCATGGTGCGCGTAATCGGCGTCGGAGACGCCTCCCACAAGTCCCTGTTGAATTAACTTACTCTTCCGGGTTCGCCGGGATCTCTAGCTCGGTCGGCCCTTCCTCTTCGGGTGGGCTGGGCTGGGCGGGGACGAACGCGGGGGCCTCGTCGAGGTTCTCTGGCTCGATCATCGGTTCGGCCGGGCCGGCCGGGCCGGCGCCCATTCGGCTACGGAGGGAGCGCATCCGCTCTTCGAGGGCCCGCATGCGGGTGGCGGCGTCGCCTTGGAGTTGCATCTGGAAGCCGGGCACGTCGAGGCTGAAGCCCTCGAAGCCGGGTTGGAAGACGCCGCCTTGCTGGGTGAGCATCTGCTCGACCAGCGGCCGCACGTCGCCGGGGAGATCGGCCATCGCCTGGTCGTCCCCTTCGTCGAAGGTCCAGGTCTTGTCGCCCTGGGTGACGGTGACGCGGGCGGGGCCGTCGTTCTCTCGCGCGACGCTTACCGAGACGCCCGCCGCCATCGGCATGCCTTGCAGCATCTCACCCAATTGGCCGCCGGCCAGCGCGCCGTCGCCGCCGATGCCCCCTTCGGGACCGAAAAGTCCGCCATTGCCCAACAGCCCGTCCGGGCCGAGCGGGCCGTCGGGACCAAACAGGCCCAGCCGCAGATCGG
>JBGSJY010000386.1:0-3423 GCA_041741515.1 Pirellulales bacterium | reverse complement strand
CTTGGCCGCCTTAGACGGCGAGCCATTGTCGCAGCACGTCGATTCGATCGACTTGATCTTTTCAAGCCGACGGGCGTGGCGGCCCCCTTCGAACTCGGTGCCGACCCACACCTCGACCATCCGCTCGGCGACCCGCGCGCTGAGCAGGTCGGCCGAGAGGCAGAGGACGTTGAGGTCGTTATGGCGGCGGCTGATCTCGGCGGTCACCTCATCGCTGCAAGGCGCCGCGCGGACGCCCGGATACTTGTTGGCGGCGATCGCCATGCCGATCCCCGTGCCGCAGATCAACACGCCGCGGTCGATCGCCCCGTCGCACACCTTGCACGCCACGACCGAGGCGAAGTCGGGGTAATCGACGCTTTCCGACCCGTTGGCCCCGTCGTCGCAAACCTGGTGGCCGAGCGACTCGAGCTTGGCGATGATCGCCCGCTTGAGTTCGACGCCGCGGTGATCGCTGGCGACGGAAATACGCATCTTGCTAGGTCCGGGTGGGCGGCTCCTGGAACCCCCGAGGGGCGTTGAGCCGGTAGGATCGTGGGATAAGGGCGTCAGGCGTCGCGGCAGTGGGGGGGCGGCGGCGGGGCCACTTCTTGCTTCGCCGCCACCCTTATTCTTTCTTCGACTGTTCTATTTCTTGGACCCGTTGGGCTTCTTGGAGCCGTCGGGCCTCGTGGAGGAGTCAAGCTGAGCGAGGATCTGCTGCGCGTGGTGCTCGACGCCACGACCGATCTGCTCAGCACACCTCTCGTAGACCTCCAACGGCCCGCCGATCGGGTCGCTGATGGCGCCGCCTGAAGCGTCCACCAGCTTGACACGGCCAGCCGCCTCGGGCCAGAGGCTCAGGATTGATTCTACGTGCGAGGGGGTCATCGCGAATAGCCAATCCGCTTGACGGACAAGGTGTTCCGTGAGCTGCTGGGCGGAGTGGGTGTCGCATGAAAGCCCTTGTTTGCGAAGGACTTCCGCCGTTTCGGGGCTCGCCTGACTGCCCACGGCTGCGGCAATCCCTGCCGACGCGACCATCACACCAGCCGTTTCGAGCTCGTCCTCGGCGACCCCCAATCCCTCGGCCAGCCGACGACGCATCAGCGCCTCGGCCAGGGGGCTTCGGCAGGTGTTTCCGGTGCAGACAAAAATAACCAGCATGCGGGACAGTCGCTCCAGCGTGGGGCGGCCAACGACCCCCTCTCGGAGGATCTCGAAGCCGGTTTCGGTTATCCGTACCACCGACGAGGGCTGACCATACCGCGCCGGGCCGTCATCCAGCACCAGGGCGAGTTTGTCCCCGAGCGCCTCGACGCACTCCTTGGCGGTGGTCGCATCCGGCTGGCCGCTCACATTGGCGCTCGACAGCGCGATGGGCCCCGCTAGCATCCTGAGGATATCCTGCACCAGCTGGTTGGCGGGCGACCGCAGGCCCACCAACCCGTTCGGGCAGACGTACGGCAGCACCGACTCGGGGAGCTGGCGGATCAGCCCCTCCTGCTGATGGGCCTCGACCACCAGCGTCACGGGGCCGGGCCAGCAACGCCGCGCCAGCCGCCGGGCGACCGCGTTCCAGCCGGGGGCGTAGTCCTCGGCGTCTTCGGCGCTCTTTACCGCCAGGGCGAACGGCGACGCCATGTCGCGTCCCTTGGCCTCGGCCAGCCGGGCCACCGCATCGGGGTGAGTTGCGCTGGCGGCGATGCCGTAGACCGTCTCGGTTGGCACGGCCACCAGCTGCCCCTCCGCCAGCGCTTGGACGGCGCGGTGCACCACATCGCGGACGTCGTCCGCTCGGGCGACGTTGATGACGGTCGGCGGCATGGGGGCAGAGCGTAAGAGGCCCGGGCGATCTAGCCGGGGCTAAAATCCATAAGTCCAGCCCAGCATTCTATTTCCTGCAAATGGCCCGGGCAACCAGCACCCCCGCTGCCGTATCCTGTTCGGTAGACAAACTCGCTCGCTTGCCCCCCTCTTGGGCCAAGGCGAGAATTGCCGAGCCGCTCCATCTAAGAAAGTTGCACCACGACGGGCACGAAGAACACGACGGCCAACAAGTGGGGCAAGGTTTGTCCCACCAAGTTGCTCGTCGTGTCCGTCGTGTTCGTCGTGGTGAATCCCCTTAGCCAGCAAACCAAGACTCTCTATGTCGCTAGCTGACAACATCGAAGAGCGAGCCGCTCGCTTTGCCGACCGCTACAAAGCGGTCTATGCGGAGCTCGCCAAGGTCATCGTCGGGCACGGCGACATCCTCCACGGCGTGCTGACGTGCCTCTTCTCGGGTGGGCACACGCTGCTGGAGGGCGTGCCGGGGCTGGGCAAGACGCTGCTGGTGAAGACGCTCAGCGAGGTGCTCGACCTCGACTTCAACCGCATCCAGTTCACGCCCGACCTGATGCCCGCCGACATCCTCGGCACGAACATGATCGTCGAAGACCCCGACGGCCGGCGGGCGTTCGAGTTCCAACGGGGGCCGATCTTCACTCAGATCTGCCTCGCCGACGAGATCAACCGCGCCACGCCCAAGACTCAGTCGGCCCTACTCGAGGCGATGCAAGAGAAGCGAGTCTCCGCCGCCGGCACGACCTACGACCTCAAGCGGCCCTTCTTCGTCATGGCGACGCAGAACCCGATCGAGCAAGAAGGGACCTACCCGCTACCCGAGGCGCAGCTCGACCGCTTCTTCTTTAAGCTGGTGGTGGGCTACTCCAATCGTAAGGACCTCAACGAGATCCTCCACCGCACCACGACCGGCGCCGTGTTCACCCCCGCCAAGGTGATGCACGGCGATGAGATCCGCGAGCACCAGCAGCTCGTGCGCGAGGTTATCCTCGCCCCGCACGTGCAGGACTACATCGCGCGACTCGTCCTGGCGACGCATCCCGAAGGGGAGTTTGCCGCGCCGGCCACGAACCAGTCGCTCCGCTGGGGCAGCAGCCCCCGCGGCGCCCAGACGATCGCGCTGGCCGCCAAGGTCCGCGCGCTTCTAGGCGGCCGCTTCAACGTCAGCTTCGACGACATCCGCCGCGTCTACCTGCCGGCCATGCGCCACCGCGTGATCCTCAACTTCGAAGCCGAAGTCGAGAACACCGACCCCGACACGATCCTCACAGCGATCCTCAAACACGTTCCGGAGAAAGCGGACGATTCGAAGGCTGCTTAAGCGAGCCCGCGACGTTAGTCGTCGGAGTTGAACGCGAGTAGTGAGTCGAACGCAGGAAGGGAGATAGTGAGGATGACTTGGAGATAAGGGGGGATGGAGCTGCCGCTCCGGTTCATGAGTACGACGCTTCCTGTTGCGGCAGGGCCAGCGCACACTAACTCGTTGCGAGATCAAGGACTTGCGAGAGGAAGTGGTTGTCCCAGCCGGCGATTTCGCGTTTGCCTTTGATGCTTTGCTTGGACGGATGGCGTTTGAGGAGGCTGATCGCCAGGCGGCGT
>JBGSJY010000385.1:0-1760 GCA_041741515.1 Pirellulales bacterium | reverse complement strand
CACCGGTGGCGGCAGCGCGGGCGGAGGTGGAGAGCCTCGCCGCCGAGCGCGACCTGGCTGGCAAGACCTTGAAGCGGCGTGAGCAACTCGTCGCCACCAATGCGGTGAGCCGCGAAGAGTACGAGCTGGCGATGTACGACTACCGCGCGGCCGTCGCGCGGACGGACGTGGCGCAGAAGAACCTTGACGAACTCGAAGCGGGGACGCGGCAAGAGCGCATCGACGCGCAAGAGGCTCAGGTCGCCGCCCTCGAAGCGAGCCTCACGGATATCTATCACGAGCTCGACGATTCGATCCTGGTCGCCCCGTACGCGGGCCGGATCGCGCGGCGTCGCATCGACGAGGGAACCGTGGTCGCCGCGGCGACGCCGGTCGTCGAATTGATTGAGGCCGACGCGGTCGAGGCCTGGGTCGGCTTGCCGCCGGCTGCGGCCAAGCTATTTGCACCGGGTCAATCGACGACGGTCCGCATTGGCGACCGCGACTACGGGGCGACGGTGCGATCGGTGCGGCCGGAGCTCGACGCCCAAACCCGCACGCAGAACGTCGTGCTGCAGATCGACCAGGTCGATGTACGGGGGGCCGCCGTACAGGAGTCAGGCGAACGCGGGGCGGGCGGACTGGTGGCGGGAGAAGTCGTTCGCCTCGGCGTGCGCGAGCCGGTCGCGATGAGCGGCTTCTGGGTTCCCACGCATTCGCTCAGCCCCGATCGACGGGGGCTATGGTCGGTGCTCGTGGTGGAAGACGGCAAGGCTGCGCAGCGCCCCGTCGAGGTGATCGAGAACGACGGCGATCGTTCGTTCGTCCGCGGCGCGCTGGAGGCGGGCGAAGCGGTCATCGTCGAGGGAGCGCATCGCGTTGTCGCAGGGCAGCGGGTCGCGGGGCAGCGGGTCGAAGAGGAAGACATTGCCGCGAAATCAGCGGACCGTTCCGCTCCGGCGAGCGCAGCGAGCGATAAGTCCCCCTCCCTTCTAGGGAGGGGCTAGGGGAGGGTTCGGGGCGTCAAACCACTTGTCGCATCGAGAACGGTCGTGAACGTCGCAAAGGTACTCCGTGCGACGCGCAGCCTGAGGCGTTTCACCCTCCCCTAACCCCTCCCTGAAAGGGAGGGGGATTACCTTTCCTTACTACCTACCCACCTACCGTCCTACCCACCTCCCACCATGTCTCGCCTGCTTTACGACAACCGCCGGCTGCTCGTGCTGTCGATCGCGTTGATCGTCGTGGCGGGGTTGTCGTCGCTGATGGTGCTGCCGCGGCTGGAAGACCCGGTCCTCACGCAGCGGGCGGCGATCATCAACACGCTGCTGCCCGGCGCGACGCCGGAGCGTGTCGAGGCGCTGGTCGTCGAGCCGCTGGAGGAAGAGCTGCGTGAGATCCCGGAGATCAAGGAGTTTCGCACGACCGCTCGCGCCGGCGTAGCGACGATTGTCATCGAGCTACGCGACGACGTGTACGAGGCCGACGAGGTCTGGTCCCGGGTCCGCAACAAGATCGATGACGCGGAGGCGCAGTTGCCCGCCGAGGCGAGCAAGCCGCGGTTCGACCCGTTGGAGGTCACCGCCTACGCGTCGATCCTGGCGCTGCGGTGGGACGCCCCTACCGAGCCGAACTACGCGGTGCTCCGCCGACTGGCCGAAGAACTCGAGCGGCGGATGCTCGCCGTGCCGGGGACGCGCGAGGTCGATACGTTCGGCGATCCGGAGGAAGAGATCACCGTCGAGATCGACGCCGCGCGGCTGGCGACGCTCGGGCTCTCG
>JBGSJY010000384.1:0-17114 GCA_041741515.1 Pirellulales bacterium | reverse complement strand
CCTCCGCCCCCTCGCCCGCCCCCAGCCAGATCGCCCGGGGCCGGTGGGCGTCCGGAAACGCTCCGACGCCCGCCACCCGGAGCGTAAAGGGGGCGTTCGCCCGGGCGACCCATTCGGTCCGGGCGCAGACCTCGGCGACCTCGGCGTCTCCCAGTTCCCCAAGAAACATTAAGGTGAGATGAAGGTTCTCTTCACTGACCCAGCGGGCGCTAGGGAGGTGGGGTCGCAGGCGGCCGACGAGCCCCGCCGCCCGGCGGCGGAGGAGGTCGTCCGCTTCGATTGCAACGAAGGTGCGGATTTTTCCCATCGAATAAGCTTGGTGAAAGGGGATGATCGCGGACAACCGAAATCTGATTGGCCGGCGACCACCTAGAGGCCCTAACGTGCTGCTGTGATCGAACCCCCATCAGAATCAGTCGGTCGCGGACTCAACGCCAATGATGCGCACCTCTGCTGTCCCAACCACTTCCAGATTCATGATAACGATCATTAACCCTCTGCTGGCGGCGGTGATCCAGACCTTTGGAGACCTGCTTGACTGTCAAGCCACGCGGGGAGCTCTGCGGCTTCGTGGCGCCAACGCCACGCCGTGCGACGTTACCGCGCTGATCTCGCTGACAGGTAGCGCCCGCGGCGCGATCTGCCTAGGATTCGACCGGCTGACTGCCCTGGAGATCGCCGCCCGCCGGCTTGGCGACGCGGTCCCCAAGCTGACGCCCATGGTGCTCGACGCGGTCGGCGAGGTGGCTCACGCCATCGTCGAAACCGCCAAGCCCAACCTCCAGCAAGGCCTCAACATGGGGCAACCGACGATCCTTCGCCGCGAACGGTACGGCGTTCACTTCCCCAATCGGTCGGAGCCGATGCGGCTGCACTTCGACTCCGACGTTGGCCCGTTCTTTGTCGACTTCGGGATCGTCGTGACCGCGATCGAACCCAGCGCGACGTAGGGTGGCGCCGGAGGCCCACTGGCCCCGGGGAACTGGCCGCGGGGAAAATGACCAAGCCCAAATGACCAAACCCCAATGACCAAGGGGCTGCCGCCCCCCGACATTGGTCATTGGGGCTTGGTCATTGGTCATTCATTTCCAGCTGGCGGGACTTCGGCGCCACGTTTTGGGAGGCGCTTAGAACGCTAGCATCCGCTTGTACGCGTCGAGGCGCTCGTCGATTTGCTCGCGAGTCACTTCGGTCAGCCGGTGGAGGCCAAAGCCCTCGACGTTGAAGCTGGCGACGACCGTGCCGTACGCCATCGCGGTTTTTAGCGTGACGGGATCGACGGCGTCTTGCTCGGCCAGGTAGCCCATCATGCCGCCGGCAAAGCTGTCCCCGGCGCCTGTCGGATCGACCACGTCTTCGGTCGGGTAGGCCGGCAACGAGAAGGCCTCGACCTTGCCGACCAGGTCGCGGCCGATGAACATCGCGCCGTGCTCGCCCTTCTTGATGATCACGAAGCGCGGCCCCATGTCGAGCACCGCGTGGCCGGCGCTGACGAGGTTCTGCTTGCCGGTGAGCAGCTTCGCCTCGCTGTCGTTGAGCACCAGGCCGTCGAGCTCGCCGATGAGCGCGTCGAGGTCCTGGCGGTGCTCGTTGATCCACAGGTCCATGGTGTCCGCGACGACAATCTTGCGGTCCAAAGCCTGCGACAGCACCTTCGCCTGTACCGCCGGGACGCCGTTGGCGAGGAACACGTACTGGGCGTCGCGGTGCTCGTCGGGAACGATCGGGTCGAACTCGCCGAAGACGTTGAGCTGAACGTCGAGCGTCTCGCGGTCGTTCATGTTGTCGTGGTAGCGGCCCGTCCAGCGGAAGGTACGCCCGCCGGACTTCCGCACCAGGCCCTTCGTCGAGACGTTCCGCGACTCCAGCAGCTCGACGTGCTCCTCGGGGAAGTCCTCACCGACGACCCCCACCAGCCGCACCGGCGTGAAGAAGCTGGCGGCGTAAGAGAAGTGCGTCGCCGAACCGCCGAGCAATTCGTCGCGACGCTCCGACGGGGTTTCGACGTTATCGATAGCGACCGAGCCAACAACGAGCAGCGACATCCGGAGCGGCCTCAAAAGGGTGAGGGTGGTGGCGCCCAGCCCCGTTCTCGTCGGGGCCGGTGCGGGAAGAGCCCGAATCGTCCCGTACGGGGGTCAGATTGGCTAGTACCCAGCCGGCTGACGCCCCACGGTCCCGTCGTCGCGTGAGCAGCTAGGCCGATCGTGCCATCCGAATCCCGCGGGCCACGTCCCGCAGTACCGTGAGGTCAACGCCCGTTTGTACCCGCCCGCTCGCGGCGTCGCCGTTCAAGGCTGCCGCGACGAGGGCCTGCGATTCGCGGCCGCCGACAATGACCGACACGGTCGGCGGGGTCTCCGCGAGGAAGGCTTCGAATCCCCTGGCCAGCTCGTCGGCGTCCGCGGCGTGAGAGACGCTGAACCAAAAGAGCTGCGGCAAGTGATGTCGGGCGGCAGCCGCCAACGTGGCCATTGGCAACGAGCTGCCGAGCGACACGGCCTTCCAGCCCTCTTCGGCCAGCACCAGCTCGACCATCAGGGTGGCCAGCCGGTAATTATCCCCGGGCGGCGTTCCCCCCATGGCCAGCGGCGCGTCGGGTCCAGCTGGGGGGAGGAAACCGCGCAACTCGAAGAGCACGCGATTGAGCGCCTCGCACGCGCGATGCTCTTGATACACCTCGGTCCGGCCGCACTCCCACCGTTCGCCGATCCTGTGGAGCGTCGGCGTTAGCAGTTGTTCGCAGATTTCCAGCAGACTAGCCCCCGACAAGTAGTGCTCGATCACTACGCGCCGCAAGGACCCGTCATCGCCCGCTTCGAGTGCGGCAAGAAGCTCGTTTTGCGAATCGGCAGGGTGTCCCGCCTGCCGCCCGGCGCCCGCCGGAAGCCTGAGGGCCTCGGGGTGAATGAGCGGATGCTCCTGCTGCCGTAGGAACTGGACGACCTCTCCGACGCGGATCCGCCGGTGCCCTCCCGGGGTCCTTTCCGTGGCGATCAAGCCCTGGTCGCACCAGCGCTTTAATGAAGATTCGCTGACACCGATGGATGTCGCAACCTGTTTCGGGCTAAGGAGTTCCTGCATCGGTCCACCGGATAGTGCGGGCGAGGCGGAGGGACCCGGCTCACCTCGACTCTAGCAGGCCGCTCGCCGACGGGTAGCTGTCGACTTTCGCGGTCGAGCTCCTTTTGACGGGGGTCCGCAATCGCGTCCCTTCATGAACGGCTTGAACGTTTTGTGGCTTGCTCGCCGAAGATGGGCCTCGTAGGTTTACCTGTGAACGATTTGAACGTTTTGCGGTTTCAGGCTCATCGCCCCAGACAAGCCGCCTTCAGCCCCTCACGGGACAACACATGGCCACGCTCAGCACCCCCGCCCGTCGCTCGCCCTCCAAGCCGGCTCGTCCCGATTCGCAATCCGCTGCCTCCAAGCGTCCCACCCGTTCCGGAAGGGAAGCCCCACGCCGGCGACGGGACGCGGCCCTTGAGCGCTGTGTCGAGGAACTCTTCCAAACCACGATCGATTTCATCCCCAACGACAGCTTCATCGGCTCCCGCGACAACGCGGCCGATCTGTCGCCGCTCGCCGTGACCATCGAAAACGGCGACCTCACCGACGCCGCTCCCTCGGCCGGCTTGCCCGCTCACCTCGGCCGGATGTCGGCCACGCGGCTGCTCACGCCCGACGAGGAACGCGAGCTCTTCCGCCGGATGAACTATTGCAAGTACCGGGCACAGGCGCTGCGGTCCCGCCTCAGCCGCACCGCTCCGAGCGCCCAGCGCGTGGCGGAGATTAAAGACTGTCTGCTCCGGGCGACGCGGCTCCGCAATCACCTGATCCAGGCGAACACCCGGCTGGTGATGTCGATCGCCCGGCGGTTCGGCAACAGCCAAAACTCGTTCGACGACCTGCTGAGCCACGGCCTGGTGTCGCTGATGCACGCGATCGAGAAGTTCGACTACGACCGCGGCTACCGCTTTAGCACCTACGCCACTTGCGCGGTCCGCCGCGACCTGTGCCGCTTGGTGATGACCCAGCGGCGTGATTCGCAGCGGTTCGCGACCGGCGCCGACCTCTTCATTGGCGACGTCGGGACCGAGCCCACCGAGTCGCAAGAACTCTCCGAGGCGGAGTGGCGCGGACTGCGCACGTCGCTCGCCCGGATGATCGACCGGCTCGACGAACGTGAGCGGTACATCGTCACCCACCGTTTCGGGCTTAGCGACGACGCCAAGCGGGCCTCGTATAACCGACTGGGTAAGCGGATGGGGATCTCCAAAGAGCGTGTCCGGCAACTCGCCAACCGGGCGATGGAGAAATTGCGCGAATGGGCGCCCGACTATCGACTGGAGGCTTTGCTAAGCTAAGGCTGGCGTTCCCGCTGAGGGAGGAGGGCCGCAACCACTGGGAGACTGTCAATGTCCGCGCCTTCTGCCTCTGCGATCGCCTCGCTGCCTACTTCGGCCGCCGGCACCACGCTTTCCGAGCTTTCCCAAGAGCGACCCGTCTTCGTCGTCCTGCTCCGCCACGCCGGGTGCACCTTCCATCGTGAAGCGCTAGCGGACCTCAAAGCGGCCGAGCCCGCCATCGAGGCCGCTGGCGCGCGGCTGGCGATCGTTCATATGGGCGAAGGCGAGAACCCGGTGGAGTCCGCCGAGCGGTACGACCTGCGCGACGCGGCGCACGTCGCCGACCCGCAGCAGCGGCTCTACAAGGAGCTGGGGATCCCGCGGGGCCGGATCGGGCAGGTCCTCGGCTGGCGCGAGCTGTCGCGTGGCACGAGCGCGTGCCTGCTGAAGGGCCACGGCGTCGGCGCCGTCAAAGGCGATGTCATGCAGCTTGGGGGCCTTGCCCTCTTGGACAAGGCCCGCGTCGTCTGGAAGCGGCCCCTCATTAGCGCCTCGGAACGGCCCGATTACGTCGCTGTAGTTCGTGAAGCGATGCGCGCTGTTACTTAAGGCGGCCTTGAGACCGGCCCCGACATTGCCCTCCACGTTAGGGCCGATTTGCTCTCCCTACCTTTGGTGAGTTAGAGTCTGGCTACGAACTCTCTGTTCTGCTCTGGCCTCTGCTCGGGGGACGACTCGATGACTCGTTGCGTCGCTGCCGCCGCTTCGTGGCTCTTGGTGATCACGAGCACTCAACCGTTACGCGGCGAGCCGCCGGTTGCAACCTCGCCGGAAATCGCCGAGGCCAAAGTGACGCAAGTCATCGCTGCTGAGGACGACGGCTACCGCTTCCGCGCGTACGTCGTCGATTGGAACGGGGGGCCCGTCGTCGTTAGTGACCCGCTCTGCCGCAGCGACTTCGAGAAGGGCGACAAGATTCAGTTCATGGTGCACAAGCACCGTCTGAAGGCGTCCGGCGACGGGCTCCTGGGCTTTATGCTGCTCTCGGAACGCGCGGGCAACTTGCCGCTCGAGGAGCAGCGACGTCAACGACGAATTTCGCAAGGCGACCTCACCGCGGCGAAGAAACCGATCGAACGGTTTCACGCACTGGGCGCCGCCGCCAAACTCGCGCTGGACAACAACCAAATCGACGAGGCGCGGAAACTTGCGGTGGAACTTGAAGGCCTCGCCTCGACTCACAAGAACGATTGGAGTTGCGGCAACGCCATCCAGAACTCGAATCAGGTCCTCGGCCGGATCGCCCTCGCCGAGGGCGACATCGAAGAGGCCAAGCGCCGTCTGCTCGCGTCGGCCGACAGCGAGGGGTCGCCGCAGATGAACTCGTTCGGCCCCAACATGCAGCTCGCCAAAGAGCTGCTGGAGAAGGGCGAGCGGGAGACCGTGCTCGAGTACTTCCGTCTCTGCGGCAAGTTCTGGGAAATGGGCGAAGAGAGGCTTGCCGACTGGTCGGCCCTCGTCAAAGAGGGCAGGACGCCCGATTTCGGCGCCAATCTGATGTACTGACGTCTACCGTGAGAGGCGTCCCAGACCTCGATGTGTGCACCGAGCAGTTAGTTAGGGCGGCGCCGTCCGCGATTGCCTCCGGGCGCTTACGCTTTCGGCTCTCCTGAACAAAAGAGAAAAGCCCGCGAATGACGCGAATCACCGCGCGAATGAGTTGCCGGGGCATTCGCGCTTATTCGCGTCCTTCGCGGGCCAAAAAAATGGCTGTACGAACGACTTCCCTACTCGGCAACTGCCGACTTCTTCCCACCCGTCAGGCGTGAGGCGTCACGGTTGTCGGCGATCCAGTCTTCGCGCGTGTAGGTGATGACCGACGAGTCGGTCTCGCGGACCTCGAGTTGGGCGAGGCGGAAGCCCATCTCGGTTATCTCCGTGAAGAGCATGAACGCCAGGTTCTCGACGGTCGTGGGCGCGTCGAACACCTTGAAGCGGAATCGCTCGCCAGTGCGCCGCTCGTGGTCCTGCAGCGACGCGTAGAGCGGGTCGGTGCGGTTGATCAGCATCCCGTGATCGTAGTGCTCCTTAAGGTGCGGCTCGATCTTGGCGTCGAAGTCGCCAAACAGCGTCGACAGCGCGCCGGTCCGCTCGACCTCAAAATGACACACCAGCCCGTAGCGGTGCCCGTGCAGGTTGTGGCACTTGTCCTTGAGCTGCTCGTTGCGGTGCGCTGCGTAGAACCTGTATTGCTTTTGGATAATCACGGGGGGGCTTCGTACGGTACGCGGCTTCGGATGTTTGCGGTGTAAGTAGTGCTAAAGGGGAAAGGGGAAGGCGGAAAGGGGAGATGCACGGATGTCAGCCGCTAAGCAACGGGTGACGTAGAGTTTTTCCACTTTCCCCTTTCCACTTTCCCCTTTCGAGCGTCAGCCGTTCGTGATCAACGACATCACCTCGGCGCGGCTTGCTTGGTTGGTCTTGAAGACGCCGCGCAGGGCGCTGGTGACGGTGCTGGAGCCGTGCTTTTTGACGCCGCGGATCGCCATGCAGGAGTGCTCGGCCTGAATCACCACGGCGACGCCCTTGGAGTCGAGCTTCGACTCGATCAGGTCGGCGATCGTTTGCGTCATCCGCTCTTGCACCTGCGGGCGTCGCGAGACCTCTTCCACCACGCGGGCCAGCTTGCTCAGGCCCGTGACGCGGCCGTTCGGAAGATAGGCGACATGCGCGACGCCGCTGAACGGCAGGAGGTGGTGCTCGCACATGCTGGTGAAGCGGATGTCGCGCACCAGGACGATCTCGTCGTACGTTTCGGGGAAGGTGACATCCAGGTGCCGGCCCGGGTCGAGCGTGAGGCCCTCGAACATCTCGGCGTACATCTTCGCGACGCGGCGCGGCGTCTCGAGCAGGCCCTCGCGGTCGGGGTCTTCGCCGACGGCCAGCAGGATTGTGCGGACCGCCCCCTTGATGGCCTCGAGATCGACCGTGGGAGCGTCGTTGGGCGAAGAGGGTTGCGACGCATCGACGCGGGACGCCGACGCCGGCTTGCCGTGATTGCCATTCGCGCCGCTGGTGTTCTTCGCGGGGCTCGCCTCAAACGCCACTGACATGCCTGGGGTCTCCGTGTGTTAGGGGGAGCGAGGCCGCCTGGCCGTCCCCTTCAATTGGGCCTCTCCCCGTCGACAGGCAGGGCTGAATTTCGAGATTGGTGGGGGGTAGATGATTGAAACTCACCGGCTGAACACCCAACGACCAACCGCACTTCTAACTGTAGATAAACGGCCCCCCGTGGCAACTGGCGCCTGGCGCCGACTGGCGGGTGGCCGGGGGAATAGAAAAGCCGCGAGCCCGCTCGGCGGTGGGCCGCCGGGCGGGCTCGGGCAATCTTTAGCGGCCTTGGGCGCCTGATCTAACACCAACCGGGGGCTAAGGCCCCGCGGCTGATATGGATCGTTGAAATGAGCCGTAGGGCCTTAGGCCCCGGTTCGACGAAATCCGACGGCCGACCCGCGCTCAGGCGGTTGTCGAGTACTCGCTCTCAAAGAACGATTTCGACGCGTCCACGGTCGGCTTGATCGTGGCGGCGCCTTCCTTCCAGTTGGCGGGGCAGACCTCGCCGTTCTTCTCGAAGTACTGCAGGGCCTGCACCATCCGCAGGGCCTCATCGACGCTACGGCCCAACGGCAGGTCGTTCACCACCTGGTGGCGGACAATCCCCTTCTGGTCGATCAGGAACAACCCGCGGAGGGCCATCCCGCCCGGCAGGAGCACCCCATAAGCCTCGGCGATTCCCTTGGTCAGGTCGGCGACCAGAGGGAAGGCGGTCTTGCCGATGCCGCCTTGCGAACGCGGGACCTGGGTCCAGGCGTGGTGCGTAAAGTGGCTATCGACCGAGACTCCAAGGATCTGCACGCCGAGCTTAGCGAACTCGGCGGCCGCGTCACTAAACGCAATGATTTCGGTCGGGCAAACGAAGGTAAAGTCGAGCGGCCAGAAGAACAGCAGCACGTGCTTCCCCTCGTAGTCCGACAGCTTCACTTCCTTGAACGACCCGTCGGGCATCACGGCCTGGGCGGCGAAGTCGGGGGCCTCTTTTTGGACCAGCGTGGCGGGGGGGAGCTGGTAGTCCTCAAAATCATCGTGATCGCTCATCGTATGCTCCGGAATCGGTTGGGAGGCGAGGGTCGCCCGATCCGGGCGGCCAGGTTCTTAGGGTGGGAAGCGGGGGGAGGGCTGATTAGCACACAGTTATAGACGGCTTGAGGCCGTGAGCAAGACGCTAAAGCCATGCGGGAGGAGCATAGGTTCGATGCGGGCGATGCAGGGGGGGAATGACCAATGACTATGTCCAAGCCCCCATGTCCAAGCCCCAATGACCAATGGCGTGCTGCCGCACGGCCCTTCCCTGGCGTCTGGCTCCTGCCCCCTCTTTCTTACTGGTCATTGGGGCTTGGTCATTGGTCATTAGCTGCGCTCAGTCGCTCGCGCAGCTGCGTCGCTTGTCTCCGGATCGCTGCCAGCTCCCTGGGAGGCTTGCGATCGACGTTCTTCAGTTGCATCGCCATGCGGTTGTTGCCTGCGAGCCGCTCGCGGTGGCGGGAGAGGAAGTCCCAGTAGAGCGTCGTGAACGGGCAGGCGTTGTCGCCGGTCGCCTTGGCCGGGTTGTACCGACAGCCCGTGCAGTAGTTGCTCATCCGCTGGATGTACTTGCCGGTGGCGCAGTAGGGCTTGCTGGCCATCAGGCCGCCGTCGGCGTGCTGTGACATGCCGAGCGTGTTGGGGAGCTCGACCCACTCGATCGCGTCGATATAGACGGCCAGGTACCACTCGTGGACTTGCTTGGGATCGACGCCCAGCAGCATCGAGAAGAGGCCCGTGACCATCAGCCGCTGGATGTGATGGGCGTAGCCGTAACGCAGCGTCTGACCGATGGCGTCGCGTAGGCAGGCGTAGTCCGTTTCGCCTGTCCAGTAGTATTTAGGCAGCGGCACGTTCGCGCGGAGCGTGTTCCGCTCGAGGTACTGCGGCATCTGTGTCCAATAAATGCCACGCACGTACTCGCGCCAGCCGAGGATCTGCCTCACAAAGCCCTCAACCGCCTCCAGCGGCGCCGCCCCCGAGTGGTAGGCGGCGACCGCCGCGTCCACCACCTCGCGCGGATCGAGCAATTTGAGGTTCATCGCCGCCGACAGCCGCGAGTGGTAGAGCCACGGCTCGGCCGTCCACATCGCGTCCTGGTAGGCGCCGAAGCTCGGCAGGCGATGGCGGATAAAATCCTCCAGCGCCAACCGCGCGTCCACGACCGTGACGGGCCAGTCGAAGTCGTCCAGTGCGCCCGGGTGGTCGGCAAAGCGCTGGTTCACCAGGTCGATGACGCGTTGCGTCGTCGCATCGGGCGCGAAGCGTCGCGGCGTGGGGACTTTGCCCGGCCCCTTCTTGCCGAAGGCGCCGCGGTTCTCCTTGTCGTAGTTCCAATCCCCGCCGACCGGCGCGCCGCCGTCCATGAGGATGTCGAATCGCTTCCGTAGTTCGCGGTAGAAATATTCCAGCCGCAACTGCTTGCGGCCCTTGGCATGGCGGGCGAAGTCGTCGGGCGTCGTGTAGAAGTGCGTGTCGTCGAGTTCGACTAACTCGATCTCGGCCTCCTTGGCGACCGCTCGCAGCTCGTCCCGGACCCGCCACTCGCCCGGATGGACGACCACCAGCCGCTCGGGCTTGAGCCTCACGATCGCATCCAGCAGCGCGGCAGAAAGCGTTTCTTCGCTACCGACGCGCGTGCGCCCATCCGATTTCACCGGAAGCTCTCGGTAATCAACGCGAATGCCCTTCTCTTGGAGCTCGTCGCGGAAGTGCCGCATCGCTGACAAGAAGAACGCGCTGCGGACCTTATGCGACCAGACGTGCGTCGATTCGCCAGCCACCTCGGCCATCCAAACGACATCGCGCTTGGGGTCGAAGGTGTCGAAGATCGGTGACCGACGATCGAGCTGATCTCCAAGAACGAGGGCGAGCGTTCTTACTTCCATAGAAATTTACCGCGGAGTGCGCGGAGGTCGCGGAGAATGCTGGAAGTTAATGACCAGGGACCAGGCCTCAATGACCAATTGTGGAGGGTGGCGGGGGCGCTCCCGTCAGGGAAGCCCCCGAGCAATAGAGTACCGGCCACAATCGCTCGGGGGGCTTCCGCGAAAGCGCGGAGCGCCCCCGCCACTCTACTCCCTTAGCCCCTGGTCCCTTCGTTTACTTGGTCATTGGGGCTTGGTCATTGGTCATTCCTCAGAATAACTGCCGCTCCCCATCCGCCGCATACCGCCTGATGTAGTCCTTCACCCGCACCTTCCGCGCCGTGTTGTCGCTGGTCATATAGCGGATCTTGCCGTAGATGGGACGCTCCGGGCCCCAAGCGCGGTCATAGCGGCCCAGCACCCAGAAGATGCCCGAGTAGCTGTTGGGGTTGCGGCCATCCAGGGCGTACTTGTTGTTCAGCTCGATCATCACGCTGAGCGTTGCGCGCGGCGACGCGCTCCACTCGAGAATCTTCTTGCCCCACAGCATGCGCAGGTAGTTGTGGATCCGTCCCTCACGCACCAGTTGCCGCTGGGCCGCGTTCCACAATTCGTCGTATGTGCGTGCTTGCTCGAGATCTTCGAGCGTGTAGACCGGGTCGCGATCGTCGCCGGCGTGCTCGGCGAGCGTCTCCTGCGCCCAGTCAGGGAGCGATTCGTAGCGGTCGTAGTCGCGGCGCTTGCTCGTCATGTTGAAGCCGACCTCGCGCCACGTGACGAGCTCGTCGAGAAACGCCTCAGCCGTTCCGCTCATGTTCCACCACCCTTCACGGGCGCCGGTCGGCTTCTTGGCGGCTTTGCTGGGGTTCCAGTTCTCGCGCTCGGCGACCGCGGCGAAGACCTCGTGCGCCGACAGGTTCCCCCAATGGAGGTAAGCCGACAACTCGCTGGCGGCGTCTTCCTCGGGCTGGTTGCGTTGTTCGCCGTAGACCTCCAGTCGCTTGTCAAGGAAGCGCTGCATAGCCTTGCCCGCCGCGACGTAGCCGCCCGGTTCCTTCTCAACAGGTTTCACGGCGTGATCGATCGGCAGCGAGGCGACCAGCGCGGCGGGCGAATCAAGATCGGCGTCGGCGACGGGCCGCCACTTCTTCTGGATCGCATCGACAACGCCCACTGCCGAAGGCAGACGCGTCCCTTGCAGCGGCGCAGGCTTGGGCAGCTCGCTCAGGTGCGGCAGCAGGTCCTTGTGCAACTGGCGACGGAAATCGAACGCCCGCGAAAAAACCTTGTCGGTCGCGCGGAGCGGGTAGAGGCCGTTCGAATCGACTAGTTCATACCGGCAGGGAATCGCCCGCCGCGCGGCGCGGGTCAGTGCGGGCAGGAAGAAGCTCGGGAAATCATCGCCGACAACGACACACGCCCGATCTGCAAGGGCCGCGAGCAAGCCGTCGGCGGCGCCGGGCTGCGGTTCGAGGTAGGGGTAGTAAGCGACCCCGTCGATACCGGCGAAGGCGTCGCGATTGTCGCGCATCCCCGCGGCCACGAACGCATGAAACCGATCGCTCGCCCAGCGGTAATCAACCCGTAGCGCCTCCAGCACCACCAGCGGCCGATCGAGCCCCCGCGCCCAATCCACCGCGCGTTCTAAGGCAAAGTTCCACCGCGGCCGCCGGAAGGCCGTCATCCAATAGAGGACGAAGTCGCCCTCTGCGGCGACATCGACCAGCCGCTCGCCGTGCCCGGAGCGGAGGCGGACATCAGGAACGTTCGAGTTGATGGTTGACATAACCCAGCAGACTTGAACCACGAAGGAACGAAGGAACGGTCGGAAGGACTGCCTTTGTTCCTTCGTTCCTTTGAGGTTCAAAGAAACAAAAGAGCCGGCCCCCGGCGCGATCGCCAGGGGCCGGCAGTTTAGCAGATTCGCTTGACTAAGCTTACGGCATCATCACGGAGTCGATCACGTGGATCACGCCGTTGGTGCATTCGATGTCGGTGGCGGAGATCTTCGATCCGGCGATCGTGACGACGTCGCCGTTAACCTCGATCTTCGCCTTCTTGCCATTGACGGTCTCGACCTCTTCACCGGCGAGCTTTACCGCGTCGGCGGCCATCACTTTGCCGGGGATGACGTGATAGGTGAGGATCGCGGTCAGCTTGTCCTTGTTCTCCGGCTTCAGCAGCGACTGGAGCGTCGCCTTGTCGACCTTCGCGAAGGCCTTGTCGGTCGGGGCGAACACGGTGAAGGGCCCCTTGCCCTTGAGCGTATCGACGAGGCCGGCGGCCTTCACCGCGGCGACCAGCGTCGAGAAGCCCTCGGCGCTGACGGCGGTGTCGACGATGTCCTTCTTCGCTGCGACAGCCACGTAGTGGGTCGACTCTTGGGCGGCCGCGGCGGCTTTCAGGGGGCAGGTCTCGCCGGCCTGGGCCAGCGGGGCGGCGGTCATGATCGCAGCGGCGAGCATCAGTTGCGTCTTCATCTTGGTTCCTCAGAGTAAGGGCGGATTGAAGGCAGAGCGGGTTTCCGACGGGCACGGCCGACGGAGTCCAGTGGCGTCTTCTACCCTGCTCTTTAGGCGCCGTGTGAAAACCGACAACCGGCCGATCGGTATGGAATTTCACGGAAGCGATGGTATGAGCCTCCCTTGGTCGCTCCGCGGCCAGGGTGGTTGCCGACCGCGCTTCGAAAGCGGACAATTACGCTTAAGCGTTGCGGCGGAGCCGCGATGCCCCGCCAATCCACCGACCCGCCCCTTGAACGGAGGGAACGCCACGACCATGGCCGCATCCAAAGAAGAGATCGTCCAGCTGCTGACGACCGCTTACAGCATGGAGCTAGAAACGGTTGTCAATTACTTGGCCAACAGCACCAACCTTGACGGCGTCCGCGCCGAAGAGATCAAGAAGTCGCTCGCCGCCGACATCACCGAAGAGCTCGGCCATGCCCAAATGCTGGCCAAGCGGATCAAGCAGCTCGGCGGCGTCGCGCCCGGCTCGATGGGCGTAAAGCTCGGCAATCAGATCCAGCCGCCAGCCGACACGACTGACGTGGTCGGTGTTATCAAGGCGGTGATCGCCGCCGAGGAGGCCGCTCTCGCGCACTACCGAAAGATCGCTCAGGCGACCGACGGCGACGATTACATCACGCAGGACCTGAGTATCCAGCTGATGGCGGACGAGGAAGAGCACTTGGTGCTGTTCCGCGGCTTTCTCAAGGAATACGACCGCTAGGCGACTGCCATTACCGGCGCTACGCGGCGAAAATGCAACAACCCGCGTGCGCGCCGGCAAGCGATTTGCGTTGTCACCTTGCACCTGTTTTCAATCGCCGCCGGCGCGGTCGATATCGGATTCATTGCGGCCTGTTCTGTTTCCCGTCTAGCCTGCTGATAAGGATTTTCTCTCATGCGACATGCCTTGTTCGCTGCCACAGCCGCAGTTGCCCTCGCCGTCGCTGGTGAAGCCCCGGCGCAGTTCGTCCAGGTCACGGGATTCGCCCCGGCGCCGGTGATCGTGTCGCAACCGATGGTGGTTCACCGCCCGGTCACGACGTTTTCGCCTGTGGTTGTCGGCTCTCCTGTGATGGTCGGCTCGCCGGTCATTGTTGGCAGCCCGGTGGTGACAACCACGACGCGATACCGTCCCTTACTCGGCCGCCGCGTGACGCGCGTCCACTACGGGTTCGCGCCGGCTTGGTGACCCGCCTCAACAGCTGAGCTAAGGTGAGGCCCGCGACGTCAGTCCGGGGAGTGTGGTGGGTACCCACCACACTCCCCGGACTCGCTTCACTCCCGGACAGCCGTCGCGGGCCTCGCCCCTAGTTTACGGGGCGCCGAGCTCGCACCACTCGACCTCGAAGCGATGCCCGCACTGGGGGCACTTCACCGCGGCGCCGAGGACGCCGGCGTCCGCCGACTTGGTGAGCCCGCAGGAGGGGCACGCGATGCGGACGCTCGTCCGGGTCGCCGGTTCGCCCAGCGCCGTATCCCAGGGGATGTCATCCTCCTCGAACGTCACGAGGCCCTCGTCCGATAGCTCGACGATCGTCGCCAGGCGGTTGGCCATCCTCAGGATCGCCTTCTCGAAGAGGTTACGCACCGCCCGACCGTTGCCGAACTGGCGGTCACGCCCTGCGTGCATGGCGTGGATTGCTTCGACGACGCGGCGGCGGGCGTCGCGGGTCAGCCGGTAGTGGTGCACGTCCATCAGGCGGCCGAAGATCTGGCACAGCTCAACGGGCTCGTAATCGTCGAAGTGCAGGGCGCGCGAAAACCGCGAGGCGAGCCCCGGGTTCGATTGGAGCATCAGCCTCATTTCCTCCGGATAACCCGCGAGGACCACCGCTAGCCGCGCGCGGTCGTCCTCCGCCCGCTTCAAGAGCGCCTGGATCGCCTCTCGGCCGTAGGCGTCGGGCGAGTCGGCATCGGCGAGGCTGTAGGCCTCATCGATGAAGAGTACGCCGCCGAGGGCTTCGTCGATCTTGCGGTTGGTCTTGGGGCCCGATTGACCGGCGTACTCGGCGACGAGCCCCGAACGATCGGTCTCGACAAGCTGGCCCGTCGAGAGCACGCCCATCGCCCGCATCGCCTCGCCGAAGAGCCTCGCAACAGTCGTCTTCCCGGTCCCCGGGTTGCCCGTGAAGACCAGATGGAGGCTGATCTCGGTCGAGGGGAGGCCGGCCGTCGCACGACGCTGCTGAAGGGCGAGGTAGTTCGCCAGCGATCGCAACTCCTGCTTCGCCGACCGCAGCCCGACCAGCGATTCGATCTCCGCCATCACCTCTTCGAGCGAACGGCCGCTCGGCGGCTTAGCGGTGGCCGCCGCGGTAGCGGAAGGCGCCGGCGTGAGACTTGGCGTTCCGATTCGGGTCACCGATTCGCGACTCTCATCCGCAACGACCTGAGCCGACGCCCAAAACTTCTCCAGTTGCTTAACGATCGTCTTGATCGCCGCCAGTTCGCTCGCCGCGACGACGCCGTCAATGCGGGCAATGACGTTCGCTTGCCGCACGACGAGCGTCTCGAGTTCCGCGGCTCGGTCACGCAGCGGGGCGAGCTTTGCGAACGGCCGGATAAGCGTTTCCCAGGGGAGCTCTTCGACCGTCTTGGCGGCCTGGCCGAGCATGCCATTCAGCTCGGCGCCGCGCAGCCGACGGCCCCACAGGTGATCGCCCAACTCGACGCCGAGCTGGGTCTCACCCGCCGTCCAGTGGTGGTCCGCTTTGCAGACCATCAGATAGACCCGTATCACCAAGCCCCGATGCAGGTCGTCGAGCAGTTCGACGTAGTCGTTGCCGGCCGTAACCCGATCAGGGTCGTTGCCGCCCGGAACCAGCTCGGGGTGTTCCCGCACGATCCGCCGCGCGCTGGATACATACAGCTCGCGAATCTGTTGCAACAGCTCGCGGTACGATTCGACGCTCGCAAGGGTGTCGGGCAAGAGGTCACGTCGGCAAAAGGGTAGGGCGGCCTAAAAACGCTAATACCCCCTCAACCAGCACGCAACCCAATCCCCTGCCGCTAGCGGCTTAGCGGCGTCTATGCCAACCCCTGCCGCACCGCCCAAACGGCGGCCTGCGTCCGATCTGCGACGTTCAGCTTCCGCAGGATGTGCTGGACGTGCTCTTTGACGGTCTCGTAGCTGATCCCCAGCGCCTGGGCGATCTCTTTGTTGCTCAGGCCGAAGGCGAGCTGTTTGAGCACCTCGTCCTCGCGGGCCGTGAGCGGCGAGGGCGCAACGTTAGGGGGTGTCGAGCCCGTCGCCGGGCCGCTCAGCCGACGCACCAAGTCGCTCGGCCAGCAGGCGCCCCCCGAAGCGACCGTCGTGATCGCCGCGACTATCTCTTCGCGGGTCGATGACTTCGAGAGAAATCCCGCCGCGCCGAGGGCCGACGCCCGGGCGGCGTACGTCGGGTTGGTCTGCCCAGTGTAGAACAGCGTGGGCGTTTCGATGCCGGCTTCCCGCAACCGGCCCAGACACTGCAGGCCGTCCACGCCGGGCAGCAGCACCTCGAGCAGCAGCACCTGCGGTCGCAGCTCTTCGACGAGGCGTTGTGCCTGCGCGCCGTTATCGGCCTCGCCGATGATCTCGATCGGGGAGTCGGCGAACCAAGCACGCAGGCCGGCGCGGAGCGCGGGATGGTCGTCCGCCAGCAGGACGGTGGTGGTCATAAGTTTTTCGGCGGGGCGGGGCGGGACGCGCTCGGCAAGCCCTTCCAGGCGCCCCCCGCGAGGGGCTTCTCGTTCCACCCGCGATTATGCCCACCTTCGGGCCCGGGTAAAGCAAGTTCCTGACGAGGAACTTGCAAAGGGGCGCCGCGTCTGCTCCCGGGGCCGGCCGGCGGACGCCCAAAAAACCCTCACGCTAGCAAGGTTTACTCAAATCACCGACTTCGGCCATACTCCCTCCCCTCACGACACGCCCCCCTCAGGCGGCGGCATCGACACCCACGGCTACGGAGCGGCTATGGCAAGGTTGTCCATGAACCAGATGACCACTTTCCGGTGGTCGTTCGAGGAAGACCTGCACCACTGCCGCCACGCCGGCTACGACGGGATCGGCGTCTGGGTCCGCAAGCTCCGTGACTTTGGCGACGAGCGCGCCGTCGAGCTGATTGCTGAGAGCGGCCTGGCCGTCTCGAACGTTTCTTGGGAAGGCGGGTTCACCGGCGCCGACGCCACGACCGCCCGCGAGAATCTCGCCGCCGCCCGCGACACGCTGGCCCTCTGCGGAGCGATCGGCGCGGGCTGCCTGACGA
>JBGSJY010000383.1:0-4569 GCA_041741515.1 Pirellulales bacterium | reverse complement strand
CCCTCCCGTGTACGACACCCTCATCATCGGCGCCGGCATGAGCGGGCTCGCGGCCGGGATTCGGTTGGCGATGTACGATCAGCGCGTGTGCATCCTTGAGAAGCACACCACTATCGGCGGGCTCAACTCGTTCTATCGGCTACGCCGGCGTGACTACGACGTTGGCCTCCATGCGCTGACGAACATCACGCCGAAGGGGACGAAGAAGGGGCCGCTCGCCCGGCTCTTGCGACAACTGCGGTTTTCGTGGGACGACTTCCAGATCTCGCCGCAGATCGGTTCGCAGGTAGTGTTCCCGGGCCATCGGTTGCAGTTCGACAACAACCCCGAGCGGCTCGCCGAGTCGGTCGCGCGCGAGTTCCCGGCGCAGGCCGACAACTGGCGCAGGTTCATCGCGTCGATCGCCGATTACGATGATTTGACCGACGAGCACCAGCAGCAGTCGGCCCGCGCGGTGGTGTCGAGCTATTTGACCGAGCCGCTGCTCGCGGAGATGCTCTTCTGTCCGCTGATGTTCTACGGCTCGGCCCGCGAGCACGACATGGACTGGGGCCAGTTCTGCATCATGTTCCGCAGCATCTTTTTAGAGGGACTGGGTCGGCCTCAGGCGGGCGTGCGGTTGATCCTCAAGAATCTCGTGAAAAAGTTCCGCGGCCTGGGGGGCGAGCTCAAGCTGCGTAGCGGCGTTGACCGCCTTCACGTCGAAAACGGCCGCGTCGTCGGCGTCGTGCTTGAGAATGGCGATGTAATCGAAGCTAAGCGCGTGCTCTCTTCCGCCGGTTGGTGCGAGACGATGCGCCTCTGCGACGATGGCCAGCCCGTCGAGGTCGCCGGCTCGCCGCAGCGCTCGGCCGGGCGGCTCTCGTTCTGCGAAACGATCAGCACGCTCGACATCGACCCGAAGGAAATGGGCTACGACCGCACGATCACGTTCTTCAACGACCACGACAAGTTCGACTGGACCGTGCCCACCGCGCCGTGCGACCTGCGGAGCGGCGTGATCTGTAGCCCCAATAATTTCGAGTACACCGAGGCGCTCAACGACGGCCGCGGCGGACGCGGCACGATGCGGATCACGGTGCTCGCCAATTACGACTACTGGAACGGGCTCGACAAAGAGGCTTACGAGCTCGAGAAGCTCCGATGGTTCGACCGGATCAACGAGTCGGCCGTGCGGTTCACGCCGGACTTCCGTGGGCGGATCATCGACACGGACATGTTCACCCCGACAACGATCACGCGCTTCACAGGCCACGACAACGGAGCGGTCTACGGCGCCCCCGACAAGCAGCTCGACGGCACGACGCACTTAGAGAATCTCTTCGTCTGCGGCACCGATCAAGGCTTCGTCGGCATCATCGGCAGCATCGTCAGCGGCATCGGCATGGCGAATCTGCATTGTTTGAAGGAGTAGTGCAGCAGACGCGAAGCGTCCGCGAGTCGCGTCGTGTCGACGCGGTCAGCTCAACCCCACTTCTCCGCATCGACACGATGCGACTCGCTCAGCGTTTCTGTAAAACTCCCCGCGACACGCGCGATTAAGTTGAAGAGGAACGCTAATCTCCGCTAATCGCGCAAGCGAAGCTCATTAGCGTAGATTAGTGCCGATTAGTGTTCCCAACTTCTCGCCCCCAGCCGAAGAGCCGCGACCGCGATGGAAACGCCCGAGCCAAATGTCCCCCGACGACCACGTTTTTCTTATCCGCGCTTACTACTGCTGACGGCGCTGTCCTCGGTTGCGATTTTCGCGGGGCTACTTTGGAGTGATGTTGGGCCTCTGCGGAATGTGTTGAAGCAATGGAGGGCCGCGTCGGGTCAGCTTTCGATTGCCGATCCTTCCAAGATCTATGCAGTCCGCTTGGAGACAATTGAATCCGATACATGGAAATGGCGTATCTATCTTCCCAAAGGGACGGTTTACGACCTGCGAACTATCGTTGGAACGATCCGCGGTAAAGCTGCTGGGATGTCGAGAGCGGAGTGGTTCGAAATTGGGATCGCGTCTGGCGGAAGCAGTTGCGTTTCCCCAGGCGTCGAGCCCGGTGAGTTCACCCTTACAGTGGCTCTTCGACCGGGTGTCGCTGATGACGGGGAGGGCAGCACTTGGGTTCTCGCCACCGACTACCAACACGAAGCCACCCCGGCGATTACTCGTGGTGGCGAGTGCGACCAAGCGGGGATGGATTGGATGGACGACAGCCGGGCACGTGGGAATGTCGCAGGCGATGCACTTCTGACTGGTGAGCAATACGAGTTTGACGCATCGCATGGACTTGAGTTGCTAACGCTGCTCCGCTCCGAAGTGATCGAGAACGCCGGCGGTTGGTCAACCAACGCCCCGGACCCCACCCAGGACAACGACGGCGCCGCCGTCTGGATCGTGCCGCGGATAACTAAGCCGCTCCCCACCCCGTCCCCTCCCCGGTAAACTACAAGTTCCCCTCCCGCCCACTGCCGACCGCCCACTGCCCACTCCCCCATGCCCAAAGACTTCCTCGCCGGCGCCCAGGACCACTACGATGTCGTCGTCATCGGCGCCGGGTTGGCCGGGCTCACCTCGGCCAACATCCTCGCCCGGCAGGGGCGCTCGGTCCTGCTGCTTGAGCAGCACTACAAGCTCGGCGGCCTCGCCACGTGGTTCAAGCGGCCCGGCCACCACATTTTCGACATCTCACTGCACGGCTTCCCCGTCGGCATGGTGAAGAGCTGCCGGCGGTACTGGTCGCAAGAGATCGCCGACTCGATCGTCCAGCTCACCGGCATCCGCTTCGAGAACCCGATGTTCTCGCTGCAAACCGACTTCACCCGCGCCGACTTCTCGAAGAAGCTCGTCGAAAACTTCCGCGTGCCGCAGGCGACCGTCGATGCATTCTTCGACACGGCCCGCGGCATGAATTTTTACGACGACCAGACGACGACCGCGCGCGAGCTGTTCGACAAGTTCTTCCCCGGCCGTGAGGACGTGATTCGGCTGCTCATGGAGCCGATCACCTACGCGAACGGCAGCACGCTCGAAGACCCGGCGATCAGTTACGGCATCGTCTTCTCGAATTTCATGTCGAAGGGCGTCTTCACGTTCGAAGGGGGGACCGACAAGCTCATCACGTCGATGGAGGGCGAGCTGCGGAAGAGCGGCGTTGATATCCGCATCAACGCCGACTGCGAGCAAGTGCATGTGGAGGGCGACAAGGTGACGGGCGTCACGGTCAACGGCCGCCGCATCAAGTGCGACGCGGTCGTCAGCAACTCGAACCTCAAGGCGACGATCTTCAAACTCATCGGCGAGGACAAGTTCTCCGACAGCTTTGTCGACGAAGCTCGTGCTGTGCGCGTCAACAATTCCAGCACACAGGTCTACATCGCACTGAAGCCGGACGACCCGCTGGAAGAATCGACAGGCGACCTCTTGTTCACCTCGACGGCGCCGACGTTCAACACCGAGCAGCTCCTCTCGCGCGACATCACCAGCCGCACCTACTCGATGTACTACCCCGGGACGCGTCCCGAGGGCCGGCCGCAGAAGCTGATCGTCAGCAGCACCAACGCCCGCTGGGAAGACTGGGGCAACCTGTCCGAGGAAGAGTATCAAGCAAGCAAGGCCGATCTCTGCGAGACGACGCTCGACGCGCTCGACAAGTACGTCCCCGACGTGCGGAACCGGGCCGTCCACGTCGAGGCTTCGACGCCGCGGACGTTCAATCACTACACGCACCACCTCAACGGCGCGAGCTTCGGCACGAAGTTCGAGGGCCTCGCCGTGAGCCGCGCCCTGCCGCAACAGATCGGCGGCCTGTACCACGCCGGCAGCGTGGGCATCATCATGTCGGGCTGGCTAGGAGCAATGAACTACGGCGTGATCGTCGCGAACGAAGTCGACAACCACCTAATGACGAACAGCAGCCGCAGCACGGCGGGCGCCGAGGCCGGGGTCGCCGCCGACATGGCGGCGGGGTGAGAAAGAATTTGCCGCAGATGGTCGCAGATAAGCGCGGATGTCAAACCAGACTGTTCTGAAACGCCTGCACGTGCTGATCACTCAATCAGATGCGGTCTCTGCTGCCGATGGGTCTTTTGAGCGACTTGTAGAGTCGCACCTACAAGCTCTAGAAGGAGTAGAACTTCAAGATATCCATCGTGCTAGGCATCTCGCATACAACGTCTGTCACTCGCACTACGTGGAGGGTGACGAAGAGTTTGGCGATCCTGGTGAAGCGAAGAAAGCAAGAGAAGAGTTCCATTCATTCGTCGATGAGTTGGAAGGCCGTTTGGGACGCGGGTAGTTCACAGTCCGGCCAGTATCTTCGCCAGTGCCTCATCGAGCACCGTCTGCACCTGCTCAGGCCGCACCGACGGGAACTGCTCAAGGAAGTAGCCGATCGTGTACCCATGCTGGAGGTACTCGAACAAAATTGACGCGGGCACACGGGTCAGGGCCAGCGCACACTAACCCGTTGCGAGATCAAGGACTTGCGAGAGGAAGTGGTTGTCCCAGCCGGCGATTTCGCGTTTGCCTTTGATGCTTTGCTTGGACGGATGGCGTTTGAGGAGGCTGATCGCCAGGCGGCGTAG
>JBGSJY010000382.1:0-2615 GCA_041741515.1 Pirellulales bacterium | reverse complement strand
CTTCGTCACCCAAACGAAGTGGTATTTGAGGTCATACCGGCTGTGGGCTCCCGAACGGTAATTCTCCATCCGGCTAGTATATGAACCTTAAGGTTTCGCCTGAAGGCGAGGGTTTCGGACCCATCGCAAGGACAATGATCGGTATCGAACCCGACAAGGTTCACGAACTTTACCGAGTCCCCGATAGCGTGCAGCCGCTGACCGGACTGGCAATCGGTTATGCGGCTGCTCCAGGAACTCTTCCGGAAAAATTCCGAGAGCGTGACCTCGCGTCTCGAACCCGGAAGCCTTTGGCTGATTTTGTATTCGGCGGCGAATGGGGATTAAGCTCGGGTCTGGTCAAGTAGGCGACAGATTGCTGTTTGGCCCCGGAGGGTGAGGGAATGGCGAAGCGCATCGAGTACAACCAAGTCGCCCCCGACGCGGTCAAGGCGCTCTCGGCCACACGACCGTATCTCGCCGCGTCGGCCATTGAGCCACGACTGCGGGCCCTGGTCGAACTGCGCGTGTCACAGATCAACGGTTGCGCGTATTGCGTTGACATGCACTCTCACGACGCACGTCGGGCAGGTGAGATTCAGCAGCGGTTGGATTGTCTTCCAGTCTGGCGGGAAACGCCATTTTTCGATGACCGCGAGCGCGCCGCACTAGCGTGGGCTGAATCAGTGACTTTGGTGCCACAGACGGGAGTCCCGGAAGCCGACTTCGAGCAGGTCCGCCGGCACTTCTCTGACAAGGACTTAGTCGACCTGACCTTGGTGATCGCGGTGATGAACGCATGGAACCGCATCGCCATTAGCTTCCGCCAAGGACCGGTGCACAGGGCTGCCCGGGATGCCAAGATAATCGCTGCAGAAGGCGGGGCATGACTATCATCGGAGACCCTTAGCTCACCGGCACCCACCCCTGCTGAGCTAGGTCGTTCTCTCTATTAAGTTCGCCAACGGCGCCCTGCCGACATACTTCGGAGTGAAACGCCTCGGTAGCTGGGTCGAGGTTGGAAAATCACACTGCAGGGACGACGGTCAGTGTGCGGTCTATCCGGCGCTTTCCAGGCCAACAGCGGCATCGGACCTGCCCCTTCAAGCCAGCACCCGCACCGACAAGATCCAGTTCCGCCACACGGCCAGCAGCCGCAGCGTCGCCGCCGCGGTGATCGCCAGGGGCTGCGACAGCTCGGCGGGGATCGCTAGCGCGTCGGCCGCCAAGTAGACCACGGCGCCCAGCAGCGCGCAGGTCGCGCAGAGGGGCGACGTACGGAAGAGGTTGGGCGTTTCGTTGCAGATCACGTCGCAGATGACGCTGCCGAACGTGCCGGTCACGACCCCCATCACCGCGGCGATCAGCGGCGACATACCCTCGCTCGTCGCCACCGCCGCGCCGGCGACGCTGAACAGGCCCAGACCAATCGCGTCGGGCCAGACCAGGTAGGGCTCGATCCGAGCGACGAGCCGCGGCGCCAAGGCGCTAATGGCCGCCAGGCCGAACGCGACCCACAGCAGGTACTCGTGTTCGACCCAGAACAGCGGCGTGCGATCGAGGAACAGGTCCCGCAAGGTCCCCCCTCCAAAAGCCGCCGCCGCGCCGACGCTGAGCAGGCCGACAATATCAAAACCGCTGCGGAGCCCGCGGAGGATGCCGTAGAGGGCCGACGCGGCGACCGCCGCGAGTTCGATGGCAGGGATCATTGTTCCACGTGGAACGAAAGGGAGGGGCGCGGCCAAAGCGGGTTGCAATATGGCCCATCGTCGTGTTTGTGGGAGGGGTCTCCCGACCCTGATGACGGCGTCTTAGCCGAAGCGGGTGGCGCGCGTCATCGGCGTCGGGAGACGCCTCCCACAAGTGGCGACCGCTTTTACAAGTCTCCGTACGCCCGCACGAAATTAAACGCCGCGACGGAGTGTCGCGCCGCTGTGGCCTCTGTACCAAAGGTCGCTTTAAGACGAACATCGAAGTTCAAGACCCGCCCGCCCCGCCAAAGTTCGCTACCCATGTCCAACGCCGCCTACGTCGTCGCCTGGGAGCCCCGCAGCGGCAAGTCGCTGGTGGTCCTGGGCCTCATGGAGCTGCTGTCGCGGCGGGTCGAGCGGCTCGCCTACTTTCGGCCCCTCGTCGATGGCGACCCGGCGGCCGACCCGCACTTGCGCCTGGTGCGAGAGCGTTACCGGCTGACGACGCCGGTGGACCAGATGGTCGGCGTGCGGCAGGACCGCGCCGCGCAGCTGGTGGCGGACGGGCAGGAAGCGACGCTGATCAAGGAGGTGCTGGCCCGCTACCGGGCGATCGCGGCCGAGTCGGACTTCGTCCTCTGCGAAGGGCCCGACTACGTCGGCGGCCAAGCGGCCTTTCAACACGACTTCAACTCCGAACTGTCGGGGCACCTTGGGGCCCCCTTGTTGATCGTTGGGTGCGGCGCCTGTCGCTCGGCAGTTGAAACTGCCCGCGACGTCCGCGCCGCGACGGCCGGCTACCTCGAGCGCGGCGACGTGGTCGCCGCCACCTTTCTAAACCGCGTGCCGCCCGCCGATGCGGCGACGCTTCGCCAGCAACTCAAAGAGAAGCCGCCGAGCGACGGGCCCGTTTACGTCATCGAGGAGGGGCCGTCGCTCGCCCGG
>JBGSJY010000381.1:0-2220 GCA_041741515.1 Pirellulales bacterium | reverse complement strand
GCGAGGCCGGGGGTCGGGGATCGGCCCGGCGTGGGGAATCGCCCGGGCGTGGGAGATCGGCCCGGCATCGGCGATCGGCCCGGCGCCGGTGACGGGCTCGCCGGCAATCGGCCCGATCGGATCGAGAACCGTGGCGAGCGGCAAGACTTCCGTAACGACCGTCGCGATCAAATCCGCGACCACATTGATGACAACCCCATTCGCGACTTCTGGTCGGATCACCCGCTGTGGGGCACTTGGGCGATCACGCGCCCCTTTCGGTGGGCATCGTGGGGCAACGTCTCCGGGTGGGTGGACTACGGTTGGTCCCAGCCTTACGCCTACAGCTACGGCGAGAACGTCTACTACGACGACGGCATGGTCTACTACGACGACACGGCCGTCGCCACCGAAGCAGAGTACGCCGAGCAGGCCGAAGCGATCGCCGCCAGCGCGCCGGAGGAGCCACCCGCGGATAGCGAGTGGATGTCGCTAGGGGTGTTCGCGCTGACCCCGGACGGTCAGGAGTCTGGGCCCGATCCGACGCTCTTCTTGCAGTTGGTGATCAACAAGCAGGGGGTGATCTCGGGGTCACTCAACGATTCGGCGACCGATACCACCCAGACCATCGAGGGCATGGTCGATAAGAAATCGCAGCGCTCGGCCTGGAATGTCGTTGGCAAGGACCGCCCGATTATGGAGACCGGCATCAACAACCTGACGCAGGACACGGCGCCGGCGCTGGTCCACTTCGCCGACGGCACGACGCAGCAGTGGCTGATGGTGCGGCTGGACGACCCGCAGGACCAGCAATCGCCGCCTACGCCTGCTCAGTGAGTATTCGAAAGACTTGATGGCTAACGCCGAGCGTGACGACGTGACAACGTCGCCACGCTCGGCTCTTTTGGGCCCAGCGAGTTACTGACGCCGCGATACGCGGGTAAAACGAAAAACTTCTCGCACACTGTCGAATCGATTCGGTCCCGATCGACCATAGGGTGGGGCAGCTAGGTCACGCCGAACACCATCTCACTACCAGGTAACGCATGAAAGCCATCGACGCCATTCGGATCGCCCTCAAGTTCAGCGACATGGCGATGACGCACCTGGAAAGCATGCGGGACGCTCCGCTGCTGCGGCCCGGGGAGTGGGGCGGCAACCATGCGATGTGGATCGCCGGGCACTTGGCGGTATGCGAGGGGCGGCTGCACCAGATCATTAACGGCGGGCCCAATCCGCTCCACGATTGGAAGCCGCTGTTCGACTGGGGGAGCGAGCCGGTTGACGACCCCGCCGCGTATCCGCCGTTTGAGGAAGTGATGCTTGCGTTCCGCGACCTGCGGCAGCAGACGCACGCCTACCTCAATGAAGTCGGCGACGAGGGCCTCGATCAGCCCACCAAGTGCCAACCCCCTGGCTTCGGCGGCTTCGAGACCGTCGGCGCCGCGATCCAAATCATCGCCTGCCACGCGATCGGTCACATGGGCGGCATGACCGTCGTAAGGGCCGCGAGCGGGAAGGAGCGGTTGTTTGTGCCCTCGAAGGAGTTGCGGGAGTTTTGACGAGGAGGGCCTGAGTGAAGACTGGGCGCCACTGCTGGCTCGTCCAGCAGTGTGAAGCGGGTACCCGGTGTCCACTGCTGGACGAGCCAGCAGTGGCGCCCAATTCGTCATGGATCGCCCTGTAGGGGCGAAAGAAGATAGCCCAGGGCAACGCCCTGGGTTGTGAGGCCGCAAGGTACGATAAGCCCCGTAGGGGCGACGGAAGGCGTCACCAATCAACCTTCCGTCGCCTACAGGGCTCAAAGGTGCTGTCACGTCGCGCACCCAGGGCGTTGCCCTGGGCTATCGTGCGTTGCCCCTTCAGGGCAATCGACGTGGCTGGCAGGGCAATCGACGTGGCTGGGGTCGCTGCGACGGGTGGCCGGGGTCGAAGGCGCTAGCCGGAGCCCCCGGAGCAGCCGGGTGGACGCCGTGTACCTACTTCGCCGGGGCTTCGCTAAGCTACGACCCCGGGCACACGTCGTAAACCTAGTGATCTTGAGACTTGACCCGGTATTGACTCTTTACGTATTCGACAATGTCTGGCCTGCGGGGCCTGTGCGATAGCCCACGACTTTCGGACAGCGGCGGGGTGGGACTCTACGCCGCTAGGACCGGGGCGTGTTCGGTTTCGAACTGATCGTGACTCTTGTAGCCCAACGACTGATGAAGCCGCTTGCGATTGTAGAACGACTCGATG
>JBGSJY010000380.1:0-3934 GCA_041741515.1 Pirellulales bacterium | reverse complement strand
GTGGGCGCTAGCCCTCGGAGGACCCCCGCCAACCAGCTTCACTCCGAGGGCTAGCGCCCACGGCTCAGACGCTCACGGATCGGCGAGTTGGTACCGGCTTGGCAGCTCTGCCGATCGCCACTAAACTGCGGGGCTACCGCCCAGCGGAGCGTCCGCGCTCCTGCTAGCGGTACGCCGGTGTAGCTTCAATTGGCAGAGCACCGCATTCGTAATGCGGGGGTTGTCGGTTCGACTCCGACCACCGGCTTTTCGAGGAGAGGGCAGCAGGCAGCGAGCAGACGGCAGTACTGCGCGCAAGACCGAATTGCCCGCCTCTTCCTGCCCACTGCCTACTGCCCTCTGCCCACTTTGCACATGACGGCTCTCGACTCGGATATCAAGCAGGCAATCGTCTCCACGGCAGCCTTCGGGCCGCGTGAGATTGAGCAGATCACGGCCGCGATCGCGGCCAACTACAGCAAGTACGGCGACCTGAAGGAAGCGGTCCAGGAGCTGGAATCCCAGCCCAGCCGCACCCCGGCCGCTTCGGCCAAGTTGGGCGTTTGCCTTTACATGCTGGGCCGCTATTCGCAGGCAATCGAGGTCCTCACCAAGGCCGACGGCGGCGCTCTGACGCACTTCTACCTGGGCAAGGCGAAGCTCGCCCTCGACAAGTACGACGAGGCCGTCACCGCCTACGAGTCGGCCGGCAAGGCCGGCTACGACAAGGACATCATCAACCTCGCCAAGGCCGAGGCCCTCCGCTACTCGGGCGACGCCAAGGGGGCGATGGCGGTGCTGGATGGCCTTTCGGGCGCCGTCGAGCAGACCGCCGAGTACCTCTACCAGCGTTCGGCCACCGTCCAAGCCCTGGGGGGCAACCCCGATGAAGTGGTCGCCCTGCTGGAGCGCGCCGTCGCCGCCAATTCGAGCCACGCCGGCTCCCTCTTCGGCCTCGCGCTGGAGAACGACCGCCGCGGCAACGACGACTACGCCCGCAACCTCTACGAGAAGGCCGCCCAGCAGTTTCCGACCCACGTCGGCACGCTGCTGAACCTCGGCATCCTCTACGAAGACGTCGAGCAGTACGAGCGGGCCAAGGGGTGTTACCAGCGGATCCTCGACATCTACCCCGGCCACGAGCGGGCCCGGCTGTTCTTCAAGGACGCCGACGGCAGCCGCGATATGTTCTATGACGAGGAGGCCCGTCGTCAGCAGGACCGCATGTCGCAGGTGCTGTCGATCCCCGTTACCGACTTTGAGCTCTCCGTTCGCAGCCGAAACTGCCTGCAGCGGATGGGCGTGATGACGCTTGGCGACCTGACCGAGACGACCGAGCAAGAGCTGCTCTCCAGCAAGAACTTCGGTGAGACCTCGCTGATCGAGATCCGCGAGATGCTCAACTCGAAGGGACTGGAGCTCGGCCAGTTCGCCCACCAGAAGCGCGAGCAGGACCCGCCCTACCGCAGCGAGGACATGTCGGCCGACGAGCGGGCCCTGCTCGACCGTCCGATCGCCGACCTCAGCCTCTCGGTCCGCGCCCGCAAGTGCATGGTCCGTCTCGGGCTGACGACCATCGGCGAGCTGGTCCGACGCACGCCGGACGACCTGCTAGAGTGCAAGAACTTCGGCGTCACGAGCCTCAACGAGGTCCGCGAGAAGCTCACCGCCCACGGCCTGAAGCTCCGCGGCGAGTCGCAATAATCGGCCAACGGCCGAAGAGGCTAGAGGTGAGAGGCTAGGGAAACCAGCTTCCGGCATTCCCCTAGCCTCTAGCCTCTAGCCTCCAGCCTCTAGCCTCGCTTTGGTGCACTCCGTCCGTTACGAGCCTCTCGGCGTCGATCCCTGCGGCGCCCGCCGCGGTCGGCTCCACACGCCGCACGGGACGGTCGAGCTGCCGACGTTTATGCCCGTCGGCACCGTCGGCGGCGTGAAGTGCGTCGATGTCGAGCGGCTCGAAGGAACCGGCGCCCAGATGGTGCTGGGGAACACCTTCCACCTCGCCCTCCGGCCCGGAGGCGATACGGTCGAGCGGCTCGGCGGCCTCCACGCCCTCTCGGGCTGGCGGGGCCCGATGCTCACCGACTCGGGGGGCTTCCAGGTCTTCAGCCTCGCCGACGCCCGCAAGGTCGACGAACGCGGCGTGCGGTTCAAGTCGCACGTCAACGGCGACATCATCGACCTAACCCCCGAGCGGTCGGTCCAGATCCAGGAGCAGCTCGGCGCCGACGTGGCGATGCAGCTCGACGAGGTCGTCCAGCTCCCGTCGCCCCCGGAGGTCGTCCGCTCGGCAATGGAGCGCAGCATCCGCTGGGCCGAGCGCTGTCTTGCCGCATCGACACGCAGCGACCAGTCGCTCTTCGGCATCGTTCAGGGGGGTCTCGACCCCGAGATGCGGCGGCTCTCCGCCGAAGGCCTGGTGGCCCTGGACATGCCCGGCTACGCGATCGGCGGCCTGAGCGTCGGCGAGCCAGCGGCCGACATGTACCGCACCATCGATTTCACCGAGCCGCTGCTCCCCAAAGAGAAGCCCCGCTACCTGATGGGCGTCGGGACGCCGGATGACCTCTTGGAGTCGGTCCAGCGGGGCGTCGATATGTTCGACTGCGTCATGCCCACCCGCAATGGCCGAAACGGCCTCGCCTTTACCTACGCGGGACCCGTGCGGCTGAAGAACGCTATCCACCAGCACGACCAGCGGCCGCTGGAAGCGGACTGCCCGTGCGTCGCCTGCCGCCGACACAGCCGCGGCTACCTCCGGCACCTCTTCATGGCGGGCGAGATGCTGGGGGGCATCCTGCTCTCGATACACAACCTGACCTTCTACCAGCGGCTGATGTCGGACGCCCGTTCCGCGATCGAAGCAGGCCAGTACTCCGAGTTCAAGCGGGACTGCCAGGGGGGGTGGGCCAAGAAGTCGAAGGCGGAAGGCGGAAGGCGGAAGGCGGAATGACGCGCAAGCGAAGCTCCGGGATCGCTCTGCGCGTTATTCCGCATTCCGCCTTCCGCATTCCGCCTTCCCCCTTCCTACCGTCTCCCCTTTCCCCTTTTCTCGTAAGGGTTTACCATTCGCGGTTTCGATCCAACCGCTCCCGCTAGGCAGGGGGCCAGCCGCACCGTGCTGGCCGCCGTGAGGTTCTGTGTCGCCGCTCTTTCCGCCGTTTGTCGCGTCCGCTGCTGACTCCGTTTCTGCGGCAGCGGGTCTCCCGTGGTTGCTGGCCGAGGGGGCCGCTGCGCAGCCGAATCCGCTGCTGAGCGTCCTGCCGCTGCTGGCGATGGGGCTGCTGGCTTACTTCCTGTTCATCGTCCCCCAGCGGACGAAGCAGAAGCAGTTTCAGCAGTTGATCGACAACCTCAAAGAGAACGATCGCATCGTCACCACGGGCGGGCTCCACGGGGTCGTCACGAGCGTCCAGCGCGACGCCGGCCGACTCACGCTCCGGATCGACGAGACGACGGGCGCCAAGGTCCGCGTCTCGCTGTGGGCCGTCGATAGCGTTGTTACCGAAGACAAGTAGCCAAATACACCACCGACAGAGCCGCCGGCGTCCGCCGCGCTTTGACATACCCCTCTTAGCAAGGGTCTTTCGACCGATGTCGACCCCCACCCACACTCTGCCCGGACAGCCCCTACTTCCTCGGTGGACGCATCCCCGTTGGAAGGGGTCCCTCGGCTTGGTCCTCGCCGCTCTCGCCGTGACGCTCGTGGCCCTGGCCCCTGCTGTGGCCCAAGAAGCGGAAGCCCCGGCGGCTCCGGCCGCTCAGGAGGCCGAATCGGCTGCTGCCGACTCTGCCGCTGTCGATTCTGCCGCCGTCGACGCCGCTACTGTCGATTCCGACGCTGAGGTTTCTAGCGACGAGGAGATGGAGGCCGGTGACGCCAAGGTCTCGGCCGTCCCCGCGGGCGAAGAGCCCGCCCCCGCTGGCGAGGGCGCCCCGTCGTCGCCCTCGGCCA
>JBGSJY010000379.1:0-33756 GCA_041741515.1 Pirellulales bacterium | reverse complement strand
GTCGCGGCGCCGGCGATTTTGAGCGAAGCGGCTTCGCCCGCGGCGAGGCTCTCGGGCGTCGGCAGGTTGATCAGGCTGCGCGACGCCGCCCGTTCCTTGAGACGCCAAACGCGTTCGAAGGCTTCATCGACACGTTCGGTCGCCAACCGTCCCTCACCGATTGCTTTGACAAAAGCTTCGACGACCGACTTCGGATCGGCGACATCGAGCAAGAGATCGACACCGGCGTTCAGCGCGGCCAGGCACATCTCGCCTTCGGTCTCGAAGCGATCCCGCACGCCGGCCATCAGGAGACTGTCGCTACAGACGACCCCCTCGAAGCCCATCTCGCCACGCAATAGGTCCACCAAGATCGGGCGCGAGAGCGTCGCGGGCAGGCCACTGGGGTCGAGGGCGGGGTACTCGACGTGGGCCGTCATCAGCAGCGAGACACCCGCGTCGATCGCCGCCTGGAAGGGAACCAGTTCACGCTGACGAAGCTCTTCGAGTGAGGCTTCGACGCGCGGCGTGGCGTCGTGCGAGTCTTGGTGCGTGTCGCCGTGCCCTGGAAAATGCTTGGCGGTGGTCATAAGACCCGCCTCCTCGCAGGCGCGGACGTAAGCGGCGACGAGTTCCGCCGCGCGCTGCGGGTCATTGCCGAACGCGCGCGTTGCGATGATCGGGTTGCGTGGATCGCTGTTAACGTCAGCAACGGGACCAAAAGTGATATCGATTCCCGCGGCGTGGGCTTCGCTCGCCGTCGTCCGGCAGAACTCTTCGATCGCCGCGTCGGCCCCGATAGTGGATCCGTCGAGATCGACGAACGCGCGCTGGTGCGGGAAGAGCGTCAGCCCCGCCACTTGCTGCCCTGCGCCGCGCTCGATGTCGCTGGCGACGAGCAGACGATGCTTACATTGCGATTGCAGACGTTGGAGCGTTTCGCGGGTCTCCGGCCACGTGCCATTGAACAACAGCAGCCCGCCGACATGGCAGTCACCCAATAGCTGGACTATTCGCCCTTCATCCTCATGCACGCGCAGGATCGGCGGCAGGTTCGAACCGATCCGCACCATCAGCAGCTGGGCGAGGCGCTCGCGCAGATCGGTAGGCTGGTCGGTCGGCTTGTCGGTAGAACTCACGGTCATGCGGAGGCTTCTTGAGGTTCTTCGCGGAGGGGGGCGAGCAACGTAATGATCAGGCTCGGAACGATTGCCGCCAGCACCCAGAGGAAGAATTTCTCGTAACCGAGCCACTCCTGGAGGGCGCCGGAATACTTCATCGGGATCATCATGCCCAGCGCCATGAATCCCGTGCAGAGGGCGTAGTGCGCGGTTTGGTGCTCGCCGCGCGACAGCTGCAGCATGTAGAGCATGTAGCCGGCGAACCCAAAGCCATAACCAAACTGCTCGATGCCAATGGCTGCCGCGATCGGCCAGATCGATTCGGGTTGCGTAAACGCCAGCCAAGCATAGGCGGCATTGGGGAGATTGATGGCTAACGCCATGGGGAAGAACCACCGCCGCAATCCGTCACGGGCGACGATGATGCCTCCGACAATCCCGCCCAGCGTCAGCAAGGTAACGCCGATCGTGCCGTCCAGCAGACCGAGCTGTTCATTCGAAAGCCCGAGTCCCCCTTCTTCCCGAGGATCGAGCAAGAACAGCGGCTTCATCTTCACCAACTGCGCCTCGCTGAACCGGTAGATAAGCAGGTAGGCGATCGCAAGTCCGATCCCTGGTTTCTGAAAGAAGGTGCTGAACGTCCTGCCAAACTCGATGAGGACTTCTTTGGCCGTCCGTGACTGAGCGGCACGCCGAACCGCGGGGCGGGGTAGGGCGAAGGCGTGGTATGCCGCAAAAGCGACGAACGAGACACCGATACCGATAAAGACCATCGACCAGGCTTCACTTATCGAGAAGCCAGCCGATGTGCTGAGCATGCCCGCCAGTGCGACGAGGGCGCCCGAACCGACGATCATTGAGAGCCGATAGAACGAACTGCGGATGCCGACAAACCAAGCTTGGTCACGTTCGGGCATGCTCGCCATATAAAAGCCGTCGGCGGCGATATCGTGCGTTGCCGACGCGATGGCCAACAGCCAAAAGCCGCACATCGACAGCATCAAGAAGTTCTCTGTCGGCGCCGCCATCCCGACTGCAAACAGCCCCGCGGCGATCACGGCCTGGGTCGCCACCACCCACCGGCGCTGCGTGCTGAGCACATCGACCAGCGGGCTCCAGAGGGGCTTAACGACCCACGGCCACATCAGCAGCGCTGTGTAATCGGTGTTAACCGAGTTCGAGACGCCCAAGTTTTTGTACATCACGGTCGCCAGCGTCATGACGGCGACGTAGGGCAGCCCCGAGGCGAAATACAGCGTTGGGATCCAACTCCACGCCGCGAGGCGAGACGATGGGGCGGGCTTGTCGCTGGCTTCGTTCAAAAGAGTTCACCGCGGAGTACGCGGAGGGCGCGGTAGGGATAGCAACTCAATGCAACCTCCGCGCTCTCCGCGGTGAGTTATTCGATGGTCACAACCGTCGGTTCGCTGAGGCGGCCGAACTCGTCCACTGCTGAAACAGCGATCGCATCCGCCGCGACGCCCTCGGCATTCGGGCGTACGCGGATTTTTTCGATCTGGCCGCCGAAGATGCCGGTGGTCCACTTGTCGCCGCAACGCTTTTGCAGGACCCAGCGAGCCGGCTTCGCCGCGTCTTCGAGCGACAACGCGAACTGCGGCGCGCCTTCGCCCTCAACGCGAGCTACTTCCGGCGCCGCTGGCCGCGACTTGTCGCCGGCGAGCCAGTGCGAGTCGGGCGACAACGCGCCGTCGGCGTAGACGGTTTCTTTCAGAGAGTCGTTGATGCCCAGCCAGTTCTTCTCCAGCGCCTTCATGCTGAAGTGGATGTGGCCCGCCTTCTCGCCCAGTTGTTCGCGCGTCACCACGATCTGATCGACGATCTCCTGCGCCGGGTACTTCGGGGCGTCGCCGCCAAGCCGCGATGTGTAGAGGCCCGGCCAGAGGTTGCGGTTGTGGGTGTTTTCCGCCGCCCACCAGGCGAGCAGCGCCGTGAAGCTCTGTTGTTTCTGGTCGATCGCCCAGTAGAGCTGCGGCGAGAGGTAATCGACCCAGCCCTCGTTGAGCCACAGCTTGGCGTCCGCGTAGAGCTTGGCGTACTGGTCGAACCCAGCGATGCCCTCAGGGTTGCCCGGCCGCCAGATGCCGAAGGGGCTCACGCCGAGCCGCACATGGGGCTTAATTTTGTGGATTTCGACGCCCAGGTCGCGGATGAAGCGGTTGACGTTGTCGCGACGCCAGTCGTCGCGAGTCATCCGCTCGGCCTCAGGCGTCTCGTCGCAGTAAACCTTCCAGCTGGCATCGTCGGGGAAGGGGAGTTCGACCTGCTTCTTCTCGCCCGTGCCGTCGTCTAAAGCATCGTTGATCGGGTACGGGTAGAAGTAATCGTCGAAGTGAATGGCGTCCACGTCGTAACGCCGCACGACATCGAGCATCACGTCCATCGAGTGCTCGGCCGCTTCCTTCGAGCCCGGATCGAGCCAGCGATAGACGCCGTATTGAGGCGCGAGCTCGGGCCGGCGGACGGCGATGTGCGTCGTGTCGAGGGGGCTCTTATCGGCCGGGTGCGTCGCCCGATAAGGGTTGAACCAGGCGTGCAGTTCAAGGCCGCGGGCGTGGGCTTGCTCGCAAGCCCAGGTGAGCGGGTCGAAACCGTTGGCAGGCGCTTGGCCCTGCTTGCCGGTGAGGAACGCGCTCCACGGCTCGAGTTCCGAGGCGTACAACGCGTCGCACGCCGGCCGGACCTGGAGCACCACGGCGTTGAGCTTGAGCTCGACGCACAGGTCGAGGATCCGGGTGAGCTCGGCCTTGAGCTCGTCGTTGGAGAGCCCCGGCTTGCTCGGCCAGTCGATGTTGGCCACGGTCGCGACCCACACCGCACGGAACTCGCGCGGGACGGGCGGCGGCGTGATTTCGGCGGCGTCTTGAGCGTGACTGACGGCCGGGGTGAGGGCTGCGACAGCCAGGAGGAGGGCGCCAACCGTCAGTAGAACGTGGCGAAACGTCATTTGCGCATCGTCTCGGGAGTCCAGAGCAGAAACGAGCAGCGTAGCCGATCGACTTCCGCGACGGGAGAATCTGGCGCAATTGCGTCTCGCCAACGCGCAACGTTGACTGCAGCTCAGCAGCAGATCCGTAGGGAACCGTGATCCGCTGCGACCGAGGGTTCAAGCAGTAGAAGGCGAGTCTCGGCGATCGCCGGGTCGTGCGCTAGAGATCGGAGAATTGGAGTCCTCTTCTCTAGTCCCGCTGACGAGCGCCCCGCCCCGCTAGGGGCGAGCGTAATTTTCCTGTCGGGGCCCCGCACGGCGGCCCACGGGATTTGATGCGAAACTGCCGACTCTCTAGGCGTCCTCTGCTTGCGGCAGTGGCATCCCCCCAGCGTGGTGGCCCGTCAGGATCGGCGGGTCGATCTTTTTTTATGGCCTTAAGTCTTTATTCCCCATGGCCTTATGGACTAATTGGCGTCCCTACCTGCTGGCATGGGCACGCGGCGTGCTCTGCCGCAACGCGTGGCTGCTCGGGCGGCCACTCGCCGGCCGGGTGCGTAGGTGGAACGGAAAACGCCCCGTGCTGCGAATGCCAAACGTCCTTCTGTGATGACTTGTTGAGAGGAATCAAATGACGCTAGCTCTCGAGCGGCGTGGCTGGGCCGTGATGCTGTTGGCCCTGCTCGCCACCCTCGCCGGACCCACCGGCTACGCAATCGCGCAGGAGGCAGAAGCCCCCGCAGAGACCGAAGAAGCTGTTGAAGAGGCGGCCGAGGCGGCTGTCATTGAAGAAGCTGCTGAAGAAGAAGCCGTCGAAGAGGAATCCGAAGCCCCCGATCTGGGCATCGGTTACGCCTTCGACAACGGAATGTTGTTCCTATCGGCGGTGCTGGTGTTCTTCATGCAAGCAGGCTTCGCGATGGTCGAAGCCGGCTTCAACTCGTCGAAGAACGCCGTGAACATCATGTTCAAGAACGCCATGGACATCTGTGTCGGCGTGCTGCTGTTCTTCGTAATCGGGTTCGGGCTCATGTATCCCGGCAGCTACGGGATCGATGTCGAAGCCAACAAGTATTTCGCATTCGGAGGCATTGGTCTCGACGGATACGAGGCCGCAGCTGACCGCACCTTCTCGCCCGAAGTCGACTGGTTTTTCCAGGCCGTCTTCGCTGCGACATCGGCGACCATTGTGTCCGGCGCCGTTGCCGGTCGTATGAAGGTTGCCGGTTACCTGATCTATAGCGCGATCCTCACGGCGTTCATCTACCCAATTAGCGGCTTCTGGAAGTGGGGCGGCGGCTTCCTGGCTCAGGAAGGCTTCACCGACTTCGCTGGCTCGGCAGTGGTCCACGGCGTCGGCGGCTTCGCGGGTCTGGCCGGGGCCATCATCCTCGGGCCGCGGCTTGGTCGCTTCGTCGATGGCAAGAGCATCGCGATGCCAGGCCACAACATCCCGCTGGCCGGTCTGGGCGTGTTCATACTTTGGTTCGGGTGGTACGGGTTCAACCCGGGCAGCCAGCTCGCTTTCCAGGGCACCAGTGACATCGACATGGTCATGCACTGCGCCGTGACGACGACGCTATCGGCCGGCGCCGGTGGGCTTGTTGCGACGATCCTGAGCTGGGTTATGTTCGGCAAGCCAGACCTTTCGATGGGCCTTAACGGCATCCTTGGCGGTCTGGTCGGCATCACCGCGTGCTGCGACTGCATGAGCGCTTGGCAAGCGATGATCGTCGGCGCCGTCGCGGGTGTCTTGGTCATCGCGGGCATCATGATGCTCGAGAAGGTGAAGATCGACGACCCCGTCGGCGCGTGGCCGGTGCACGGCTTGTGCGGCATCTGGGGCTGCCTGGCGATCGGGATTCTGACGCCTTCCGTTGCGTCGTTCGCCACGCAACTGAAGGGCACCGCGATCATCTGCGGTTGGTCGTTCGTGACGATGCTGATCCTGTTCTCAATCCTCAAGGCCGTCGGGTTGCTCCGCGTGTCTCCCGAGGAAGAGCAGCAGGGCCTCGACATCAGCGAGCACGGCATGGCCGCCTACACGAACTGACCGCCAAAACGGACTGAAATGGAACTGACGACCGGCCACGGATCGGCCGGGTTTTAAGAGCCGCCAAGACGGCGGCGAGGCACAAGAGGAGTAATGGGAGAGCGTCTCGGCCCGCGGTTGGTTACCGCCTGGCCGCCGCGGGCCGAGACTTCCCCAGTTGCTGTTGGCTGTTGGCCATTAGCTGTTAGCGAATAGAGCGACGGCTTTGCCGTCAGGCCCTTCGCTCACAGCTAATCGCTAACGACCAACCGCTACAAGCCAACCGCTCAACAAACGCCTCCGGCCCGGCGGGGTTACCGCCTGGCTCCGCCGGGTTCGGGGGTGTTTTTGCGACCGACGCCGCCAAGGGAGAAGGCGAATCGACCATGATCGCACGGCTTCTTCGCCCCGGCGATCGACAATCCAACCAGCGCCCGACGGGGCGAGTGCGAGTTACCGCCTGGCTCGCGCTCGCCCCGGGCGTTTTTGGAAGGGTCCCGGACTTTTTTGGAAGGGTCGCGGGTCTCGCTGGCGAGCTCATCATCAACCGCGCCACGCCTGTGCCGGTCCGCAGCTTGGCAGAGACTTCACGGCAGCGGCGCCCGCGAAAGGCCCCGCACTGAGCCAGAAGGACGCCCCACATGGCTTGGGCGGGCTTTCCGCCTAGTCCGTCCAAGCCGGGGTGTCTTTCGGGCTGGAGTGGGCAGCAGGCAGCAGGCAGGTTTAGTGGCTGGCCCGTTCTGGGGAGTGTCACTAGCGGCTATGATGGCGAATCTCTAGCGGCTTTGGCCGCCCACGCTGCCGTCTGCCCGCTGCCCTCTGCCTGCTCCCTTCCCCATGAAACTCATTATCGCGATCGTCCAGCCCAGCAAGCTGGAGGATGTTAAGGCCGCCCTGGCCGAGGTCGAGGTTGTCCGCTTGACGATCCTCGACGTGCAGGGTTTCGGCCGCCAAAAGGGGCACACCGAGCAGTACCGCGGGACTGAAATCTCGGTCAATCTGCTGAGGAAGGTCCAACTCCAGATCGCCGTGAACGAGCAGTTCGTCGAGCCGACGATCAATGCCATCATCAAGGGGGGTCGCACCGGCGACTCGGGCGAGATCGGCGACGGCAAAATCTTCGTCCTGCCGATGGACGACTGTATCCGCATCCGCACCGGCGAACGCGGCACCGAAGCGATCTGACGATCGGGGGCTGTCGGCTGTCGGCTCTCGGCTGTCGGCGAACGAACATTGATGTTCGGCGCCCCCCCAATCTTGTGAAGCCGAGAGCCAACAGCCGATAGCCGAAAGCCCTCCATGGCCGTTCCGCGCCAAACGAAGTCCTTTTTGATGAGCAAGCTGCGGGAGATCGGCGTCGAGCCGAGCTCGCGGCACGGGCAGAACTTTCTGATCGATCTGAATCTGGTTCAGATGATCGCCGACTCCGCGGACCTCGGCCCGCGCGACGTGGTGCTCGAGATCGGCACGGGCACCGGGTCGCTGACGACGCTGATGGCCCCCCGGGCTAGCCATGTGGTCACCGTCGAGATCGACGGCAACCTGTTCGAGCTCGCCTCCGAACAGCTGCTTCGGTTCGACAACGTGACGCAGTTGCGTGTCGACGCCCTGCACAACAAGAGCACGTTCGCCCCCGAGGTGATGGACGCGGTCGGCGCGGCGCTGCGGGGCACGCCCGACTCGCGGCTAAAGCTGGTGGCGAATCTCCCGTACAACGTGGCGACGCCGATCCTGTCGAACCTGCTGCTGTGCGAGCACACGCCCCATATGATGGTGGCGACGATCCAGAAGGAACTGGCCGACCGCATCGTCGCCAAGCCCTGGAGCAAGGACTACGGCGCCCTGTCGGTCTGGATGCAGAGCCAGGCGACGACCGAGATCGTCCGGATCATGCCGCCAAAGGTCTTTTGGCCGGCCCCGAAGGTCGAGTCGGCCATTGTGCGGATCGTCGTCGATCCCGAGCGTCGAGCGGCGATCCCCGACCTGAAGTACTTCCAGCAGATCGTCCGGGCCCTGTTCCTCCACCGCCGCAAGTTCTTGCGGGCGAACGTCGCCTCGGCGATGAAACGCCACTTGTCGAAGGAGCAGATCGACGCGGTGCTCGACGAGATGGGCTTCGCCGCCGACACAAGGACCGAGCAGATCAACATCGAAACGCTGCTGGTATTCGCTGAAAAGCTGCGGCAATTGGCGCCCGATTGGACGCTGTAGCGGCGAGAATGACCAATTACCAAGCCCCAATGACCAATGGCAATGGCGTGCTGCCGGACGGGCGGCTCAGCAATCGGCAATCCTGATGACCGACTCCTGACTCCTCAATCCCTCTTTTGGTCATTGGGCCTTGGTAATTGGTCATTCTTTATCGGTCTCTTGGCGGCTCGTGATTTCCGCCGTACGCTGGCGGCGCCCCTATCGCAGTTGGAGACCCCACCATGGCGTTCATTGAAATGACCGGCAAGCAGCTCGACAAGCTGCTGGTCGAGGACGAACTGCACCACGACGACCTCGTCGCCGCTAGCGTTTCCGACTCGACGATCGTCCGGGTCAACCGTGAAGGCGATATCGAGGTCCGGCGGCCTGATGGCTGGGAGGTGGTCGGCGGCCTGATCGGCGAGTTCGACGAGCGGATCCGCGCCGAAACCGGCCTCGACTGGGCTTGAGACGACTGCGCGTTGTCGGAGTATTCCGCGTTCGTCTTCGGGGTCACACCCACGACTCGCGTCGTGGCCCCGCCGTGACTTGCTCGGCGAGCCGCTACGACCCTTCCAGCCGGCCGAATCGGCTCGCCGGGGCCCGCCGCAATCTGCCAGCGTTTGCGGCCCCGGGCCGAACTCCCGCCGCTCAGCGGGTATCCTTACCGGAGGTCACCCCAATCGCCCTGGTCTCTGCCGCCCTGAGCACTGCCGTGTCGCGTACCGCTTCGATCAGCCGCACGACCCGCGAGACCGATATCCAGCTCACGCTGGACCTCGACGGCGAGGGCCGCATTGACCTGGCGACGGGAGTGGGTTTTCTCGACCACATGCTCGAGCTGCTCGCCAAGCACGCCTGCATCGACCTCACGGTCACGGCCGTAGGGGACCTCCAGGTCGATCAGCACCACACGGTGGAGGACATCGGGATCTGCCTGGGCATGGCGGTCCGAGAAGCGCTGGGCGACAAGTCGGGCATCCGTCGTTACGGCTCAATGACGCTGCCGATGGACGAGACGCTGGTCACCGCGGCGATCGACCTGGGGGGCCGGTACGCCTTCGAGTGGCGGCTGGCGATCCCGACCGAGAAGATCGGCGACTTCGACAGCGAGCTGGTCGAGCACTTCTGGCAATCGTTCGCCGCCAACGCCGCGGTGAACCTGCACGTGGTTCTGCACTACGGCCGCAACAGCCACCACATCGCCGAAGCGGCCTTTAAGGCGTGCGGGCGGTCCATCCGCCAAGCGGCCGAACCCGACCCGCGGATGAAGGGCGCGCCGAGCACCAAAGGCGTGCTGTAAAGCGAAATCCCGGCTCCCAATACCGCAAAGCAGCGGCTTGGGCCCGGTTTTGCGACAGGGCTTACCGTTCTCTGGCTGTCATTCGATTACAGTTGAGGGAATAATGAGGAACTCGCCAGCCGGCCGCCCGGGGGCGTGCGGCAGGCCCTGATCACTCCCTCTTCGCGTCATCTATGGACTTCCAGCGGCTCCTCCTCGGTTTGACGATCAGCTTAGTCAGCGGCGTCGTTGCGAATGCCGAAGACGGAGAGCCCGCGACCGCTTTCCGAACGGCTGCGATCTCGGTCGAGTCGAATCCCGCCGGTAAGCGGGTCCTGGTGGATGACGAGCTGTTCGCCGAGTACGTCATTGACACGGGCCGCCAGCCGGCAGTGTGGCCCATCCATGGCCCGAGCGGCCTGGCGATGACCCGGAGCTGGCCGCTTGGCCCGCGCGGGTCGCACGAGGAGATCGACCACCCCCACCACGAGTCCCTGTGGTTCTCGCACGGCGGCGTCAATGGGCACGACTTCTGGGCCGTCGCCAAGAAGGGGCCCACGACCCACATCGTCCACCAAGAGTTCCTCCGTTGCGAAGCGGTCGATGACGGATCGCCCGCTGGCGCCGTCGTTATCGAAACGGCCAACGATTGGAACGCCGGCGACGAGACCATCCTCACCGACAAGCGGCGCCTGACCTTCGGGCTGCTTGGCGATGCGGCAGACTCGCCACGCTACATCGACTTTCAGATCAACCTCATCGCCAGTGAAGGCGCCGCAACCTTTGCCGACACCAAAGAGGGAACTTTCGGCGTTCGCGTGCCGGGCGTCATGAAGGTCGACGCCAAGCTCGGTGGCAAGATCCGCAACAGCCGGGGTCAGCTTGACGAGGCCGCCTGGGGCCAGGCCGCCGAATGGGTCGATTACCACGGCCCGCTTTCCGCGACAACCGACCCGCCGAAGCAGACCGGCGGGATCGTCATCATGGCCCACCCGGACGCTTTCCGACCTGAGTGCCGCTGGCACGTGCGCACCTACGGCCTGTTCGCGGCAAACCCGTTCGGCAAAAAGGACTTCCCCGCAGGAACGCCCGCGCAGGGCGCCGTGACGCTCGACGAGGGCGAGACGCTGTCACTGCGCTACCGTGTCGTGTTCTACACCGGCGATGTGGGCGCCGAGACAATCGGCGACTGGTTCGACACCTTCGCCAGCACGACGGGAGAATAAGGCTCACCGCACCCTCTTCGCTGAACAGCCACTGAACTCGATGACGACCCGATTCGAAGACGATCCTTTTCGAAGACTCTATTTGACTGAGGCCAAAATGCCGATCCATCGACGCGACTTTCTCTCCGCCACCGCAGCCGTGGCGGGGCTTACCATGACGGGCGTTCACGCGTTCGGCGCCGCCGGCAAACGGGCCGCCGACATTCGCGTGGCCGTCGTGGGCGTGAACGGCCGTGGCCGCGAGCACTTGCGGTCGCTCCGCAAGAACGCGGTCGTACTCTGCGACGTCGATAGCGAGGTGCTCGACCGCGTCGGCCAAGAACACCTCGAGCGTAACGGGGTGAACGCCGCCAAGTATGTCGATTTCCGCGAGATGCTTGAGAAGGCCGACATCGACGCGGTGTCGATCGCCACTCCCAACCACACGCATTGCCAGATCGCGATCGCCGCTATCGAAGCGGGCAAGGACGTCTACTGCGAGAAGCCGATCTCGCACGACGTTTGGGAGGGCCGCCAGCTCGTCGCCGCGGCGCGCAAGCACAACCGTATCGTGCAGTGCGGCACGCAGTCGCGCTCGAGCAAGAGCCTGATGGACGCCGTCGATTGGGTGCAGGGCGGCGGGCTCGGCAAGATCGAGTACGCCCTGGGGACCTGCTACAAGCCGCGGCCGCCGATCGGCAAACTCGACAAGCCGCTGGAGATCCCGTCGTCGATCGACTACGACCTGTGGTGCGGGCCGCGTGAAAAGCGCGAGCTGTACCGCCCCAAGTTGCACTACGATTGGCACTGGGACTTCAACACCGGCAACGGTGACATGGGGAACCAGGGCATCCACCAGATGGATATCTGCCGCTGGTTCCTCGGCGAAGACCGACTCGCCCCGCGGGTGATCAGCATCGGCGGTCGGCTCGGTTACGACGACGCCGGCGATACGCCCAACACGCAAGTTTGCTACTTCGACTACGAGAAGGCGCCGCTCATCTTCGAGACCCGCGGCCTGCCGCGATCGAAGGAAGCGCAGAAGCACTGGGGCGGGTCGATGGACAGCTATCGCGGATCCGGGGTCGGCCTGATCATCCAGTGCGAGGGGGGCTATGTGCTCGTCCCCAACTACACCGAGGCGACCGCCTACGACGGCAGCGGCGCCGAGGTCAAGCACTGGCAGGGGGGCGCCGACCATCACGCCAACTGGCTTAAGGCGATTGAGGCGGGCGACCGCTCGCTCCTCAACGCCGAGATCCAGGAGGGCCACCTCTCTAGCTCGCTCTGCCATGTGGGCGGCGCGTCGCACCAGTGCGGCGAGAAGGTCACGACGGACCAGATCGTTAAGTCGATCGCCGGCATGCCCCTCCTCAGCGCGTCGGTGGACCGGATGCTGGGCCACTTGCGGGCTAACGACGTCGATGTCGATGGCGAGCCGGCGCTGACGCTCGGCCCTTGGCTGGACATCGATACGGAGACCGAACGCTTCACCAGCAATGGCGAGGCCGAGAAGTACTTCAAGTGCCCCGCGCGCCCCGGGCATGAGGTGCCCGATTACGACGCCTGATCCGAAGCAACTCAGCAAACGGCAACAGCCCCGGTCGCGAAGGCGGCCGGGGCTGTTTTGTTTCGCGATAGTCTGCTGCGCAGTGCACCGCGGTCACGGATTGGTACGGTAGAGGACCGCGAGAATCAGCCGCCGACTCTTTGGGAGGTGTCTCCGACGCCGATTTCTCGCACCAAAACGGCAACGGCATGCCTACCGTCTTCGGCGTCGGAGACGCCTCCCACAGAACTAGTCGATCACTTATGAAGTTCTTCGCAATCGCTCTGTCTCTGCTTGCATTCGCCTGCGCTTCAACCTACGGCCATGCAGCCGAAACGGCGTCTGTGGCGAAGTCCATTCGCGCGCAGGTCGTCGTATACGGCGACACCTCGGGCGGCGTCGCCGCGGCGGTGCAGGCGGCGCGGATGGGGAAGGAGACGGTGCTCGTCTCTCCGGTCGGGCATCTCGGCGGGATGTCGAGCAGCGGGCTCGGCTGGACCGACATCGGCCGCCCGGCGATCCTCGGCGGGATCGCACGCGAGTTCTATCACCGCGTCTACCGGCACTACCAAGACGACTCGGCGTGGGTTTGGGAGAAGCGGTCGAAGTTTAAGAACGAGGGACAGGGGGCGCCCGCTCTGGACGACAAAACGCAACTGGCGATGACCTTCGAGCCGCATGTCGCCGAGGCGGTCTTTGACGAACTCTTGTCCGAAGCGGGCGTGCGAGTCGTGGCAGGCCAACTCGATTGGACCCGTGGCGCGATCAAGGATGGACGCCGAATCGTCGCCCTCCGGCTCGAAGGGGGCGCGACGGTGGCTGGCGACATGTTCATCGACGCCTCGTACGAGGGCGACCTGCTCCCGGCGGCGGGCGTGTCGTTCCGTGTCGGCCGAGAAGACAACAGCGAGTTCGATGAAACGGGCAACGGCAACACCGGGCCGCGCTCGACCCACCAGATGCCCGACGGCGTCGATCCGTACGTCGTCGCGGGTGATGCATCGAGTGGGCTCTTGCCGGGCGTGAACGCGTCGATCGGGGGGCCGGTAGGTTCCGCCGACAAGCGGCTCCAATCGTACTGCTACCGGCTGGCGCTGACGGATGTCCCGGCGAATCGCATCGCCATCACCAAGCCGGAGGGCTACCACGAGCAGGAGTACGAGCTGCTATTCCGGGCGATTGAGGCGGGCCATCGCTGGCCGTTTTTTACCACCAGCCTCTCGCCGAATCGCAAGACCGACACCAACAACAACGGCGGTGTGTCGATGGACTTCATCGGCGGCAACTACGCCCTGGACCAGGACGGACAGACGAAGTGGAACTGGGTGACGCTCAACCACGCAGGCCGTGAGCGCGTCGCCGCCAGCCATAAACGATGGCAATTGGGACTTCTCTGGACGCTGCAGAACCACCCGCGAGTCCCCGCCGAGATACGCGAGCGCGTCGCCGCGTGGGGACTCTCGGCGGACGAGTTCGAGGACAACGACTATTGGCCCTACGTGATCTACGTCCGCGAAGGCCGGCGGATGGCGGCGGACTTCGTCATGACGGAGAACCACTGCCGCAACAAGCTGCCGGTGGAGGACCCGATCGGCAGGGGCGCCTACACCCTCGATTCCCACAACACGCAGCGGTGCGTCGTTGACGGCATGGTCCGCAACGAGGGCGACGTGCAGCTCCGACTCACCGACGGTCCCTACGGCATCGCCTATCGCGCCATCACGCCGCGCGCCGAGGAGTGCGAGAACCTGCTCGTCCCCTGGGCCTTGTCGGCGACGCACATCGCGTTCGGCTCGATCCGCATGGAGCCCGTCTTCATGATCCTCAGCCAATCGGCCGCGACGGCGGCTTCGCTAGCGATTGATGACGGCGTGGCCGTGCAGGACCTCCCGTACGCTCGGCTCCGAGAACGATTGGTGAAGGACGATCAGCGGCTAAGCGATGAGCCCTAAATCGTGCGTATCCCCTTGGAAAAGGGCTTGCTGAAAGGGCCCGACTAACAATTGAAACCCCACGGAGAAGAACCACGACGGACACGAAGGACACGACGATTTGCCACTGCGAAGAACGTGGCCTCGGCAAACAGGCCGTCGTCTTCTTCGTGCCCGTCGTGGTTCAATTTTTCGTTGCTCTGTCCAAAGATATTCTTGACAATTTAGGCCGGGACTGGTGACGGCCCGCCCCCGTTCATTTTGACCCAAACGCAGGGTCGTCGAGATCGAGCCGGTACAACACCTGATTGTAATCGTGCCGCGGCGTCGGCTCGGGGCGGTCGGCGAAGGTCGCCGTGTAGGTGCCCTCAAACAAGAGCACCGGCGAATCGTCCGGCGTCAGCTCGGGGTGCAGCAGCGGGTTGTAGAACGTGTAGTTGTTGTGCGTCACGACCTTCACCGCCGCGCCCCAGGGGCCGGTGGGGGCGTCGCTCTCGGCGTACCAGATTTCGCCGAGCGGTGAGTCGCCGCCGAACTGCGTAAAGATGGCGACCCACTTCTTGCGGTAGGCGTTCCAGGCGATTGACCCGCCATGCGTCGTCACGAGCGCGCCGCCGGCTGCGGTAGGGACTTCTGTCTGCGGCGTCAACTTCTCCCAAGCCGCCGGGTCACGCCAGGCCTCGTAGGTTGCCCGGCAACGGAGTCGTGGAAAGGGGTCGCCGAAGAGGAGCCATTCCTCGCCCTTGGCGTCGGTCCATTGCACGACATGCCCGTCGGGGAAGAAGGGAGGTGGCGTCGAGTCGTCCTTGCGCTTCCAGACGGCCTCAAGCCGCTGGAATCCTTTCTCTTTTGTGTTCCACTCGCAGAGCCCGACCTCGTAGGCCGCCAGCATCCCACGGATTTTCGCGTACGCCGCGACGAGGTGGTCGGCGCCACGCGTATCCCGCAGCTCCACGAGTCCGCTCAACCAAGTCGGTCCATCCCCTTCGATCGGCGCGATAGCGCGGGGCGCGCCATGGGCGTCGGCGTAATAGTCGTAACGCAGACGCAGCGGGGGCTCGAAGCTCTGCAGAGGCTTGAGCGACGTCGTGGCGCCGAGGGTGTGAAAAATCCCCAGCGGGTACTTGGCCAGGGTGGTGTCGCCCCACAGCCAGAACAGGCGCTCGCCGTAGCGGGTTACGTACACGGTGTCGCACCCCAGCACCCCTTGCTCGCGCCAGCGCGCGTTGTGGCCGAACTTTTGACTCTCGGCAAAGAGCCCGGCGCCGGTGAGGCGGCCAAGCCGCTTTCCGGGGAGTTCACGATGCACTTTCACCGAGGCGCGGCCGCCGGGCGTCGGCGTCAGCCGCACGCCGCGGTACCCGAAGCCGTCGGCGGGCACGCCGTAGCCGTGCCCCTCGACATGGAGCCACGTCTCGACGCCCATCAGTTCGGGCAGGTCGCAGGCGATGACGCCCGCGTTGTCCGAGACCAAACGTACATGGTGGGTGGTCTTCAGCTCGACGCCCGGCACGGGCCAGCCGTTCTGGTCATCGACGATGTCGATGCGGAACGGCGCCGCGGCCTGCCCGGGGCTCGCAGTCAACCAACAAGCAGCAAAACAGGCGGCGATCCGTAGCGGGTTCATCCCCCCAGCCTAATCGCCGGCGGCGCCGCTGCTAAGCAGGTGTCGCCTCACTCTCCGAACTCCTCGACGTAGTCCGCCATCGCCGCCTTGACGACCGTGAGCGCCCGATCGCGGCCGTAGGCGGCGTCGATCTTGACGTGGGCCGCCTCGTCGGGCGTCAGCGCCTTGTAGACGCTGAAGTAGTGCCGGAGCCGATCGACCAGCACAGTGGGGAGCTCCGAGACGTCATTGACGCCGCTCCACATCTGATCGTTCTCCAGGACGGCGATGATCTTGTCGTCGGCCTCCCCCTGATCGAGCATCGGCAGCCCGCCGACGACGCGCGCGTTGACGATCGTCTCGGGATTGGTGATCGCCCGTTCGCTGATGACGCAGATGTCCAGCGGGTCGCGGTCGCCGTCGGTGGCCTCGGGCATGAGAGCCTTCACCCGCTTGCCGCAGAACGTCTTCGGGATGAACCCGTATAGAGTCGGAGCAAACGCCGACGTGCGGTTGGGGCGATCGACGCGCAGGTAACCGGTCTTTTTGTCCAGTTCGTACTTCACGCGATCGAACGGCGTGAGCTCGATATAGGCGTGAACGATCCGCGGCGGCTCCGGGCCGATCTCAAGCCCGTGCCAGGGATGGGGACGCCAACGGAAGAACGGCTGGGGGAAGCTCATAAGAAGCGGTCAGCTGTCAGCTATCAGCGGTCAGGATGGAGGACACAGCCAGCGGCTGACCGCTGATCGCTGACTGCTGACCGCACTTGCCTGATCAACCCAGCTCTTCTTCGTTGACGTACGTCTCGAGGAACCGTGTCAGCTTGTGGAAGTCGCTGTCCTGATCGATGTAGCGGACCATCGTGACGAGCGTCTCGGGATCGACGAGTTGTTCGAACGGGACGTATCGCAGTTGGAGCTGGCCTTCGCACGAGACCATCACGCCGTTGAGCTTCTGCTCCACCAGCGCGCGATAGGCGCCGACGCCGAGCTGGCTGCCGAGCATCACGTCGAACGCGTGGGGCACCGTGCAGCGGGCCTCGTAGCCGAGCTGCACCGGCTTCACCTGCCGCTTCTTGCCCGACTGCTTCTTGTACTCGGCCTCGATCAGCTTGGCGAACAGCGTGTAGAGACTGACGTCCGACACCTTGATATGGCCGTGGTCGTCGCGGGTGACCCCTTCGAGGTGCGCGAAGGGGAGCAGCTCGGCGAGGCCCTCGGCGATCACAATGACGCCGTACTCCTTCCCCTCGCGTTCGCGGGTGACCATCGTCAGCACGATGCGGCGGATCACCTCGTCGAGGTTCATCACCTCGCGCGAGTGCGTCTGGCCGGTGGCGGGGTCGGTGTACTCCTCGGTCGTGCGGTACTTGCCGCTGATGTCCTCGACGCTGATGACGAGGCTCGCCTCGCCGGCGATCGCCACGCCGTACGCCAGCCAGCCGGCCGAGCGACCCATCGACTCGACGAGGAAGTAGTTGCGGTTCGCCTCGGCGTCGGCCAGCAGGTTTAGCACCTCGCGGGCGAGGAAATCGACCGCCGTGAAGTACCCGAAGGTGAAGTCGATGCCTGAGTAGTCGTTGTCGATCGTCTTGGGCAGGTGGACGACGGGAATCTTCTTGGACCCCTCGGGGAGGCGGTCCTGGTAGAGCTTGAACTTGTTGGCGGTCTTCAGCGTGTCGTCGCCACCGATCGAGATCAGCGCGTCGACGCCGATCGAGCACAGCCCCTCATAGACCCGCTTCAGCGGCGCCGAGCGCTCGGGGTCCTCCAGGTGCGACGGGTGCGACACCATCTTGCCGGGGTTCGCGCGGGCCGTGCCGATGATGATGCCGCGCTTGCTGCGCGTGCGGCTGAGGATCTTGTGATCGATCATCACATAGTCGGTCCCCTCGACCAGCGGCTTGTCGGCCGAGTAGTCAATGAGGCTCGAGTAGCCGTGCTTGACGCCCACCACCTCGACGCCGTTGCGGAGGAACGAGACAGCCGCGGCGGAGATCACCGCATTAGCGCCCGGCGCCGGACCGCCGGCGAAGAGGATGGCGACCCGCTTGAAAGTGTGGTCGTGCTTGGCAGGACGGGCGAGGCTGCTTTTGGCCATGTCGTCGCGGTGGGGACCGGAGGGAGGGATGACTCAGGGGGGATCTCTCTTAGGCGGAGAGTTTACCCGCCGGGGGCCGGCGAGTTAATGGGCCGGGAACCGCCAAGACGCCAAGAGCACCAGGGACCGCCAGAAAAAGAACTAGAGAGGACTCACAGGATCGACAGGAAACGGCTCGCTGCCGCATTCCTGAGGATCCTGTGAATCCTGTCTACAACTTCCTGGCGGTTCCTGGCGCTCTTGGCGTCTTGGCGGTTTCACCCGCCCGCGGTAAACGTCCGCTCGACGAAGGTCGTGTCGATCCGCGCCTCGCTGAAGGCTGTGTGGCTGAGGATCTCTTTGTGGAGCGGGATCGTCGTCTTGATGCCGTCCACCCTAAGCTCGGCCAAGCAGCGGAGCATCGAGGCGATCGCCTCCTCGCGGGTCGCCTGCCGCACCAGGAGCTTGCCGATCATCGAGTCGTAGTAAGGCGGGACGACGTAGCCCGAGTGGGCGTGGGAGTCGAACCGCACACCAAAGCCGCCGGGTATGATCAGCCGCTCGATCTTGCCCGGCGAGGGCTGGAAGTTTTTGGCGGGGTCTTCGGCGTTGATGCGGCACTCGATCGCGTGGCCCAGCCGCGGGATGTCTTCCTGCGTCAACCACAGTTTCTCGCCCGCGGCGATGCGGATCTGCGCCTTGATCAGATCAACGCCGGTCACCAACTCGGTCACCGGATGCTCAACCTGGATACGGGCGTTCACCTCGATGAAGTAGAAGTTGCCGTCCTTATCGACAATGAACTCAACGGTCGCGGCGTTCGAGTAGTCGGAAGCCTTGATGAGGCGCACCGCGGCCTCGCACATCTTTTGCCGAGTGGATTCGTCGATGTTGGGGCTTGGCGACTCCTCGATGAGCTTCTGGTGCCGCCGCTGGGTGGAGCAGTCACGCTCCCAGAGGTGGATTGCGTTGCCGTGCTTGTCAGCGAGCACCTGGACTTCGACGTGGCGCGGGTGCTCGATGTATTTCTCGAGGTAGACGTCGCCATTGCCGAAGGCGGCCTCGGCCTCGGCGCGGGCCTGCTGGAGCGCGGACTTGAGGGCCAGGTCGTTCGAGGCGACGCGCATGCCGCGCCCACCGCCTCCGGCAGTCGCCTTGATGAGGACCGGAAAGCCGACCTCGTGAGCGAACTTCACCGCCTCGGATTCTTCGCTGATGCAGCCGGCGCTACCGGGGACGACCGGCACGCCGGCCTGACGGGCCAGCTCGCGGGCCGTGTTCTTGTCGCCGAGCTTGCCCATCGCTTCGGGCGAGGGGCCGATGAAATCGATCTGGCAGTTGCGGCAGATCTCGTTGAAGTGGGCGTTTTCGCTGAGGAAGCCGAAGCCAGGGTGGATCGCTTCGACGTTGCCCACCTCGGCCGCGGCGATGACGTTCGCGATCTTGAGGTAGCTCTCGGACGCCTTCGCCGGCCCGATGCAGTAGGCCTCGTCAGCGAGGCTCAAGTAATTCGAGCCGCGGTCCCCTTCGCTAAACACAGCGACGGACTCGATGCCCATCTCTTTGCAGGCGCGGATCACCCGCAGGGCAATCTCGCCACGGTTCGCGATCAGGATCCTTCGGTACATCGAGGCAGCGTCTTGTGTTCTAGCGAAGGCCCGGCACGGAGGTCGCGCTGGGGCCCTGATTCCGGAAGGGGCAAGGGCAGGGCGGGTTTCTCAACCCGGAAGGGGTACTCGATTCGGAGCTGGTTACTCGATTCGGAACAGCGGCTGACCGAACTCGACCGGCGCGCCGTTCTCGACCAGCACCGCCGTGATCTTGCCGCTGGTCTCGGCGGGGATCTCGTTGAAGACTTTCATCGCCTCGATGATGCAGATCGTCGTGTCGGGGCCGACCTGGTCGCCGATCTTGACGAAGGCGGCCGCGTCGGGGCTCGACGACAGGTAGAACGTGCCGACCATGGGGCTGTTGATCGTCTTGCCTGCCGTAGCGGCAGCCGGAGCAGGGGCGGGCGCCGCCGAGGCTGCCGGAGCCGGGGCGGGCGCCGGCGGGGAGTAAGCGGGCGTAGCGGCAAAGACCGGTTGATCGGCCCCGCGGCGGAGACGAACCCGTTGGTTCCCTTGACGGAGGTCGATCTCCGTTAGGTCGTGCTCGTTCATCAATGCCACCAGCCGGCGGACGCGGCGGACATCGAAGACGTCGTGGACTTCACTGGGGTCTGGTTTGCTGTCGTCAGCCACGGTCGGGTTCTCGTCGTCTCTCGGCACGTGCACAGGCGGACCGCTACGGCCGCCCACGGCCCCGCAGTTTACCCGCCGAGGGGGGGCGTCACTAGGCCGGACCTGAGAGGGCTCAGGGAAGTCCGTAGGGGAGCCGGGCGACGTCAGTCCCCGGAGGGTCCCGGGCGCCGAACGCCCTCCGGGGGCTGACGTCTCCCGGCTCGCATGACGCGAGACTTTGAGGGACTAAAGGACGCTTGATTCAATGGACTTCGGCACGCCGGATAGCAGTTCGTGGCCCGTCTTTGTCACCAGCACGTCGTCCTCGATCCGCACGCCGCCCCAGCCGGGCAGATAGATGCCGGGCTCGACCGTCACGACCATTCCGGGGACCAGCTCGCTGGCCATGTTGCGGCCGAGGCGTGGCCCTTCGTGGATTTCCAGCCCTACGCCGTGGCCCAGCCCGTGGCCGAATTCTTTGCCGTAACCCGCCTTGGCGATGACATTGCGGGCGGCGGCGTCGATGTCCTCGCACTTGGCGCCCGGCCGAATAGCGTCAATCCCGGCGAGTTGGGCTTCCAGGACGGTTCCGTAAACCTTCTGCATCTTTTTGGAAGGCTCGCCGTGGAACACCATCCTCGTCAGATCGCTGGCGTAGAGCGGAGCGAAGACGCCCCAGTCGATGAGCGTGAAGTCGTGCTCACCTACACGGGCCGACGTCGGGGACGCATGCGGCAGCGCCGCCCGCGGCCCCGCGGCGACGATCGCCGGAAAGCTCAGGCACTTGGCGCCGAATCGTCGGGCCTGGTACTCCAGCTCGCGGGCGATGTCGGCCTCGGTCGCGTCGGGCGTCCACGACGCCCGAATGACGTCGAAGGCCCGCTTAGCGATGTGAGCCGCGTGGCGGATCGCCTCGACCTCGTCACGGTCCTTAACCGCGCGAAGCGCCTCGACGAGGCCGGCTTGCCCCGCGAAGTTGATTGATGGAGCTTCCTCTTTGAGCTGTCGTAGAGCGCCGGCCGTCAGCGAGTCTTCCTCGAACCCCAACGCGCCAATGCCTTCCTGCTGAACGAGTTTGGCGGTCGTCGGCAGGATGCGTTCGCCCGGTTCGCGCACCAGCAACCGCAGGCCGGGACACTCGTCTTCGAGCTGAGTCGTGTACCGCGGGTCGGTTACGAGGACCGCTTCGTCACCAGTCACCAGCAGATAGCTGTCGTCGCCGGTGAACCCGGTCAGGTAGGTGACGTTCGAGAAGTTGGTGACCAGAAGGGCGTCGATCTTCTGAAGATGCAGCAGCTTGCGTAGTTTTGCGCGCCGCTTCTCGTGCGTAGACATGCCGCCCTTCGATGCTCGTGACCCCCTCGCAGTCGCAGGGGCGACGGCAAGTGGAGAGTATCGACCAGCCAAGCGGAGGCGGACAACCCCGCGCCTCAGCGGCGCCGACGCGCCGGCCTCGCAGCGATCAGGGCAACCGCAGCGATGGCAAGGGCAGAAGGCTCGGGGACGGAGACCGCGGCCACCAATTGAGCGAACGTCGACGAAGCGATCGTGCCCCCCAAAGCCTCCCGCATCAGCACGAAGTCGCCGAGGTCGACCCGCCCGTCGAGATTGAGGTCGCCCCGCATCCAGGTGTGAACGTCAGCGTCTGGGGCCTGATAGAGCCAGTTATTGACCAAGATTCCCAGGTCACCCGTCGCGACGCCGTTGACAATGCTTCCCGTCACGACCCCGTCGAGATTGACGTCGCCCATCTTGGAGAACGTGGTCCGTGCGGCGGCGATTTGCGAAGAGTACGTGGAATACGACAGATCGGAGATCCCGGTGAAACCCCCGAAGAGCCCCTGCACGGACGGTTGCCCATTGCCGAAGTAGATCCCGTGCATCAGGCCGCCAAGCACCCACTCATCGCCATCCTTCCAAAACACTGGCCCGCCAGAGTCACCCGCGGCCCCCTGGGCTTCGTCGGCGAGCCCAAATTCGTCGAACCGCACCACAAAGCCGACCGTGTCCAGAAAGTTCCCTCTCAACAGGACGTTCTGGTTCACCTTGACGATGCCGTTGGGCGACGCGGTGCTTCGTAGGTTCGTTCCCCATTGCCACGGGCGAGGCTGAACCGCGCTGTTTCCGAACCCAAACCCCCGATATGCCGAGGAAGGCCATTGAGCCGGGTCCGCTATGACGGCGCCGCTGGCGTTGTAATAGAATTGCCCGTTAGTAGTGTTAGCTCCATTGAGCGTGCGGATAAAGCCCTTGCCGAACATCGTCAACTGTTCGGTCGAGGTGTTCGAGAGACGAGACGCAATCGAGATCCGGCGGATCGCAGGGTCCAGCTCTTCTGGGGTTAGACCCGTCGCCGTGTCCACCCCCACCCGGTAGAGGCGAAGGTCGGAGTTGGACGTGACGCTACCGCCAAAGCTCGCGGGGTTCGTCAGAAAGGCGCCCGAGCCCGGAATGATCGGAAACGTGCCGCCCGCTATCTGCACATTGCCGATCGTGTCGCTGGCAGTGCCGACAAATGGATCGGCGTGGTAAGCCGTGAGGAATAGGTTGTCGCCGAGATACACGCCGCCGGGCCTGTTGGTCGGCAGGTTGTGGTAACCGGCGTCGTCAGCGGGCGCCGTTGTGTTGGCCAACGCTGGCGTCCCCACGCCGTTCCAAGTCTTCAAGATTAAGGCTTGACTGGGCGACGCCGCCACGGCCACCGCGAGCGCTAGCAGCGGTGAGGTCGGTAGGCGATGGTAGAAAAAGGATCGCGGCAAGATGGGAGTCCTATGGCGGCCTTTTTCGGGGGCGGCGCCGGTGACGACTGAGAAAAGGTGCGATACCAGCCGGCGCCCCTCGGCGCCTAACCTCTCTGGCTTCTAATTCTACGCGAACTTTGCTCTCGGGGAGAATCAAATTGCTCGGTAGATTCCCGACAGACATGAGGTAGTTACCCACACGATTCAGCCCACCTGGCCCGGAATATTCCCTACGGAACGTGTGATCCTGCCGGATGTGCCGCTGGGGGAGCATCCGGGCCCGGCAAGCGATTCCGACTGGAAAACCTAAGCCGGATCTGCCGGTGGCGCCGAAAAGGAGGGTGATGAGTGCCAGCGGAGGACGCTGGCAGCGATAGCGTCCGGCAGCGGCAACCTCGGAACGGAATCAGGCAAGATGCCCCCGATCACTTCGATAGCGAACTGGCTGCTGCGCCTCCCCCTGCTGTGGGGCGGGCTGGCCACCCTCGCCTTTTACGCGGCGATGCAAGCCGGCTGGATCACGTCGCCACTCCTGACACGGTATTGCGCCTTGCATCCCGTGGAAATCACCTCGCTGCTGCTGTTCTTTGTCAGCATGGCGGCCCTGGCGATCCGGCTCACGGCGGTGCTGGCGCATTTGGGCGCTACGCGGGTCGAGCCTCTGGGGGCGATCCCCACGGGAGGGCAGTCGGTCTCCGAAGCCACGCAGCTGCTCACGAAACTCGCTGCGCTCTCGGGTCCGCTGCAACGCACGCCGCTCGTCCGGCGACTGCGAGCCGCCCTGGAATACGTGCGTGACGTCGGCTCCGCCGACACCCTCGAGTCGCACCTCGAGCACCTCGAGCAGGTTGATCGTGACCGAGCCGCTGCGGGCTACACCCTGCCAAAGCTGATGCGGGCCATGCTGCCGATCGTCGGTATGTTGGGAACGATCGTCGGCATCACGATGGCGATCTCACAGCTGTCGCCCGAGCGACTCGAAGACTCCCTCAACGAGGTGATGTCCGCGTTGTCGATCGCCTTCGACACCACCGCCCAAGCGATGGTGCTGATGCTGATCACCTGGTTCTGCGTCTACGCGGTGGAGAGCACCGAAGAACGCCTGCTCGACGAGGTGGACCGCGTCGCCGGCAAGCAACTCATCGGCCGCTTCCAGCAGTACGGTTCGCAGAACGACCCCAACGTCGCCGCGATCCGCCGCATGAGCGAACAGGTGATCGCCGCGGTGGAAGAGGTCGCCGACCGCCAGGCCACGACCTGGCAGAACGCGATCGACGAAACCCATCAACGCTGGCGAGACGCCACAACTTCGGCCGGCGAGATCTTGACAACCACGCTCGCCAACGGACTCCGCGAAGGCCTCAAGGACCATGCGACCGGGCTCACCTCCGGCGTCGAGCTGCAACTGAACGTGCTGGGCCAGTCGCTCAACAAGCAGCAGTCACTCGTCGCCGAGGCGGTAAAGGCCCAGCTGGTCTCGCTGGAGCGCCTCCAGAAGGAACATGCCGAGCGACTCCGCGAGGCGAGCGAAGTCCAGACAGGCCGCCTGGTCACCAGCGCCGACGGGCTGCTCGGCAACCTGCGGGACGGACTGGAGCGGATGGCCGAACTACTCGTCGAGGCCCTGCAGAAGCACGGAGAGACGCTTACCCGGGCCGAGAACGAGCTGGCGACCGAAAACCGCCGCCATCTCTCGGAGGTCGAAGCCGCGATGGGCGAGGCGATGGTCGTCTCCGCCGATCGGCAAGAAAAGCTTGTTCGCCAGAGCGAGTCGGTGCTCCGCGAGATGCAGCAGGCGCTGGTCTCGGCCGCGGGGGCGACGATTGACCACCAGAAGGAACTCGTCCGGCAAGGCGACGTGCTGCTCAAGGTCGTCGAGTCGACCGGCCAGGTCCAGCGCCTCGAAGAATCGCTCAACCGTAACCTGTCGTCGCTCGGTCGGGCTCACAACTTCGAAGAGACCCTGATGAACCTCTCGGCGGCGATTCAACTGCTCAGCGCTCGGGTCGGACGCGAATCAGGCGTCCCCAAGGCGATTCCTTCCACGTCGACCGTTCAGCAGCACAAGGCCGCATGAGACGCTCCGCCCGCGGAGATCAGTCGGCGTTCTCGCTCTTCCCGTTCCTGGCCGTGCTGCTGTGCACGATGGGATCGCTGGTGGTGCTGCTAGTGGTAATCGCGCACGTGGCGCGCGACAAGGCGAAGCTCGAAGCCGAGGCGGCCCGTATCGCTGCCGAGTCGGCTCAGCTTGCGGAAACCTCGCCCCGGCGGCGAGAGCTCGAAGAGCAGGTCGCCCAGGCCGACGCCGCCCTCGCCCAACTGCGTCAGTTCAAGGCGGAGGGCGCCGAGCATTTGCTGCAAGAGCAGAAGCGGCTGTCCGACATCGAGGACCATCTCCACCGGCTCCGCGACGAGTCCGAGGCCCTCGTCGCCGAGACCAAGGAGCTGATCGCCGTCGAAGATCAACATTACGACGACGCGAAGATCGCCCAGCAGGAACTCGAGCGGCTCAACCAACTGATCGGCGAGATCCATGAGGAGATCGAACAACTCAAGCACGCCGCCACCGGCCGCGAGCGAAAGTTCGCCGTCGTTCCACTCCGCGATGGGCGGACCGGCACGTTGCGGCCGCCGGTCTACTACGAGTGCACCGAGTCGGGAGTGATCCTGCAGCCCGAGGGCATCCGCCTCACTTGGCAAGACCTTGTGGCTGGCGACTTCAGCAGCCCCGTCAATGCGGCGTCTCGCGCTGTCTCTCGCTACTTCGAGGAGCACCCGGAGGCCCGGGCGGCCAACGAGTCGGGACGGCCCTATCCGCTGCTGATCGTCCGGCCCGATGGAGTCTACTCCTACTACCAGGCGCGGGCCGCACTCGAAGAGGCCGGCGTCGACTACGGCTACCAACCCGTCGCAGCGGACTGGCCGCTGGAGTACGGCGAGATGAACCCCGTGCTCGCCGCCCAGATCGAAGACGCGGTCCGAACCGCTCGCGCCGAGCGTGAAGGCCTCGCCAAAGTGATCCCTCAGCTCGGCACGGCCATGGCCGCCGCCGAGAACGACGCCCGGATGGCGATCGCTCTCTCCAACCGACCACCCACGAGCGCCGCGTACTCGGCCACGGGCGGCGCTTTCGACGGTAACGGCGCCGGCGTCGTTTCCGCTTCCGGAGGCATCCGTGTCCGGCCAGCGAACCCGGATTCCAGTAATCCCTTTGACGGTTTACGGATCGAAGGCTCACTCCCGAACGAAGGGGGCGCTCTCAGCTCGGGCGACTTCGGTTTCGGCGCCGCGTCCGCCGAGAGCGCATCCGCCGACGTCGCCGCAAGCTCACCGCTATCGGGCGGCTTGGCGCCGCCTGCCGCCCAGCCATCGACGTCTAGAGCTACGCCCCTACCGGGCGCGGCGGGGGGATCGTCGGACACGACGGGCCCGGAAGGCGTCGCAGAAGTTGCGTCCAGCGACCATCCCCCCACGGCCCCCAAATCGGGCGACGCATCGCTCGGACAGCGCTACGGCGCCACCGCGGCCGCGGCTGACCCCAACGCCAAGCCCTCGGCGCCCGCCGATCCATCGAATCTGCTCGCCACGACTGGCAACGAGGCCGAGCAATCGGTAAGCCCAGCCGGCGGGCAGGCAAGTGTCGTGGTCTCACCTGCGGGCGACAAGGCGTCAAGCCAAGCGGCCGCCAACGCGGGGTCAGCAACGTCCTCTTCCGCCCGCAGCGGAGTCCCCATGGTGCGCCCCATTCGGCTCTATGTCTCGCACGATCGGGCCGCGGTGCTGCCCGACACAGCCCTCTCGCCCGGCGACATGGTGAAGGCGTCTTCGACAGCCGAATCCGTGACCTTCGACGGGGCGACCACCGCACGTATCAACGACCTGATCGGGGTGCTCAAAAAGCACGCCGACAGCTGGGGCATCGCCGGGGACGGCATGTACTGGGACCCGCGATTGGTGCTCAACGTGGCGTCGGACGGCGTCCAACGCGCGGACGACGTGCGGCGTCTGCTCGAAGCAGCCGGCATCAAGGTGCAAGCTTACCCCGTCACCACGGCTGCCAATCCCGACGGAGGCCCCGATGCGTCGCGGCGATGAGAACGACGACGAGATTCCCGGTGGCGATTCCTTCATGGACATCGTCGCCAACATTGTCGGCATCCTCGTGTTGCTGGTCGTTGTTGTCGGCGTCCGCGCCGGTCGCGATGTCGTCATGCCCCCGGAAGTCATTTCGGACGACGTCGAGGCGATCGCATCGCTCGAGTCGAAGCTCGAAGAGCAGCTTCGGCAAGTTCGTCGGGAGCAGAGCGAGATCGCTCAGCTGACGGGGAAGGTCGCCTCGACGCTCGGCGAAGTCGAGCGTCGTGAGGCGGTGCGCGAAGCGGCGGTGCTCTACAACACGAAGCTCCGGGCCGAACTCGACGAGGCCCGCAACGCCCTCAGCGATGACGACCAGCGCAGCCTGCAGGATCACAATGAGATCGCCCAAGCCCAACTGACGCTCGACCGCCTGACACGGGAGCAGGTCGCCCTCTCTGCCGTCGAGCCGGCGCCCGAAGCCAAGGTGGTCGAGGTCGCGCCCACGCCGATCGTCGATGGGAAGGTCGATCAAACAATCTCTTTCCGGCTCCAGAATGACCGTCTGGTGTACGTCCCGACCACCGAGCTTACCGATTTGCTGCGGGCCAAACTCAACGCCCCGATCGTGCGTTCGCCTACCGAGACGGTTGTAACGAAGGAGCGAGTAGGCCCGGTCGAAGGCTTCGTCGGCGAGGCCGACATCGGCTGGAGCGTCCGCAGCAATGGCGCGCAAGTCGCTGTGCGTCGTGAGCTAGATCGCTTCGTCCTCCGCGAAGTCACGCCCCTGCGGGGAGAGGAGCCCGAACAAGCCTTGGCGCCGGGCGGGTATGTCCGCTCGAGAATCGACCTCCTCGATCCCGAACTGCACGTAATCGAAATTTTCGTCTACGGGGACAGCTTCGACACCGCGCCCGAAGTGATCCAGCAGCTCCGCGAACGAGGCTTCCGGGTCGCCCAGTTCCTCAAGGCGGGCACGCAGCCGATCGTGTTCAGCTCGAACCCCTCGAAGAGCCACCAATCGGTCACTCAGTAGCGGCGGGCCGAACCGACGGGCTCTCGGGGGAACTCTCCGCCGTCGCCTTGTCCGGCGCTGGTTCAAACATAGCGCGCAAGAACAGCACGGCAGCGCCGACTACTAAGAACGAGTCGGCCAGATTGAAATTGGGCCAACGCCATTGGTCATTGACTTGCCAGAGGATCCAGTCACGCACCGCATAGACCGTCTCACCCGCCCGCGGGTCGAGAGCGGGCCAGACCTCGCCCGACAGGCCCAGGCGGTCGTAGAGGTTGCCGAGCACGCCCGCCATCACTGCGCCGAGCGATAGGGTAAGCCACCAGTCGTTCGCTGTCCGGAAGACGAAGAGCCACACCGGGATCGCGATGCCGGCGAGCACGCTGATTGCCGCGAAGACCGGCACGTGGCCAAAGCCCAAGCCGAAGAGGGCTCCCTCATTGAGGCTCGTCTGGATTCCGACGCACCCCTCCCACAGCCAGTAGACACGGCCTGTCAGCTTGTCGGGCCACGAGAAGACGACCCCCTTGGTGAAGAGGTCCGCCGCCAAACCAACCGCCGCGATCAGCACGAAAGCGACGTAGCGGCTCGGCGCCACCGGGGGCAGCGAGGACTCCTTGTCCAATCCTTCGGACATCGTTTTCGCTCCGTGGAAGGCGGCCAGGCGACCAACGGCCGTTCTGCAACAGGGGAATCAACCGCCCTCTTGCTGCTCAGCGCAACGGACGCACATCGCGGCGTAGGGGATCGCGTTAAGGCGTGTCTTGGGGATGACGCCATCACAGCCGATGCACTTGCCGTAATCACCGCTCTCGATGCGGGTGAGGGCCTCGTCGATCGCCACCAAGGTGTCCTCTTCGGACTCCATCAGGCTGAGGGCAAACTCCTGCTCATAGTTCTCACTGCCAAGCTCGGCCATGTGGATCGGCATCGACGAGTTGTTGGACTCATTGAGCGCCACGTCGGCGATCGCTTTCACATCCCCCCGTAGTCGCGCCCTCAGAATGATCAAGTTTTGCTTGAAATCCTGCATATCAGCCTTCTTCATCGCGTTCTCCGGTCCCCGTCATCGCCTAGTTGTGAATCGCCGAGGTCCCCGCTTGCCTCCGGTTGGCGGGGGGTAGACTTCCCAGTCTAGGCACAGGCCGCGGGCGCCGTCCATTGCTTCGTCCGTCGCCCGGCCCTCGAGGGGGTGCTGCGGAGCCGCGTTGCGAGCCGGGGCCCGGGGAATTAAACTTTCTGTAAGTCGTTTCGAGAAAAGCGGTTAGGGGCTAGTCGATCTTCGCAGGGAACCACCAGTCTCGCAACGCTCGCCCGCCGTCGCCGCAACGTATAAAACAGCTCTGGGCCAAGAGCGTCTGCTACGCAGGCCTCAACGGGCTCCTCCGCTAACTCCCAACCGCTGACCGCTTCTATGCCCGCCGTTCAGACCAAGACCGATCTGGCGTTCCAGCAGTGCGTGATGCCCTCCTGCGGCGCCACCTACGACGTCGGCGAGGAGCGGACGAGTTGCGACGCCTGCGGCGCGTTGCTGGATATCGCGTACGATTGGGACCGGTTGTCCGTCCCGGGTTCGCTGAAGGAGTTCGAGAAGAAGTGGGCTCGCCGCAACGAGCCGCTGGAGCGCTCGGGCGTGTGGCGGTTCCGCGAGCTGCTGCCGTTCGCGCCCGACGACAAGATCGTCACGATCGGCGAGGGTCAAACGCCTTTGCACTCGTCGGTGGGCGTGGCCGACTACATCGGCTTACGGCCAGGCCGCGCGCTGCTGCAATACGAAGGGATGAACCCCTCGGGCAGCTTCAAGGACAACGGCATGACCGCCGCCTTCACGCACGCCCACATGATCGGCGCGAAGCGCGCCGCCTGCGCTTCGACCGGCAACACCTCGGCGTCGCTCGCCCTGTACTGCGGCATGAGCCGCTTGATGCAGGCCGTCATCTTCATTGGCTCGGGCAAGATCAGCTACGGCAAGCTCTCGCAGGCGCTCGACTACGGCGCACTGACGGTGCAGATCGCCGGCGACTTCGACGACGCCATGCACCGGGTGCGTCAGGTGTCGAAGCAACTTGGCATCTACCTGGTCAACAGCGTGAACCCGTTCCGGCTTGAGGGCCAGAAGACGATTATGCTGCGGGTGCTCGAGTCGCTGAACTGGGAAATCCCCGACTGGATCGTGGTTCCCGGGGGAAACTTGGGAAACTCGAGTTCGTTCGGCAAGGCGTTTCACGAGTTGAAGCAGTTGGGCCTGATCGATCGCGTCCCGAGGTTGGCGATCATCAACGCGGCCGGTGCGAACACGCTCAACGCCCTGTACAACGACCGCGGCGTCCGCTGGAACGGCGGCGCGACTGACTTGAAGGCGATTGACGGCTACTACGCCGAACTCGACGCCTCGGCGATGCGGGCCGACACGATCGCCAGCGCCATCGAGATCAATCGTCCCGTCAATCTTATGAAGTGCCTACGGGCGCTGGAGTGCTGTGACGGAGTCGTCCGCGAGGCGACCGACCAGCAGATGCTCGACGCCAAGGCCCGGGTCGCCGCCAACGGCCTGGGGTGCGAGCCCGCTTCGGCCGCGAGCGTCGCGGGGGCCAAAATGCTCTGCGAGCAGGGCGTCATCGACCCCGACGAACGCGTCGTCTGTGTCCTTACGGGACACCAGCTCAAGGACCCGACCGCGACGGTCGCCTACCACTCGAGCGACCAGAACGAGTTCAACCGCGTGCTAGGGAGTCGCGGCGTTACGACCGCTGCGTTCGCCAACCGGGCGGTGCAGGTCGAGAACGACCTCGACGCCATTGTGCGGACGATCCAGCTGAACAGTTAGAGGATTGACATGACATTACAAACCTTCCGCGACTTGCTCAGCACGAGGCCGTTCCGGCCATTCCGACTCGTGATGTCGAGCGGGCAGGACTATGAAGTGCGTCATCCAGAAATGGCGTGGCTAACGAAAACCGACATCCTCGTCGGCATTGATGAGGATGAAGAAACGCATGCGCCGGCTCGGTTCAAGATCTGCTCGCTGCTTCATGTGACGGCGATCGAGCCGATTGAGTCCGCAACCAAGTGATTTCTCAGGCGTCGCCCTGCCGGCTGCGTCCGTATACGGGCCCGCTTTTCCGCCCCCGTAGTGGTTGTCACGGGCCCCACGGGCAGGGTTGAATCGAGGGATGCGCTCACCGACGCGAATCACTGCCCTTGTTGCCACCCTCCTCTGGGTGTGCCAGGTCTGCGCCGCCCTCGCCGGTGAGCGGCGATTGCTCGATTCGGGTTGGCGTTTCCACCAAGGGGACGCGCCCGGCGCCGAGGGGCTCGATTTCGATGACCGCTCCTGGCGGCGAGTTGATCTGCCCCACGACTGGAGTGTGGAATCGCCCCCGTCGAAAGGCGCTCCCTCCGCGGGCGGTGGCGGCTACCATGCCGCGGGCGTGGGCTGGTACCGCCGAGAGCTGCCCCTGCAGGCGTCGAAGCTCCGGCCCCACCCGCCCAGCACCGTAGTCCGCCTGGAGTTCGAGGGCGTTTACCGCAACGCCGACGTCTGGTTCAACGGCCGCCCCCTAGGAGACCATGCTTACGGCTACACGCCCTTCTCGCTGGACGTCACCGATCGTATCCGTTTCGACAGGCCCAATGTCGTCGCCGTGCGAGTCGATAACTCGCGGCAGCCCAACAGCCGTTGGCATAGCGGGTCGGGCATCTATCGGCACGTTTGGCTACGGACCAGCAGCCAGGTGACGGTCCCCGCCGACAGCCTGTGGATGAGGACTAGGGAGCTTTCCGCCGAAAACGCGACCGTCGAAGCCTGCTACGACATCGAGAACAACTCGGGCGCCGACCTCAAGCTCAACGCCTACGTGACTCTGCGTGATCCGTCTGGCGGGGTCGTCGCCGAATCGACCCAAAAGATCGTCTCCTTGCCGGGCCAACGTACTTCCCAGGCGACCAGCCTGCCACTCACGGACCCGACGCCTTGGTCGCCAGAGTCGCCGGCGCTCTACGGCGTCCAGGTCGAACTGCTTGCCGTCTCTGACCACGGCGAACAGTTCAAAGTCGACTCGACGTCGCAGCCCTTCGGCGTTCGCACCGTCACGGTTGACGCCACAAAGGGGCTGCTCCTCAACGGCAAGCCGTGCGTCCTCTTCGGCGGCAATGTCCACCACGACCACGGTCCGCTGGGCGCGGCTTCGTTCGACGACGCCGAGCGCCGCCGCGTACGGATTCTGAAGGAGGCCGGTTTCAACGCGGTCCGTACGGCGCACAACCCACCGGCGGAGGCGTTTCTGGACGCTTGCGACGAGCTAGGGATGCTTGTCGTGGACGAGGCGTTCGACAGTTGGCGGAAGCCGAAGCTCGAACACGACTATAGCGAGGACTTCGACGCCCACTGGCGCGACGACCTGACGGCGATGGTGCGGCGGGACCGGCGCCACCCTTCGGTCGTCGTCTGGAGCATCGGCAACGAGATGTTCGAGCGGGGCGACGTGTACGCCGCCGAACTCTCACAAGAAATGGCGGACCGCGTCCGCGAGCTCGACAAGACACGCCCCGTCGCCGTCGGCGTGAATGGACTGGGGTCACGCCCATGGAGCGACCTCGACGCTTTGTTCAAGCCGCTCGACATCGCCGGCTACAACTACGCGCCCGAGCAGTACGCACTTGACCACGAGCGTTTGCCGAGGCGTGTGATGATGGGCTCCGAGTCGTACGCCGACAACGCGCTGGTGAGCTGGCGAGAGACAACCGCCAAGCCTTGGGTGATCGGTGATTTTGTCTGGTCGGCGATCGACTATCTCGGCGAGGCCGGCCTGGGCCGCGTCTTCCCCCCGGGCCAGCAGCCAAAGAAGCCCTGGGAAGCCGACATGTGGCCGTGGCGGGGCGCGGTGTGCGGCGACATCGACCTCGTGGGCCATCGAAAGCCCATCTCGCACTATCGGCAGATCGTCTGGGACCGTGGCGAGAAGCTGCACGTCGCCGTTGAGCCGCCGCACGGGGGCGAGTGGGGGCTGACGCCGTGGTCCCTCGACCCGTCGGAAGCTACCTGGACGTGGGAGGCCCCGGAGGGTGAGCCGCTGAAGGTGGTCATCTCGTCACGCTGGCCACGCGTCCGAGTGGTGCTCAACGGCGAAGACCGAGGTGTGTTCGCCACGGCGGAGGACGAGGGCTTCCGGGCCGCCGTCGACCTACCGTATGAGCCAGGCGAGCTCACCGTCGTGGGCTTGGACGGACAGGGCGCTGAGGCCGAACGTTTCCACCTGCGTACGGCTCAGACGCCCGAAGCAATAGAACTGACGCCCGACCACACCGAGGCCATCGCCGATCGGCAACGCCTGATTTTCATCGATGCCAGCCTCATCGACAGGAAGGGACTCGTCTCGCCGCTCGCGGACCGCCTCGTCCACTTCCAAGTCGAGGGCCCCGCAACGATCCAGGCCGTCGGCAGCGGCGACCTCACGGATCACGAAGTCTACGCCGGCAATTCGTTCGCGACCTATCGCGGCCGCGTGCAGGTAATCGTGCGTAGCATTGGCAAGCCGGGCGCCGTGACCCTCACCGCCGAGGCCGAGGGACTGCCAGCGGCAACGATTCGGCTCAACTTGACGCAACAAGCGGCGCCTCGCCAGGGCAATCGCATCTAATCGATCGAAGTTGATTATCGCTTCGTAGAGCTGGGAGTGAAGCGTCCCGTGGGGATCGGGGCGGCGGCAGCATTCCTAGCACGGAGGTGGACGCATGGCCCTTACAAGGACGCCTGTAATTCTTACCCACTTCGAGGGCCT
>JBGSJY010000378.1:0-12576 GCA_041741515.1 Pirellulales bacterium | reverse complement strand
AGGTTCTCCGGCTCGCCGGTGAACCGGACGCCCTTGTCCTGGAGTTCCGCCATCGTGGCGTGGATGTCGTCGCAATAAAAAGAGAGTGCCGGCAAGCCGGAGGCCGTTTCATCATCCGAAGGATGAACGCCGAGGTCGGCTTCGGGAGGGGCGCTGCCGACCCGGTACTCCGTGACGCTTGCGCCGCGGCTCCGGGCGATCTCGACCGCTTCGGCGGCGATGACGTCCAGCTCGCTCCGCAACTGGGCGAGCCGCTTACGCAGCTCCTTGAGCTTCTCCGGCGGCTTCTTCCGCGCGGCGTCGTAGAGAGTGAGGATCTCCCAGCTGGCTTCCTTCTTCTCGAGCTCGGCCTCTTTGCGGATGCGAGCGGCGTAGGCCTCCGCCTTGGCCCGGCGAGATTTGTACTCATCTTGCACGCGGGTGCGTTCGGCCTCGAACGAGGCGGCGAGCATCGAACGTCGGCCGTCGGCGCCCGAGTCAATCCCCTCGCGCTCCGCCTGGTGGGCCTCTTCGACGTCGCGGCGACGCTTGTTGCGACGCAACGCCGCCTCTTTCAGGGCGTGCTCGCGCGCCCGACCCGCCCGGTCCTCCTCCTTGTGCCGCTCCAGAGCGGCGCGCCGCAAGGCCGCCATCAGCTCGATCTGGCGTTGGGTCGAGAGCAGCGACAAAGGACGGGCTCGTTAGGGTTGGGACCGCGGGTCGTGATGCACTCCGGGCGCTTACGCTTCCGGCTCTCCCCCCACGTTGCGGTTCGTCCAACCCGTGGCAGGGAGCCGGAAGCTTAAGCGCCCGGAGTTGCACTACCAAATACTCTACCAGACCGCTGGAGATTCACCCCTCCAGGTCGCGCTGGGCCTCCTGGAGAAGGTTGCGCATCCGGCCGATCGCGTCCAGCGCAGACTTTACAATCGGCGTCATCGGTTCAATGTGATCCTTGAACACGGCGGCCGAGACCTCGTCGTTCCACTCGTCGGAAACCTCTTCCCAGACCGCGTGCAGGTCCTTGAGGCCCCGGACCAGCCGGCTCGCGCCCGTGTCGAGGTCGCAGGATTTCATGCGTCGGCGCCTTCTTCGGAGGACGGCTCCGCGGAGGATTGCGAATCGTCCGTGGCGTCGTCCGCTACTTGATTGGTCGACGCACGGACGGCGGGGCCGCTGACGGAGCCGCTGAGGTATTGCTCGAGCGTCTGGATCGTGCGGTCAAGCAGCGCGACGACGCGCGGCGTGTCCAGCTCGACCATCGACCGCAGCTTGGCCATCCGGCCCTCGTACTCGTGCAGCTCGTGCCGCAGCGTGAACGCCCACTTGCGGACATGCTCCTGCTTCTCACGACAGTAGGCCAAGTGGGCCTCAGCCTTCTTCAGCGCGGCGCGTTCCTCGGCGCAGGAGGGCTGCTCGTCGTTGATGGGGTACATCAGGCAGCGGTGGAGGTTCTGCTTCGCCTCGGTGACGCCGTCGTACGCCTTGCTGACGCGCATCTTCCAATACGCGGGCCGGTCGTGCTCGACCCAATCGATCACGCGGCGGATCTCGCCCGCTAACTCGTCGATGCCGTCCATCGAGCGCTGCCCGAACTTCTTCAGCTCGTCACGGACGAGCTGGATCGCGTCAAAGGACCGGACCTGGGCGGGCATGGGTAGGAGAGGCTAGAGGTCGGAGACTAAAGGCTAGGGAGCTTCGGGTCCTAGCCGTGTACCGCGAGGGAGGACTTGATGGTCGTGTGATGCTTCAGCATCACATCACTCTAGCCTCTAGCCTCTAGCATCTAGCCTCTCAAGCGTCAGCGCTGCTGCAGATACTCCTCGATGCGCTCCGCTTTGCGGATCAGGAAGGGGGCGTGCTCGTTGGTGACTTCGATGTAGCGCTTGATCGCCTTGGCCTGCTGTTCGAAGTCCTCGGTAAACTTCTTGTGCTCCTGGTCGCGCCAACTGCTCCCGAGGGCGTGCAGTTGGGCGGCGAGCGACGTCATCCGCTCTTCTAGCTCGCTGTTGAAGCGCCGCAGGTTGTTGGCGAAGCGGCGGAGCTCAATCGGATCGACGATCGCTTGGGACATCGCGGGAGCGGGGGCTGATGAAGTTGAGTGGGGAGCGCGGCGTCACAAATGGGCCTCAACCGCAATTCGCCCCCGGTCAATGACCGGGGGTTAAATCGGCGTGGACGCGCCACGCTCGATTATACCACCACGCCGATCCCCCGCCCCGCTTACGCCGGCGTCGCGGCGCCGGTCGAGGCGGCCATCATCGTTTCGCCCCTCGGCATGGGGGCTATTGCCGCCGGTCCCGAGGCGGCGAACTTCCGGATGACCTCGTCGCGGGAAGCGATCAACAGCTTGATCGTCCGGCGGATCTGCTCCTCGCTGTGCGAAGAGGTGAGGAAGAACCGCAGCCGGGCGGCCGCCTCCTCCACCGCGGGGTGGAGGATTGGCTGGACGTTGACGCCCCGCTCGAACAGGGCCATCGACATGGCCAGGGCCATCCGCGAGTCGCCCGTGATGATCGGCACGATTGGCGTCCCCTTGGCCGGCCCGGTGTTGAAACCCGCCTTCTGAGCAAGCTTCAAGAATAGCTCGGCGTTGGCGTGCAACTTGGCCACGCGCTCGGGCTCGGCGTCCAACAGCCGCAATGCCGCCAGCGCCGCCCCGGTGTTCGCCGGCGACACGCCGCCAGAGAAGACAAACGTCGGCGCCGTGTACTTGAGGTACTCGATGATCTCACGCCGCGCGGCGATATAACCGCCGCAGCTGCCGAGACCCTTGCTGATGGTCCCCATCCAGAGATCAACCCGCGCCGGATCGACGCTCCAGAACTCGCTCATGCCACGGCCCGTTGCGCCCATGGTGCCGATCGAGTGGGCCTCGTCGATCATCAGGTAGGTCTTGTGCTTCTCCTTCAGCTCGACGAACGGCCGGATGTCGGCGTAGTCGCCGTCCATGCTGTAGACGCCCTCGATGACGATCAGCACCTTACGGTACTCGTGGCGGTACTGCTCGAGCAGCTTGCCACACCCGGCCGCGTCGTTGTGCGGGAAGGCCCGCCGCAGAGCGCCGGAGAGCTTGCAGCCCTGGATGATGCTGTTGTGCGCCAGCGCGTCGTGGAGGATGAGGTCACCGGGGCCGAAGAGGTGGCCGATCACCGACTCGTTGGTGCAGTGGCCGCTCGCCATGATGATGGCGTCGTCCACGCCGATGAAGTCGGCGATCGCCTTTTCCAGCTCGCGGTGGATCGTCTTCTCGCCCGAGACGACGCGGCTCGCGGATGTGCTGGCGCCGAACTGCTCGAGCGCTTGCTGCCCGGCGTCGATCACCGATGGCTCGGCCGACATGCCGAGGTAGTTGTAGCTGCAGAAATTGACGTACTTCTTACCGGCGATCGTGGTCGTATCGTTGGTGATCCCTTCGTGCTGGGTGAAGTACGGGTTCTTCAGGCCCGAAGCGGCCACCAGTTCCATCGTCTGCTTCAGCCGGCGGTACTCTTGCGAGTCGGCGAAGACATAGTCACCGGACGGAATCTCCCGTGTCGCCTTCGCCGTGGATCGACCATTGGCGGCGGGGCGGCTGGTGAGGCGGCGGCTCGGTTGGCCCGCCGCTGTTGGTGGCGGGAGGGTCGATCCGCCGTTGGACTCCCCCAGGCCTTCCCCTTCGGACCCCACGTCGGTTCCCTCGGGCAGATTCAGCAGCAAGCGGACCTGCCTGACGACGTCGCGGCAGGTCTCCATCGAGAGGATGGCTTCCTCGTTGAAGCGGCCGCCGAACTCCTGCTCGAGCGCCGCGACAATCTCCATGCGCTCGAGCGAGTCGAGCCCCATACCGGCGATGTCCGTATCGAGCGTCAGGTTCGCGGCTCGTTCCTGAGCGACGCCCCGGATAACGGTCAGCACGCGTTGGACAGTGTCGTCGGCGGGCATGGCGACGGCTGCCGAGTCCTCGGCTCCGTCGCAGGGCTGCGCCGTAATCGTGATGCGCACCTGAGAGGGGCGGTCTTCCCCTTCGCGGCGGCGGCGCTCGCGGTGGACTTCGACCGTGCCGTCCATCTTGCCGATGGCGACGACTTCGAGCTCGCCCGCCTCATAGGCCTGCCGGCTAGCGTGCCGCTGGATCTTGCCGCTGGAGGTCTTCGGGATTGAATTGGGCTTGATCAGCACCACTTCGCGCGGGCTCACCTCGTGGACCTTGCCGAGCTGACTGCGGATCGCCGCGCAGACTTCGACGAGGTCGGCGTCGCGGTCGCGGGGCGCCTCTTGAATAATGACCAGTTGCTCAGCGCCATCGACGCCAACCGCTACCGCGGCCCCTGCGCCGACGGGTAGTGACTCGTGGGCCTCTTCAACCGTGCGCTCGATGTCCTGCGGATAGTGGTTGACTCCGCGGAGGATGATCAGGTCCTTCAGACGGCCATTGACGAACAGCTCGGGGACGCCGTTGGCGCCGACGTGGAAGCAGCCGAGGTCGCCGGTGCGCATGAAGGGCCCACGGCCATCGGCGATATGGGCGCCGAAGGTCTCGCGGGTGGCTTCCTCACGGCCCCAGTAGCCTTGAGCGACGCTGGGGCCCCGGACCCAGATCTCTCCGACATGCCCGGGCAGTTGCTCGGCGAGGGTCTCGGGGTCGGTGATCACGACTTCTTGATCGGGCGCGCTGTGCCCGGAGCTCACCAGCCGCACCGAACCCTCCGTCCCACCCGCGACCGACTTGGCGACGCCCTCGTTCATGCTCGCGGCGTCGAACGCGCGAATCGGCGGGGCGAGCCACTTGTCGCCGCCGGTGACCATCAGCGTCGCTTCGGCAAGGCCGTAGCACGGGTAGAACGCCTCCGGCCGGAAGCCGCACGACGCGAACGCCTTGGTGAAGCGCTCGATGGTGTCGGCCCGGACGGGCTCGGCGCCGTTGAAGGCGATCTCCCACTGGCTCAGGTCGAGCGACTTCTTCTCGTCGTCGGTGATCCGCTCGACGCAAAGGTCATAAGCGAAGTTCGGGCCGCCGCTGATCGACGCCCCCGTGTCCGACAACGCCCGCAACCAGCGCAGCGGCTTTTGCAGGAAGTGGGTCGGCGTCATCACGTGCGTGGGCCGGCCGAAGTAGATCGGCTGGAGGATGCCGCCGATGAGGCCCATGTCGTGGTACAGCGGCAGCCAAGTGACGCCCATGCCGTCGGGCCGCGTCTGGTACGAACGTGAAATCAGCTGGGTGTTGTGGAGCAGGTTGCCGTGGCTGACCATCACCCCCTTGGGCGTGCCGGTGCTGCCAGAGGTGTACTGCAAGAAGGCGAGGGTCGAGGCATCGATTGCCGGGTCTTCCCAGACGCCCGCTTCGGCCTCCCCCAGCTCGCGCGTGCATTTCCAGTCCAGCGCCGCCAGGTCGGGCGCCTCGGAGAAGACCGGCTCGATCCGCGCCAGCACGTCGTCGGTCGTCAGGCAGATCCGCGGCTGGCAGTCGCCGACGATCGAGCGGATCCGCTCCAGGTTCCGGTTACGCCGCGGCGGGTAGGCGGGGACCGCCACAACGCCGGCGTAGAGGCAACCAAAGAACGCCGCGATGAACTGCGGCCCCGAGGGGTACAGCAAGAGGGCCCGCTGGCCCGCCAGCCCCCGGCTCTGCAGATAGCCGGCGATCGCCCGGGCGCGGGCGTCGAGCTGGGCGTATGTCAGGTGCTCGCGCTGCTGCTCACCATCGATTAGGAAGGTGAAGCCGCGTTGCTGACTGAGGGTCGTCGCCCGCTGACGGAGCAGGGCAACCAGGTCAACGATGTCGGGAGTGAGCCCGTAGTTGTACGTGGGATCGTAATTTGACACGGCATTCTCTTCGTGCGGACAGGCCTTGCCCCCCGCGCCTCGCGCGGGATCGGCAGTCGCTCGGTAGCCGCATTAAACTGGACGGGTTAGGCAATATCCAGGGGCAACGTGCGGCATTCCGCATGTTGGGTTTGGGTGCTAGCGGCTCATCAGCAGAGAATCGTCCGTTCTTACGCCCCTTCCCCCGCGATGTTTGGCCGCAAGCAGTGAGAAATTAGGGCCCAGGCCGCTGCCGCCGGCGCAACCCGTAGGAGCATCGCAGACGGTGGAGAGGATTTCAGCGGTCGGCTTGCAGATGTTAACGGTCAGCTAAAGCCTGTCGGAGCCGGCGCCCCCGGTGAGCGGTCGGCGCTCGCCGCGGGTGGAAGCGCCTCCCCCGTGTCCACCCGCGGCTAGCCCCGACGTTTCACCGTGCGACAACGAAAAAAGGAGGGCGGGCCGTCGCCGGCCCGCCCTCCGTTGTCGGTCGAATTGTCCGCTCGGTGGTTCCTAGTGGCGGAACTCAACACCGAGGTTCAACCCGTTGGTGAAGATGTCGCCCTTTCGGTCGTAGATGCCAAAGTCCGGGGCCCGCCAGGCGGTCGCCTCGCCGCCGCGATGGATGTTGCCGACGAACGTCGCCGTGTAACCGGCTTGCAGCGAGATCGACTGGGAAAGGCGATACTGGAGCTGAGCCCGCAGCTCGCCGACCGGCGAGAACTCATCGTACCTTTCTCCATCGACCGAAGCGGTTGCACGGGCGTTGGCGGGACGATTCAAGGCGCCGGGGATCAGTTCCTCGCCGAAGATGCCGTACTGATCGACGTCCACAATGTTGTAGCCGGCCATACCGCGGGCCTCGAGGATGAAGTTCCAGGGGCCGTCAACGCGGGTCCACTTCAGCCCCACCTGGGGGCCGACAATCTGGTTCTGCACGTCCGTATCGACCGTCGTGCGGCCGAGGATGCTGCCGAGGCCCTGGAAGTAGAAGTTGTCATCGACGCTGAGGAACCGCACGCCGTAGTTCAGACGGAGGTTGTCCCAACGGCCCTGTTGCATCTTGTGGCGGGTCGATAGCTCGTGCATCCGCATCAGTTCGACGCCGTCGATCTCGGTCCGGTTACGGACGGTGACCTGGTCGAAGAAGACGTTGAACGTGTGCAGATCCCCGAAGTCCATGATTGTGCCGACCAGCTGTTGCTCGCCATCAACCTCCGCGAAGACACGTATGAAACCGGGCGCCCCATTGCCGTCAAGGTCGTCAGCCTGACGCTGCGTATTGACGGGCTGTATTCCTGCAGTACCTGTCCCAGTGCCGTCACCGGCCAGCGCCGTGTTTAGCGACAAAATCAATCCCCGGACTTGGGAGGAAAGCGCTTGTGCATTGCTTTGCTGGGCCGGCGTGACGATTTCATTTCCACCAGAGTACGGTGGTGGGATTGGAGGACCGATCAAGGCGACGACTTGAGCGGCAAGTCCCGCGACAATCGGATCCGCAGAGCTCGATAATGCAGTCATCTGAGTAAGAATCGCGTCGTAGTCAACGTCGATTGCCGAGTCGTTGATCGCCCCTAGAGGGCCGAAAACCTCGGCCTGGATGCTATTAATCGCGTTAAGCGATACCCCGATCGTAGCCGACCCGCCCGTTCCGATCACAGGGAAGCCGAGGACTTCGGTTTCCGTGAAAACCGATCCAACATTCCCCACATAGAGTAGCGGTCCCGACGTGGTCCATGGGGTCAGCCCGTTGTTGTAGTCGCGAAACCCTGTGAGAAAGTCATCGTTGGGCAGCTCGAAATTGACGGCGACACTACCAAAGCCGAGGGCGAAAATGTCGGGCGATCCTTGTTCGCCATCGCCGTCGCCAAGGCCGTCGCCGTCGTCATCGACGAGGTCGCCCAAGTAGTAGGGATCGGGTCCATACACACCCGTTCCTGACTGGCTGGTGTAAGGCGATGCCTCACCCGCGCCCCAAGTGCCGCCAGCGTTCGCCGCGGGCCCATCGAGGATGCTGATCATCCACCCTTGCTCGCCGTCGCTGTAGCCGAACTCATAACGCTCGCCCCAGGCGAAACCTGCATCCGGAAGTGCGTCGCGAATACTGTTGCGAACATCGTACAATTCGGGGGCGCCGCCGGGCCTCGCGTACTCGGGATCAAGTGGATTATCTATACGCAGGCGTACCACAAGGTCGTCGTAGCTCGTAATCTCTGATGTTATATCCTTACCCCTCGCGTCTTCGATGATAATTCCTGAGTAGGTCAGCGCCGCTTGCACACGGTCTTCAGGACCAGGGATGTCGCTAATGAAACTGATTAGCTCGACTTGACCAACGAATAGAATTGCGGCTTCGGGGGTAGGCGCCCGGAACATTTCCTCGCTCTTGACCACCTTGCCCTCCTGGCCGATCTCAACCTGTGGGTTGACCGTCCACCAACCCACCTTGTCGATCGAAGCGAACCACCCCGCGTCGCGGTGCGGCATCTGGCCGTCGATATCGACTTCGACCGGTTCGAACCAACGGAGGTCGTTATGTTCAACGATCGACGCCGCCCCGTAGGCGCCACCCTGGGCCCAGGTCGTGGCGGTCGGCGTTAAGGCCCCGCAGAAGGCGGCGGCAAGCAGGCAAGTTCGCGAGGCGGACATCGGCTTCCTCAGCACGGGCTATTTCGCTCGGTAGAAATCGCACTCAGTTCGGACCAAGAAGGGGGGGAGGGCGCATCGCGCTATCGCGGCGGCGCCCCACTTCGGTCTGTGCTACTCGTATCGGTGGCGCGGGTCGCAACAGTTGAGGGACAGTGGCAAACCTTGCCGGTTTTTTGGGTCGTGCGGGACTGGCGCCGCTAGCAACGCCTTTGTCACCCAGCCGGGGGCGGCAGCCCCCGGGGCGCCACCAGTCGCGGCCAAGCCTTCAGGTGCGTCCCGAGGGCTGCCGCCCACGGCTGAGGCGAATCACGAGCCGACCGGCTTTCCCGCTACCCCGCGGCCCCGAGGGTGGTAGAAATGGAGGTAGACCTACCCTTCTGCCTGTCGAGGCTCTGCCGTGTCGATCCGACGTTTGGGACGCTTTCTGCCGCTGTTGCTTGCCCTGCTGGCCGCCGCGCCCGTTTGGGGGCAGAAACAAGCCGCAGCCGATCCCGCCAAGCCGCCCCCTGAGGGAGATAATGACTGGGTCCGCTCTCTGAAGGACGATGCTGGCGCCGTCACCTGCTTGCAGACCGCGATCGGCCGTTACGAAGGGACGCCCCCCGGGGCCAAGGGGCCGGTCCGAGTCGATCTCGTCGGGGCGATTCACGTCGGCGACCGCGCCTACTACCGCGACCTCAACAAGCGGTTCAAGGGCTACGACGCGGTGCTGTTCGAACTGGTGGCGCCCGAGGGGACGGTCGTGCCGAAGGGGGGCCGCGTCGGCAGTGACAACCCGCTGGGCGCCATGCAAAACGGCATGAAGGGGCTGCTGGCCCTCGAGCACCAGCTCGAGATCGTCGATTACACCAAGCCGAACTTCGTCCACGCGGACATGTCGCCCGAGCAGCTGTTCGCCACGATGGAGGCCCGCGACGAGGGCCTCCTAAAGCTCTACTTCCGCATGGTCGGCCAGGGGATCGCCGAACAGACCAAGGCCGCCTCCAAGGGCGAGTCGGCCGAGTTCGACTTGATGAAGGCGATGTTCTCCAGCGACCGCCCCCGCCGAATGAAAATGGCCCTTGCCGGGCAGTTGACTCAGCTAGAAGGGCTGCTGACCAGCTTCGGCGGCGAGAAGGGCACCACGTTGATCCACGAGCGAAACCGCACCGCGCTGGACGTCGTCGAACGGGAAATCGCCGCCGGAAAGCAGAACCTCGCCGTTTTCTACGGCGCCGGGCACCTGACCGACATGGACAAGCGCCTCCGCGAGCGCTTCGGGCTGCGGCAAACCGGTAAGGAGTGGGTCACCGCGTGGGACCTGAGCGAATATGTGTGGAAGCCCTGTGCGCGGTGGGCGCTTGCCGGGGTTGGTGTCCTGGTCCGCGCGGCCACCCGCGGCTAGCGCCGACGGCTCACTTAGAAACAGGCAGTAGAGAGGCCTCGCCAGCGGACGATCCGTCGGCTACACTGCGGGGCTCGATTCCCGTTCACCCTGCTAGCTACCTCAAAGGAACCAGCGATGGCCAAGCCCAATCGCAAAGTCAAGAAAGCCAACCACGGCGCCCGCCCGGCTTGCAGCCGGCCCCGCAAGTCGCGTCGCCAGAAGGTTAAGACCTGATTATCGGTTGCCCAATTCTCAGGTAGCCTTGCCCTCGGCCTGTTGAGCCGGAGGTTGGGTGGTTCTTCGCTCCCTTCGAACGCGTCCCCTCTCGGATCGGAGGCCTTTGTGCCGGCCAAGGACCCGATACTCGACCCGACCTCGCTCGACTTCGACCGGCCCCTCGCCGGGATCGAAGATATCCGTCGTTTGATCCCCCAACGCGGGGCGATCGAGCAACTCACGGCCGTCGTCTACGAGTGCCTCGAGACGAACACGGTCGCGGGCTACAAGGACATCACCGAGGACGAGTTCTGGGTTCCGGGCCACATGCCCGGCATGCCCCTGATGCCCGGCGTCGTGATGTGCGAGGCCGCCGCCCAGCTCGCGTCTTACTTCACCCAGCGGTACGACCTGCTGGGCTGTGAGATGGTCGGCTTCGGGGGACTCGACGAGGTCCGCTTCCGTGGCACCGTCGTGCCCGGCGACCGGCTGGTGATCGTTAATCAGCTGATCCAGGCGCGGAAGGGCCGGATGATCCGCAGCCGCTTCGAGTGCTACGTGAACGCCAACCTCGTTTGCGAGGGGCAGCTCATCGGCATCCCGATCCCCGTCGAGGCGCTCCGCGCCGCGGGCTTCTAGCCGCGGATCGACCGCCGCGGGCTGATCGCCCGGGCGGGGCGCTCAGGCCGAGCCGTCGGGAAGAGTAGCGCCGCGGGAATGTCAGAGTCGCCGCCGTGCGATTGCGGTTAGCATAAAGCCTCCGCCCGCCGTAGGCCAACGCCAACGCTCCACCGCCAGAGGCCCCTCCGCCGCAGGCCCCGCATGCTGATTCCGCTCTACGACCGTAACCCGCATGCTCGGACGCCGATCATCACGATCGCGCTGATCGTAGCCAACGTGATCTGCTTCTTGCTCTCGGTTCAAAACGGCCCCGAGGGCTTCGTCCGCGCGGTCTACGACCGCGGCTTTGTGCCACAACGGCTCACCCGACTCGATGACCCCCAGCCCGTGATCTCGCAGCAAGAGCTGCCCGGCAAGCAGATACTCGTCGTCCAGCTCTCGACGAAGCCCGAAGAGGTCTACCCGACGCTGCTGACGATGATGTTCATGCACGGCGGGCTGTTCCACCTGATCTCGAACATGTGGATGCTGTGGGTCTTCGGCGACAATGTCGAGGACCGGCTGGGGCGGTTCGTCTATCCGTTCTTCTACGTCGTCGGCGGGCTGCTCGCGATCCTCACGCACTGGGCGATCGACCCGATGAGCACGCAGCCCGTGATCGGCGCGTCGGGCGCGGTCGCGGCGGTGCTCGGGGCGTACGCCATCACCTACCCGGGAGCGAAGGTGCGGACTCTGATCTTCATCGGCCTGCCCCTGCTGTTCGACCTGCCGGCGCTGGTCGTGCTCGGGGCCTGGTTTTTGATGCAAACCTTCATGGGCGTCCAGGGCCTCGGCGCCCCAGCCGATCTGAACGCCTCGGTCGCCTTCTGGGCGCATATCGGCGGCTTCGTCGCCGGCATCGTGCTGATGCCGCTGCTGACGATCGGCGCCAACCCCCCCGACAAAGACTGGCGGACCGAGAGCCGCGAGGTATTTAAGTTTTAGAGCGATCAGCCATCAGCTTTCAGCGATCAGCTGAGTAAAAAGCTGACCGCTGACCGCTGACCGCTGACCGCTTCATTCCATGGGCCGCCGCGCTGTTCGTAATGTTCACGAAGGTCTCGACCTCTCCGGCAAGCTGCTGGAGTTCGAGGACCTGCCTAATCCTTGGGAGAACGCCGCGTCGCTCTTCGACGCGGACCGGCCGCTCGAGATCGAGGTCGGCAGCGGCAAGGGACTCTTCATCCGTCGGGCGTCGGCCGCGAACCCCGCGCACAACTTTCTCGGCATCGAGATCGCCTTCAAGTACGCCCGCTTCGCTGCGGCGAACTTACTGCGGGACGGACTGACGAACGGCGTCGTCGCCTCTTGCGACGGGCTCAAGGTGTTCCGCGAACTGGTGCCCGATGCGTCGCTCGAAGCGGTGCACGTCTACTTCCCCGACCCCTGGTGGAAGGCTCGGCACCGCAAGCGCCGCGTCCTCAACGAGACGTTCCTAACCGACGTGGGCCGCACGCTGCGCCCCGGCGGGGTGCTGCACTTCTGGACCGATGTCGAGGAGTATTACCTCTCGACGCTCGAGATCATCGACGCGATGCGCGCCGCCACGCCCACCCTGCCCCTCGACGGCCCGCACCCGGTCGAAGAACCCGAGAGCGAGCACGACCTCGACTTCCACACCCACTTCGAACGCCGGACCCGGAAGAACGGCGAGCCGGTGTACCGCTCGCAATTCGTGAAGGTCTGAGGCCCTGCGGACCTTTGGGAAGGATTTTTCACCACAAAGGACACGAAGAACACGACGGCCGTTTCGAGGGGCAAAGCTAGTCCCGGTGGCGATTCGTCGTGTTCGTCGTGCCCGTCGTGGTGAATTTATTGGGTCTTCCTGGCGATCCTTGGCGCTCCTGGCGTCTTGGCGGTTTCGCTTCGAGTTCACCTTAGGTTTTGGTCACCCGGCGCGGTAAAATCGGCCCAAGATTCGG
>JBGSJY010000377.1:0-1829 GCA_041741515.1 Pirellulales bacterium | reverse complement strand
TAATAGTTCGTCCATACTGCACGCAGCCGGCTTGACCCAATCGGCCTTCACGCACAGCAAGGCGCCGCCGAAGGGGACGGGCGCCGACGGAATGATCACCACCCGGTAGTCGGCGCCGTTCATGTGGATGACTTTGGCCGTTGGCATCAGCGCGGGGATGCCGGTGGAAAGGTCGTCGCCGAAGTAGCACATCACGGGGGCCATTCCCTCGATCGAGTCTTGCCGGCGATCAAACATGCTGGTGAGATTTTTCGATGCGTCGTAGACGGTGTTGACGACTGGGACCCGATTCAACGCGCCGTCCACCACCAAGCGCAGACTGCGGCCGGGGCCGCGCTCGACGAGCACGCCGACCAAGTAAATGGTCAGCACCACCCCCACTAGCCCGATGACATAGGCGGTGGCCTCGCATGCCGAGACGGTCATCCCTGCCGAGCGGAGCAGCTTACCGAAGCTGCTGGAGGGGCCGACCAGATTGTGAAGGAACACCACCAGCCACGCCAATACAGCCAGCGTGAGCGCCAGCGGCAAGACGCCCAGAACGCCGGTCAAGTAGGTCCTGGATAGCCGTTGCCAGAAGCTCAGCGGAACGGGTGGGTCGGACATGGGATCTCGGGGGGTCGCTGCCGCACGAGGTAGACAACGCCGCTTTAGAGCCGATTGTCACTCGGCCGGCTAGGCCTGAACAGCGGCAAAAGTCTTAGCTACCGCAGAAGTGGCCCGTGCGTACGTCGCGGCGGGTCACCGCCACCGGCCCCGACTTAACAGTAGACATCCGCGCGCCGGGCGTTAAGCTACGCTCGCCAACAAACGTGTCCCCCAAGCAAGCTGGTAAGCGTGGCTTTCCCTGGAGTTCCCATTAGCAGCTGCCGTGATGGGCTGAGCCGCCCGAGCAACGCTCTTGCACGGAACACCCGCGTATGAGCACCGAGCTGGGAATTGTCCTCGGCCTGCTGTCGGCCGCGATCGTGATGTTCGCGATCAACAAGCCGCGGATGGATGCGGTGGCGTTGATCATGCTCACGCTACTCCCGTTTACGGGGGTGGTGTCGATGGGCGAAGCGCTGGCTGGGTTCAGCGACTCGAACATTGTGTTGATCGCCGCTCTTTTCGTGATTGGCGACGGCCTCGTTCGTACGGGCGTGGCCCAGTCGCTGGGAGACTGGCTTCTCGCCCGCGCGGGCAGCAGCAAGACGCTGCTCCTGGTGCTGCTGATGGTGGTCGTGGCGGGCCTCGGCGCGACGATGAGCTCCACCGCCGTGACGGCGATCTTCGTTCCCGTCGGCCTGCGGATCGCACAGAACACGGGCGTCGCCCCCAGCAAGCTGATGATGCCGATTAGCTCGGCCGCGCTGATCAGCGGTATGATGACGCTCATCGCCACGGCTCCAAACTTAGTTGTCAACAGCGAGCTGGTGCGCAACGGTCTTGAGGGCTTCCATTTTTTCAGCTTCACCCCCTTCGGAGCGGTGGTGCTGGTGCTGGGCGTGATCTACATGTTGTTCGCTCAGCGCTGGCTTCCTGCCGGTGACGCGGGTCGCTTGGGCGCCTCGGGCAAGCCAACGCTGTCAGATTGGGTCAAAGAATACGATCTGTCGGCTCGCGAACACCGCATGCGGATCTTGGGGGGCTCATCTCTGGCGGGCCATACGGTCGCCGAAGCCCAGATGCGAGACACGTCCGGCGCAAGCCTGATCGGCATCGAACGCAACGGAAAACTGCTGGAGCCCCACGCCAATACCGAGCTTCAAGCAGGCGACGTGTTGTTTATCGACCTGTACGCCGATGACCCCGATGCGGACGCCCTACGCCAGCAGTTCTCTCTTGAG
>JBGSJY010000376.1:0-2116 GCA_041741515.1 Pirellulales bacterium | reverse complement strand
CGCCGCTGCCCGCAGCGCCCCCGGCCGTCGCTGCCCCGACGGTTAAGGCTAAGCCTTCGCGTCCCGCGTCGCCAACGTCGGCTTACTCGGCCCGCCGGCGTCAACAGGCGAAGCGCCGGCGGGTGTTCACGATTCTGCTGGCTCTGGTATGCCTGGTCCTTGCCGTCCTGCTGTTTGTGATGGCCACCAGCGGCCCGCCCGTGGTAGTCCCCCCCGCATCTCAATCGCTGTAGGCGCCGTAGGATGGCGGCAAAGGCCCCGGTATTTGGCGCCTCCATCCCCTCCCACCGAGAAGGAACCCCGATGCGATCCTTGAGTGTCGTGATGTTGTGGCTCGCCTGCTCGCTGGCCGTAGCGGAGGGCGAGTCCCCTCGTGAGATTGCACTCGCCGATGGCGCGCTGACGATCACGGCGCCGGCAGAGTGGAAGTCGGTCGAGCCCGCCAATCGGATCATCGAGCACGAGCTGTCGGTCCCCGCGCCGGACGGCCCTCCCTCGGAAGACAAGGCCGACGCCGCGGCCCGGCTGACCGTCATGGCGGCGGGCGGCAGCGTCGAGGCGAACATCGCCCGCTGGGTCGGCCAATTTAAAGGGACCGAAGGGGGCGCCGACCGCTCGGCGGCGAAGACCGAGAAGTTCGACATCAACGGTATGACGGCGACTCTGGTGGACCTCTCGGGGACCTACGTCGATAGCCCGCGCGGGCCCTTCGGCGCGAAGGTCGAGCGCGACGGGTACCGGCTCGTCGGCGCGATCGTCGAGACGAAGGGCGAAGGCGTTTACTTCTTCAAACTGATCGGGCCGGAAGCGACCGTCGCGGCGGGGGCGGAGAAGTTACGGGAGATGATCGGGACGCTGCGGAAAAAGTGAGGCCGTGTCCCCCTCCTCCGTTTTCGGGGGAGGGGTTAGGGGAGGGGGCGATCCTGGTACCAGCTTCCAACCCCCTCCCCTAGCCCCTCCCCCTGAAGGGGGCGGGGGATACTAATGCTCCGCATTCCTGGATTGAACTTGTGAACAACAACGAGCTCCTCTGGGCGCCCTGGCGGCTGGGGTACATCAAAGGGACGGAGGCGGCCGACGCGCCGCCGGCGCCGTTGTCGTGGGTCGCGGGCGCTGATCAGCGTTGCTTCCTCTGTCAGGCGTCGGCCACTTATGCCGACGACAGCGCCGACCAAGCGATCCTCGTAGCGGCCCGGGACGAGCACGTTGTGACGGTGCTGAATCGTTACCCGTACAGCAACTGCCACGTGCTGGTGAGCCCGCGGCGGCACGTCGCGTCGCTCGCCGAGCTCTCCGACGAGGAGCACCTCGCTGCGATGCACACGCTCGCGCGGCTTACCGAGGGCCTCTCGCAGCAGATCGGCGCGCAGGGGTTCAACATCGGACTGAACCTGGGCGGCGTCGCCGGCGCCGGCGTGCCGGGCCACCTCCACTGGCACCTCGTCCCCCGCTGGCCGGGCGACCACAACTTCATGCCTACCCTCGCCGGCGTGCGCGTCATCCCGCAGTCGCTCGAAGCGGCCTGGGAGATCGTGCGCGACTCGCTGAGGTGAGGTTTGGAAGGGGGATGGGGGGATGATTGGAGATAGGGGGATCGCAAGCGGATGGCGTTGCGTCTTTCGCTACAAGCCGCCCCTTCGCGGTAAGCAAATTATTCGACTCGCAAATTCTTGAAGCCGTCGCTCCGCGGCTGCTGATCCCTACAATTTTCGCACGATCCAAGCCTTTCTAGCAACTTTCATCGTTCGCTTGCGATCCCCCCATCTCCAATCATCCCCCCATCTCCCTTCCTAACGTCACCCCCCTTCCTAAAGTCTCCACGAAGATGAACTACGCCGAGCGGGAACGACTTCTGCTCGCGCCTTACGCGATGCACGCGGCAGACTCGGCGGGGCGGGCGGTCGCCGAGAAGGACCATCCTTACCGCTCGCCCTACCAGCGCGACCGTGACCGGATCACGCACAGTTCGGCCTTCCGCCGGCTGTCGCACAAGACGCAGGTCTTCACGCGCGAGCTGGGCGAGGGCCGCGGCGACTACCATCGCTCGCGGTTGACGCACACGCTCGAGGTGGCCTCGGTCGCGCGGACGATCGCTCGCGCGCTGCGCGTGAACGAG
>JBGSJY010000375.1:0-2382 GCA_041741515.1 Pirellulales bacterium | reverse complement strand
CGCCGGTCCAACGCCGCAGCACGTCGCCGCGCTCGGGGTGCGAGTGACGGGCTTACCGACGGACCGCGTCAACGGCATCGTCTATTCGCTCGGCGCGGAAGACCTTGAGGGCTTCCGCCAACGTGAGACGGGTTACCGATTGACCGCAGTCCCCGTCGAGCCTTGGGGTAAGGCGTCTTGTGACGATATCCCTCGCACCGCGATGGTGCTCGAGTATCTCGGCGCCGACGACGCCCGTCTGCTGCCGCACCCGGCGTATCTGAACGTCTGCCGTGAGGGCGCCGCGAGTTTTGGCGATGGCTTCCTAGACGACTTCGACCGCACGACGCTGCTCGCCGATGGCCGGCGGTTGGTCGATTACCTGTAGGAATTTTCGTCACCTCAAGTTGTGGGAGGGGTCTCCGACAGATATCGGGTAACTGCCGCTGGCAATCGCGCATTTGCGCTGCCGTCTCGCCCGCTGCTCGACTTGAGGCAGGCGACGCGCTTATCCTCGGCACAGCTTTCTCTACCCCAGCCGAGACGTTCCATGCCGCGACTTCGTTCTGCCTTCGCCGTTCTCGCCGTTGTCATGAGTTCGCTCGCCTCGAACTCGTTCGCCATCGAAGCCGACTGCGTCCTCACCGGCGGCTTGATCGTCGATGGTTCGGGCGAGATTGGTTACGTCGGCGATGTGGCGATCCTCGGCGACAAGATCGTCGCCGTCGGAGAGTTTGCTGTCGAAGGCGATCCCGAGCGGATCGACTGCGCCGGCCTCGTCGTCACGCCCGGCTACATCGACCTCCACAACCATAGCGACTCGTCCGTTACGGTCGAAGGCACGGAGGCGGGCAAGGAGGTATCGACCCGTGCGATCTTCGCCGACGACACGCGGCCCGCGGCCTGCTACCTGACACAGGGCTGCACGACGCTCGTCACCGGCAACTGCGGCGGCGGGGCTCTCGATGTGGCAAAGTACTACGACGAGCTGGACAAAACGCCTCCGGGCATTAACGTCGCCCATCTCGTCCCGCAAGGCGAAGTGCGCGAGAAGGTGATCGGCTCGACACGCCGCGCTCCGTCGGCCGAAGAACTCCAGCGGATGCAGCAGCTCGTCGATGACGGCATGGCGGCCGGCGCGTGGGGCATGACGACCGGCTTGCAGTACGTGCCGTCGGCCTACGCCGACACCGCCGAGATCGCCGCGCTTGCCAAAGTCGTCGCCAAGTACAACGGCATCTACGCCAGCCACATCCGCGACGAAGGCGATACGCTGCTCGAATCGATCGACGAGGCGATCGAGATCGGCCGCCGCAGCGGCGCGGCCGTGCATATCTCGCACCTCAAGGCGAGCAAGCGTCGCAACTGGGGCAAGGTCCGCGCCGCCGCCGAGCTGATCGAAGCGACCCGCGCCCAAGGCGTCCGCGTCACCGCCGACCAGTACCCCTACGAAGCGAGCAGCACGTCGATCTCCGCGATGCTGCTGCCCGACGAAGAGCGTGAGGGCGGCAACAAGGCGGTCATCAAGCGGCTAGAAGACCCCGTCGAAGTCGAACGCCTGCGGCCGATCGTCGCCGAGTCGCTCGCCCAGCGCGACCGCATCCTGGTGGCCAGCTGCCGCAAAAAGCCCGAGTGGAACGGCCGGCTCGTGCAAGAGATCGCGCACGCGGAGGGCCGCGAACCGATCGACATCGCCTTCGAGCTGTTGCGGATGGGCGACGTGCCGGGCGTCAACTTCGGCATGGACCCGCGCGACGTCGCGTGGCTGATGCCCCGAGCGTGGCTCGCCACCGCCTCCGACGGCGGCGTCAAAGTCGCCGACGACACCAAGCCCCACCCGCGGAGCTTCGGCACGTTCTCGCGCAAGATCGGCCACTACGCGATCGCTGAGCACACCCTTCCGCTCGAACAAGCCGTCCGCAGCTCCAGCGGCCTCCCCGCCGACATCCTCGGCATGACCGACCGCGGCTACCTGCGCCCGGGCCTGTACGCCGACGTCGTCGTGCTCGACCCGCGCACCTACCGCGACACGGCCACCTACGAGTCGCCCTTCGGCTTGTCCACCGGCGTAAAGTGGCTGCTAGTGAACGGCGCGCTAGCGATCCGCGACGGTGAGCTTGCGGACGTCACCGCGGGGCGGCCGCTGCTGAAGCCGGTGGAGTAGCCGCCTTTTCTGCTGGCGGCTCCGGGAGCTTACGCTTCCCGGCCCGCACGATGCGGTCTAGGCTTAATCGAAAGTCTTCTCACCGCCGGAGTGACGCCATGAGCGAACCCACCATCGGACTCGACCGCCGCCGTTTCTTGGGGACCGCCGCCGGCATCGGCGCAGGACTGGGCGTCGGCGCCCTCGCCCCCGGCAAGACCGCGCCCGCTGAAACGTCCGACGTCGAGATCGGCGCCGTC
>JBGSJY010000374.1:0-2580 GCA_041741515.1 Pirellulales bacterium | reverse complement strand
GCTCGAGGTCGAGATCGGAGGGACCACCGCGGGGACGCAGCACGACCGACTCGTCGTTACCGGGACCGCCACGCTCGGCGGGCGGCTCGACGCGCCGCTCATCAACGGGTATGCGCCGCAGATCGGGGACACGATTACCTTCCTCACGGCCGCCTCGGTCGCTGGAGCTTTCGAGGTGTACAACTTCCCGAACCCGCTCCCCGACCCCGACAACGTCGCACAGCGGCTCGTGTACACGGCGACCGACGCACGGATCGATTTCCTGGCGCCGATCCCGATTGACTTCGTATCGCTGGACGCCAACGCCGAGTTGAAGAATCCCCTCGACTTTCGCGAGAATGGCGTCCCTGCAATCCCCGACAGCGTCAACATCCTGAATATCTCGAACAACCGCATGCCGGGGCAGTCTCAGACGGTGAGCGTCGTCGCGCCGACTTCGCCGGCGGCGATCAACGCCGCGCACCGGCTGACCGTGGCGGACGAGGCGGACCCGATCGTGCTCAGCGTCAACAACACCAGTCTCTCGAACACGACGACCACAACGGTCGGCGCCAACGGCGCCATCGAGCTGGTCGGCGACAGCGTGCTCTCGAGCCGGGTCGTCGAGGTGGCGGGCGGGGGCCGCCTGTCGGGAGAGGGCGCTGTCTTTGGCGACGTCGTGGTCGGCGCTGTGGGCGCTGGCGGGGCGGTGTTCGAGGCGGGAGTGGCGGGGGTCGGTCAACTGGAGGTCGATGGCGACGTTACGGTGGGTGCCGGCGGCGTACTCCCTTTCGACATCACCGGCGACAACTCGGGGGGCAACCACGACTCCCTCGAGATCGGGGGAGACTTCTCTGTCCAGGGCCTCGTGCAGTTCGATTTGTCCGCCGCCGCGCCGGGCGACGTCGTCGTGGGCCAGGGTTACGTCATTGCCACCGTCGATGGCGCCCCCACTCTCGACCTCGCGATGGTCGACGTCATCGGACGGGACGACATCTACTTCCAGATCGAGGCCGAGCCGGTCTTCGCACCGAGCAACGCCCAGTCGTTCGCGGAGGGGGTGCTCGCCGCGTCTCAGTCCCCCGACCGGTTCGACGTCATCGCGTACCCTCGGTGGATGGGGGACGCGACTCTGGATGACGTCGTGGACGACCGCGACGCCGAGGCCCTCGCGGCCGTGCTGATCAACGGCGAGATCTCCGAGTACACCCTTAGCGACGGCTACGTGGCCCAAGCGAACTTCAAGGACGCCTTCGACTTCTTCACCGAGGGGGCGCCCCAGGTGTTGGTCGGCGGTCGTCTGATGACGCAGCGGCTCGTCGACGTCGACGACATCGGGTTCTTCCTCCGTCGGATGGCGGCCGACCAGGGGATGTCGCTCGCGCAGGCCGGCGCCGTCTTCGAGCAGGCCTACCAGACGGCGCTGCTCCAAGCGTCCGTCCCCGAGCCGACAGCCGCGCTGCTCGCCGCGACCCTCGCCCCCACCGCATCCTCCCGACTCAGGAGGCGCCGTACGGCGGCCTGAGATGCGAGCCGATTCGCCACGTCTGCCGCCCCCCCACGGCCGGGGTTTTACCCTCGTCGAGCTGCTGGTCGTGATCGCGATCATCGGGGTCTTGATCGCCTTGCTGCTGCCCGCCGTGCAGGCGGCCCGCGAGGCGGCGCGGCGGTCGAGCTGCTCTAACAAGTGCAAGCAGCTGGCGCTGTCGCTCCATTCCCACCACGACGCCCAGCGGCGCTTCCCCGCCGGGGGGGAGCTGCACCCGCTCCCGAGCGAGACCGGCATCGCGTGGCGGACGCCGGTGCTCCCGTACTTGGAGGAAGCGGTTCTCTACGACGCGATCCGCAACGCCGGCGCGCAGATGTGGGACTACCAATCTCCCCTCCCGGAGGTCTTTTCTTGTCCCTCGGACACCGAGGCGCCCGCAGTCGACCGCCCGAACTATTACGGGGTCGCGGGGTCTCCTTCGTCAGCGGGCACGATCGGTAGCGCCGACCTGTCGTGCGGCGTCGCCGCGGCAAACGGCGCGTTGTACCCGGGGAGCCGGACCCGGTTCGCGAGCATCGAGGACGGAACCTCGCAGACCCTGCTCGTGGGCGAACGGAGCTACGTGTTCCGGCAGTGGATGACCGGAGCGACATGGTTCGGGACCGATGTACGTGCCGCAAGCGCCCGCATCTGCGGCGAGGCGACGAACAATGTCGCGTTCCCGATCAACGCGTCCCACGCGGAGTTCGGTTACTTCCGCGGCCACAACTCGCGGCCGCCAGGGACTCCGAACAACCGACCGCTCAACGACCTGTGGTTCGGCAGTAACCACCACGGGGGCGCGCACTTCGCCTACGCCGACGGCAGCACGCACTTCCTCGCCGACGACACCGACCTGACCGTGCTGCAGGCGATGGCGACCGTCACGGGGGGAGAGGTCGTCAGCGAGTAGGCGCCGCGTCCGCCTGCTCCACGGACGTGAGCCAGTCGCGTTCGCCCGCCAGGCAGCACGCGAGCTCGTAGATCGCCGCCGGGTCGGTCGGCCAGATCCCGCGAACCCGGTCGCTCCCGCGCTTGGCGTTCTGCAGCAGCTCCGGTCGCTCCGCCGGCGT
>JBGSJY010000373.1:0-10890 GCA_041741515.1 Pirellulales bacterium | reverse complement strand
GTTGGGGTCCGTTCCGGGCTCGAAGATGACCTGGATCGTCGCCTCGCCGGCGTTGGTGGCGTCGGAGATCATGTAGCGCATGTCCTGCACGCCGTTGATCGACTGCTCGAGAATGACGAGCACCGAGTCGATCAGCACCTTGGCGCTGGCGCCCGGGTACGACACCGAGACCACGACGCTCGGCGGCGCGACCGACGGAAACTGCGCAATAGGCAGCGTGACGATCGCCAATCCCCCCAAGAAGAGGATGATCAGCGAAATCACGATGGCCAGGGCAGGCCGATGGAGTATGCGTGCGAACATGGGAGGAGCTGTCTACTCTGCCTTGAATTTGAGGTCCCGCAGGACGTCGTCGGGAGCACGATACTCGTACTCAACCTTGTCGCCGTCGCGGACCTGACGCACGCCCTCAAACACGATCCTGTCGTCGGCGGTGAGGCCATTGCTGATTAGGAAGATGTCGTCCTGTTCGCTTTCGATGGTGATCTCGCGCTGACGCACAACGCCGTGCCCCATCGTCAGCTTCGCGTGCCGGTCGCCGAGATGCTCTCCGTCTTCCGCTTCGTCGGACCCCGCCGACGCTTTACCTTGATGCTCGGTTTTCTGATGCTCGGCCTCGCCCGCCTCTTCCTCGATGACGTAGACGTACTTCTTGGCAAGGATCTCGAAGGTCGCCCGCTGGGGGATCACGACAGCGCCCGTGTTGGGACGGCTCACGAGAATGGTCCCCGTCTGACCGTGACGTAGCAATCGATCGGGGTTGGGGAAGTCGGCCCGGAAGGCGATGTTGCCCGTCTCGTTGTCAAAATCGGCCTCAATCGCGCCGATCACGCCAGACTGGGGAAACTTTGCCCCGTTCGCCAGCATCAGCTCGATCTTCAAATTGTTTTGCTCGCCATTGAGGTTCCCCATGTACTCGAGGTAGCGCGCTTCGGGCACATTGAAGTACGCCCACATGACGCTATTGTCGGAGAGCGTAGTGAGGACGTCCCCCTCCTCGACGAGGCTTCCCTGCTGACGAAGTAGACGGTCAATGATGCCGCCGAACGGCGACTTGACATCGGTGAAATTGAGTTCGGCCTGCGCAAGTTGCATCTGGGCGACCGCCTTCGCCAGCTTGGCCTGAGACAGCGCCAACTCGTTTTGCGAGACGACGTTGTCCTCGTAGAGCTTCTTGGTGTTGTTGTACTCCAGCTGCGCTACCTGCGCTTCGGCGACTTCCGACGCATAGCGGGCCTGGTAGAGGGTGGGGAGAATCTTGAAGAGGACGTCGCCCTCCGCTACCGTCTGGCCCTCGCGGACCGGGATCGGCTCGATGTACCCGCTTTCGAGGGCGCAAATCTCGATATGGCGGCTGGAGTGGATCTGGCAGACATATTGCTGCGTGCTGATGACATCCCGCACGTCAGGGCTGGTGACGATGATCGCGCGTTGCTCGCCGTGATGCCCTTCCTCGGAATGCGCCGCACCGTGAGCGGAGCTCGGCTCATCGCAGCCAACAAGGGGAAGAGAGAGGAGCGCCAGCGCGAGGGCGCGGATCGGCGAGAGTGTCATGGGGGGAGCGGTAAGGAGTTGCTTCACGGCTGGATGCCCACATCAATCAACGGGTGCGGGCGGGGGCTGCGGGGGGTTGCAGCAGTTTAGGCGGGATAGGGGCAGCCGTCTCGGTCGTGGGCATTAAGGGAGTGACACTGGGCAAGTGAAAGGTTCCGCTTGGCCTTGCCCGTCGCCAAGCTGGATGCCAGTCGCCGAGTTGAAGCGTCATTTGCCGAACGGAGGACGGTCATCTACCGGGTTTTTCGGTGTATCGAAGCCACTCCTTCGCTGCGAGATGCCGGAATCGTAGCATCTTCGCCTGATCTTACCTCGTAAGATCTGTACGGCATCTTCGGAAGTTATGGCTTCGGGAAACAGGACGACTTGCCTTACATTTTCTTAAGGATCCCTTGGCCCGCACGCGGTTTGGCAGACGGCGTCTCGCCGCGGCTCCAGAAAGAGGCCGGCCGCGAGGATCGCGCGCGGCTTGTAGGCCGAGCATTGCCGACGCGAGAAATCGACTTCGCCTCCGCTTTTGCGGCGACAGGCAGCTTGAAGCGATAGTCGAGCACAACGGCGCCGCTGTCTGGCTCTTCACGCACCGTCAAGCTGAGAGCTCCCGCTCCTGGGCGGCTATTTTCCGGACCCCGAGACGCCGCTCGTAGTAATTGGCCGCTTGATTGCGGTTGGTCGGCCTTTGGAAGTACGGTTCGAGCGGTAGCGCGAGAAGATCGACGCCCGCTCGGGGCCAAGCCACGAGCGCGCCGTTGCGCGAATCGAACTCGAACGAATCTCCGCCCGGCGTTTGGAGACGGAACACATCGGGCGAAGCCGGGCGCGGGGTCTCCACCGCCACGATGCGCGAAGGCTCGATGGCGTCTTTTCGCGGCCGCCCGGGCTGGAGTAGGAATTGGTCACGTGCGACGGTGTATCCCGCGGGCGCCCATCGCTTAGGTTCGGACAGCTCGGCGTACACGGCGCCTGCGTATTCCTTGCCGTCCTGCGGGAGGTTGGCGAACGCTGCGACCGTCAGGGAGGTCGAGGCTCCCGACCCCGCCTGCGGCGCCGTCAACTCGCCGCCGGGCTCCCAGGCAAGCGGCTGCGGGTCTACTTCCAGGACGAGTCGCGGTTCGGGCAGCAGGGGACCAACACGAACCTGTCGGCGGTGAAGGGGACGCGGCCCACGGCCGTCCGTCAGACGGAGTACGAGTACCTGTGGGTGTTGGGAGCGGTCTGCCCCCAGCGTGGCAGAGGAACGGGGGCCACGCCGAGGGGCTGCTCAACCTCCAGCTGAACACGAAGATCGTCAACACCTTTTTGGAGCTGTTCTCCGCGACTATCCCCGAGGGAGAACACGCGGGGAATGGTGTGGGACGGGGCCGGCTTCCACGCGGCGAAGGCCCTCCGCTTGCCGGAGAACCTCACTCTCGTGCCGTTGCCGCCTTACAGCCCAGAGCTCAACCCGATCGAGAACCTGTGGCACTACCTCAAGAGCCATTTCTGGAGCAACCGCTCCTACGAAAACTACGACGCTCTGGAGGCTGCCGCCATGAACGCCTGGCGCCTCGCCGTGCTCGACGAGGAACTCGTCAAAACCGTCTGCGCCGCCCCCTACACTAATCGGGCTACTTCAGATTGAGATGCGTATCAGGATAGAGTTTGCCGAACATCTCCCACTTTGAGGAGCTTCAGGACGCGGGATCCAATCCCGTGTCGCGCCTCGCCGTAAGTCGTTATCCAGCAAGTGCTAGCGGCAGTGCAGAGTGGAGGCGGCGGGAATCGAACACGAGTGCTCGTCGCCGTAAAGGTATTGCCGCAGAACAACTTACGACGACACCCGACGCGCTGTCAGGAAATTGTCAGGAGATTGACGGCTCGCTCTGGCTGGATTTGTCCTCCGTTGACGCCCGACTCAGTGAAATCATCGATGCTTGGAGTACGATTCCCGAGGATGTTCAGGAGGCAATCATTGCTGCTGTTCGCGATTTCGAACGGCAGCGCGTCGCGCTGCCATCCAAAGAAATCAACCCTCACTCGCCCGCGATGCGAGGCGAATAGTCCACCGCAAATTGGCAGCGCCGCCGCACATTTGTCGCGTGACGCATGACCGACCTCGCGACCCCGGACGGTTCGTCCTGGGTCACTTATGGAGATGTGCAACAGTCCTAGGAATTGACTTTCTCGCCTAGTCTTGCTCTGCCGCATGTGACCTCCTGCCCGGACAGCGAGGATGAGAACTCAGACTGTGCTGCCCCTGTCCGAGCCTTCTTCCGAGGTGCAAACCCGTCGACGACTGGAAGGAAGAACTGCCTTTCCTCAGCCGATACCATATTTGCGTGGCGCTTGTGACCAGGTCTTTCGCTGGTGGGGCCTCTCGGCAGTTATTTCAGTAGGAGCACAAGTAGTATGCCGAGATTGACCACGCCGATGGCAAGAAACATCAACGTAATTACGAAATTGAGGCTCTTACTCCAGCTCGGGCACGAACCCATTAATCGACACGCAAATGGCTTTCCTCCACCGCCTACTATCCCCTTTTTCAAACCATACAACTTCAGAAACCCGAGCGCAGTGAATGTCGCTCCAACCGAAGCGAGAGGCAAAATCTGGATGACGGTATCCATGAGAAAGGCGGTTCTGAATAGCCGATCGGTGCCAAGTCTTGGCGGGCAATCCTACTCCAGAACGCCCGCGTGGAAAGGTAGTTGCCCCCACGGGGGCAATGCAGAACGCTCCTGAGTTCGCGTCGCAGCGTGCGGGAATGCTCAAGACTGGTCCTACCAAAACAGCGGTTCGTCCACCTCCCGAATGACTCGGCTGAATTGGTGAAACGGGGGGCTCACGGCACTAACAGTCTCAGCTATTCGCTCCGGTCACATGGGACTAAGGTTGGGTTGTAGTCTGTGCGGAATGGCCGGCGTTCATGTACGACTTTGTTTCATGTCCACTACCCAAGATCATCTGCAGGCGTGCTCGGTTATAGCGCTGAAGAAGGATGGGATAAACACTTGTTACTGACGTTATGGCAGCGATAATTGCCGCGGCCGTGAAATGCCGAGATAGGCAAATCGTCGCAACGATTGGAGCAATCGGAAAGAGGCAGAATAGGTGGATCAGCTCAAATTGCTTAGTTCTCAGGAGCGCCGAGGTCAGCGCGCCTTTGCGATCCACCTTGGATGACAGGTGCTGGCCAGCCGCGTGCCGCCACGCAATTCGATCGAGTTGTTTCTGGCGAAAGATCCAATGGCCAATCGTGCGCTGTGCCCAATACATGACCTGATCATACCAATACAGGAGAGCCCGCTTAAAATGCGACACACCGAGCAGGCGGTAGACGGCACACCGCCGCGAGCATTCCCACGGCCGGATCCGGATATACCAGGCAAGGTTAGACTTTGGAGAAGGTTCGGAGTTCGTCAACGCGATTGCTCCGATCGGCGCCACCAGGATGAGAATCGCGCAAGTAATGATCAACAGATTGCGCATGGAGATTCCCGCTTGTTGCGATCGCTGCGCCAGTTGATGCTGCCACACATTCTTGCTGGACACCACCAAACTAGCGTTGCTTGATGCTTACGTGCCAGTCCGACCCGGAGTTGTTGTCCCATTTGTTTCCATCCGTGAACACGAAATCGATCTGATTGGCGTCTGGCGGGATGCTGATCGGTACCATCCAGTCGCCATCGCCGGATTTGCTCATTAGTGCATCGTTAGTCCGATCCCACCTGTCAAAACCGTAGTGGAGCGTCATTTCCTTGGAATCAGCGAGGGGACCAAGACTGGCCAGATACGTAATCACCAGATCCTGGCCGCCCACCGGAGGGTCTGGCTCGAGTCGGTAGCGCGGCGGTTCGGCCGCTTCCAAGCGACGAATCAGAATCTGCAGCGCCTGATCGACACCTTGCTCGGCGCTGCCTTCGCCCGCGTTGGTCGCCGCGAAGATCGCCACGCCACGCTGTGGCGCGAGCACTAGCGTGGCATACCACGGCGGCGTGCGACCGCTGTGCGTGAGTGTGCGGCCCCAGGCCCACGGCTGATCGACCGTGCCCCAGTCCATCGCGCCTTGGCCGTCGCCGACCGGCGCGTGAAGCCTACGAAACGTCTCGACCGAAACTAACCCGGGACGACCGCGTTCTCCCGCTAGGTGCGCTGCGGCGAATTTTGCTATGTCTTCGAGCGTCGCATGAATGCGGCCGCAAGGCGTCCAGAAATCCTCGATGTCGGCGTTCTTCACGGGTTCAATCGCCCGCCATTTGCTCATTAGGTGAGTGGCGGCGACGTGTCCCCACGGCTGGTCGACCTGGCCGGGGATCCCCGGCGCTCCAATTCCTGCTCCCGTCATGCCCAACGGCTCAAACACCTCCTGCCGCATCAGCGTTTCCCAAGGCGTGCCCGTCACTTCCTCGAGCATCTTGCCGACGAGGATGTAACCGGTATTCGAGTAGACGTACTCGCCTCGCGGTCCGGCCGGTGCGGATGACAGGATCAGCGCCGCAAGCCGCTGCCGTTGCTCGGCGCCGAACGCCAGCGCGTCGATCTCCGGTAGGCGGTCAAACAACTCTTGGGAAATGCCCATCGGCAATCCCGAGGTGTGACTTAGCAGTTCGGATAGCGTCACATCGAGATATTCGGGCCGAATGTTTGGGGCGATTGACGGGAAGACGTGCGTGACCTTGGTCTCCCAGCCGATGCGGCCTTGTTCGACCAATCGCGCCGCCAGCGTCGCCGTCATGGGCTTGGTAATCGAACCCAGGTGCCACTGATCCAACGTGGTGACTTGCTGCGGATGGCCGAAGCGGCGAACGCCGGCGACCGCGATATCGATGACCCGCCCATCGGCTGTGACGGACACGGCGGCCAACGCGGGCAGCTGATTCATCGCTCGCACGTTTTCCAACGCTGTAGCCAGCCGCATGTCGCCGGCCGAGCCGGTCTCGAACGACTCCGGCAGCACCCGCGGCGGCGGCGCCGTCCACAGCGCCAGCGCATACATCAGCGTGAAAATGATGCCGTTGGAGAATCCGTGGGCCAGTATGGGGCACAACAAGGAGCGGGTGCGATAGAGCGCCGCCGCATAGTAAAGGCCCAGACCGAGACAGAATGCCTGTTGCGGCCAGGAAAAGTTCGTGATCGTCGGCGGCCCCAGCGTGTACCCCACATGCGCTAGCATGAAGATCAGAGTCGCCCACAATCCGGCGGCGGGCAAGACCAGTCTTCCCAGTCGGAACTCCCGCCTCCATGAGAGCAGAAGTACGCCCATCACGAATGCTCGAAACAGCGGCTCTTCGCCCGTACCCGAGAGTAAATAGTAGAAGCTCAACCGGCCGGCGATATTGCGAGGACTGAGCGCGAAGTCGAATTGTGGCGCAGTGCCCCTCAATAAGTGCGGCAGGACTCCGAACAGCACCACGCCCAGCGTGCAGTACAGAGCAAACCAGCCAAACCACTGCATACTCGTCCGCCACTCCAGCAGGTTAAAGCCCCAGCGCGGCAAGGCCCCGCGCCGCCAGGCGGCCATGATAGCCAAGGCTAGGACTAACTGCGTGCTATGATGGATCCACATCCATGCGAACGCGCCGTCTGGATCAATGCCGCTGAACAAGGAGCTCCATCGGTCGGCAGCCAGGCTCGCGAGTTGCGGCACAACTTGAACGACTAGAAGGACAGCCAACAGGGCCAGGAAGCCATGCATGAGACGGGTCGGTTGAGTTGACTGGAGAGTCGCGGGAGTCGCACTTGACACCGCCAACCCGCGCGGCTCAGGCAGCGTCGCATGCTCTAGTCTATTGTCGTGCAAAGCGTCCATAAACATCACCGCCGGCGAAGAACTACGTCACCCGCGAGTGTCGCCTTAAACGCACCGCAAGCGGAAACCCAACCATTGCAGCAAGCAACAGCGATGAGGGCTCAGGCACTCTCGCTCCCCCGACCATTGCGATCAGCATGTCGTCGAGCTGTCCACGCCACGCGCCCCAGGAATGGCCATCATTGACCTTTAAGTATTCGAACGAGTAGCCGTTCGCCGCAAGCACGGCGGCCATGGCATCGCTGGACAAGTCGTCGCCAAACGTCCCGCCGCTCATAAAAATGTTCAATGACTGCAGCGGAAAATCTCGGTACAGGTCGATGAGTTCCGGTACAAGAACGGGCGATTGGAGGGCAATGTTGCCAAACACGTTGTCACCGAACAATTCCCCCTTAACAACACCAACGAATGCTGAGTTGAAACCGCCATAGGAGGTACCAAGAATCGTTCGCCTTTCCGGCAGTGGCGCGGTCCGATAGCTTGCATCAATCACCGGAACCAGCTCGTCAGCCACGAAATCAGCAAACTCGAAATTGGCCAAGTATTGTTCAGCGCGCCGGTTCGAGCCGGCGTCTGGGTCGCGCGGATCGATGAATATGGCGATGGCCGGCCGGATGGCGCCGTCCGCAATCAGGTTATCCATGACGATGGGCAGCGCGCCCAACGGCTCGGCGAGGTACTCCTGACCATCGGTGACATAGAGCGTGGGCAGGTCGTGGAGTTGTTGCTCATCGTAGCCGGCGGGCGTATAGACCCGGTAGTTGATATCGTAGTCGAGCTTCTGGCTACTGATGCGAGTGTTTGCGGTGATCGTTCCCCGCGGCACATTGCCGCGGCGCACGGTTTCCTGGGGAAAGACATATTCCGGCATCCGCAATTCGGAATTGGGCCCAAGTCCACCCCATTGTTGAAGCGGATTGCGTGGGTCGAGACGCCAATCAAAACCGTTAAGGAACAGCTTGTAGTCGGTGCGCGCGTCCGCCGGGAAGTTCTGCTCAAGGATCCACACGTCGGAAGAGCCGATGCGCTGACCAGCCGTTTCGCCCCACCCATTGAAATCGCCGCGCCAAGAGACGCTTGAGGCTCCGCCCCGATAAAGAAATGCCGCGCGACCGTCGATGGCAAAAGGAATCTGTCCGGCGTCTTGCAGGGTGATGAACAGCGAATCGAGCTCCGCGGCCCGCGTCACTGGATTGGCGATATTCGCTGCGCTGTAGATTGCTGTGCGAAAGGCATCGTAACTGTCATAGACCGGTTGCCGTTGGTAATTCGGGTCCGGCGGCGTCTGCCCCCAGCAAGGCGGGCTGATCACTATCGCGACAAGCGCGCTTCCCCACCAACATACTTTTTGAGCTGACAGTCCCTGTGGCATGAGTCTAACCTCCACTGACGAACCAACTGCCGACGGGCCCTGATGACTTGGCGCTCATGCACTGCCATTTTCGGCGCATTGCAGGGTAAGCTGTGCCATAGCGCGCCCATGCGCATACTTATGGCACGTGGAACCCATGCCCCAGTCGAAATTCTCCTGAATATCGATGGTACTCAATCGCAACGATTTCATTGGCAAGGATTGTGCCCATTAGCTCCGAATATCTTCTCCTGGAATTGATTTGGTCTAGCAGCCCTTTGAACTAACGCCCCCTCCACGCCGCGAGGCGTCCAGCAGGCGGGCGGAGACCGCCAGGGCCAGGGCGAGCAGGGCGGCGAAGGCCCCCTGGAGGACGCGAGGCTTGCCGATCCCGAAGTGCTTCCGCATCACCAACCCCAGGTTCCGCGCTGCTGCGGTCGCCAGCAGCCGTTTCTGCACCTTCTCGATCTTCCGCAGCCAGCTCCGCCTTGCCCCGCCCGTCTCGCAGGAATGGGCGAACGAGCGTTCGACCAGCTCCGATCGTAAGCGTTGCAGCTCCGAGTTCTTCTCGGTCTTCGTCCGTCGCCGGTTGCCCCTCACCGCCCGCTGCACTTCCGGCCGCTTCTCGCTCAGCCGCGAGCGACCACGCCGCTGTGGCTCCGGGATGTACGTCCGCAGGTTCAAGCTTTGCACCAACTCCAGCTGCTCGGCCGCGTGGTACCCCTTGTCCGCCACTACCTCCTCGATCCGCTCCTCTCTCCCCGCCTCGCTCAAGTGCGTCTGCGCCGCCATCGCCGTGTCGGCCAAGGTCTGTGAATCGCTCTGGTCCGCGTGATAAACCTCCGCCGCCAAGATCAGCTCCGTCTCCAGGTCGATCGCGTGCTCGGCCTTGTACGCCAGGTGCGTGCGGCCGTCCTTCATCTTCGTGATCCGCGAATCCGAGTCGGTCAAGGAGACCCACTCCTCGTTCGAAACCTTCTCGTTCTGCCGCTTCTTGTCGAATCGACGGATGTCTTCGTCCGTCGGTTCGTCATCTTCGCCGATCACCCCTTCTTCCCTCATCAGCCCCACGATGTACTCTTTCTAGTCCTCTCCCGTGTCGCGGCGGACAATGCTCTTCATCGCCGCGTTGGCTTCCAGCGTCGTGGAGTCCACAGCGATCGTCTTCCCCTTCAGCAGGCCACGCTCCCCCGCGATCGCCAGCACTAGCTCGAACGCCTTCTGGTGGATCTCCAGGGGGAGCCGGTCGCGCACCCGCGTCAGGGTCGAGTGGTCGGGCGTCGAATCGGTGAGCTTCACCCCAAGGAACTTCCGCAGGCTCAGGCTTTCGCCGCAACGCCAGGCGATGCCACGCTGCGAACCCAGCCCCTCGAAGTACCGCACCATCAGCATCCGGAAGTAGAGGGGCGGCGGGATCGACGGCCGGCCCCGCTTCTCGTCCGACGCGTAGTAAGGCTCGCAGAGAGCCTCGATCGCCTCGTCGAAACCCGCCTTAGCAAGCAAGCGGTTCAGCCGCTCGTAGAACGCGTGCCCCTCACCCATCGGCAGCCGATCGGCCGCGACGAACAGCTCCCCCTGCGACTCTCGCCGCCGTCTCCCCATCCCCATCGCTCGGCTCCTTCCTACGGGTCAATCACGCCACGCCACAACTTAGCGCCAGCTGCCGGGGAGGGGGAAGGTATTTTTCAACGAGCTGCTAGGATGGGAACTCGACCAGGAATCATCGCATGTTGACTTTCCAAGCGAGGCTCGGAGGTAACAGACGGTGAAGCGAATGGATTTCAACGTAGATCCACTCAGCCTGACGTTGTAGCTGAAGATCAAGACTTTGCCGGGCATTCGCTTCGACCGGTTGCCTTCATAGACGAAAGGGTTAACCATGGAAAACGGCTCGTCCCACATACCCGCGATGCGCTACGCCTCGATCTCCGCGCTAGGCCTGTTCTTACTTTCTGGTTTGCTGGTGTTCACCATCGGCGCTTTCGTACAGATCCGCGTGGATCTCGCCTGGGGCCTGATCATCACCGAGCTATTGCTGATCGCATTGCCAGCGGTCGTCTTCATTGTCCTTGCGATGGGTCCGAAACCCTCGCCTTCAGGCGAAACCTTAAGGTTCATATACTAGCCGGATGGAGAATTACCGTTCGGGAGCCCACAGCCGGTATGACCTCAAATACCACTTCGTTTGGGTGACGAA
>JBGSJY010000372.1:0-1854 GCA_041741515.1 Pirellulales bacterium | reverse complement strand
TGCGGCGGAGCTCGTCGATGGCGGCCCGCGACTCGGCGCGGCGGGCGTCGATGCGGGCGATCACGGGCGTCGGGGCGGCGTTGGGCTTCATAGGACCCTCTAGCGTAACTGCCCGGCTCGGACGCCTACAGTGGCTCGGTGAAGGCTGGTGGGGCGTGGGCTGCCTCACTCAACCCCCCGGCCGACCACTGCGTAAGCCCGGGAGCCGAGGGTAGGCTGGCGCAGGCCGCCCGCGTCACGTTCCCGTTCAGGCCCGTTCCTCAAGGACTCTCCGTCATGACCTTGCTCCGCCCCGCCGTGTTCGCCCTCATGGGCTTGATTGCTACGGCCCCGGCTTTCGCCCAACCCGTCGCCGCAGCCGCTCCCGCCCCAGCCGAGCCTCCTGCGGTGGGCGAGGCCGCTCCGACCGTGACGCTCACCAGCACGGCCGGAGAGCAGGTCGATTTGGCGGAGACCTTCGCCGCCGGCAAAACCGTGCTGGTGGTGCTCCGCGGCTACCCTGGCTACCAGTGCCCGGCGTGCTCGGCCCAGACCGCCGACCTGATCCGCAACGCGAAGGACTTTGCCGACGCCGGAGTCGGTGTGGTCGTCGTCTATCCCGGCCAGCAGAAGGGCCTCGAGGGCCACGCCGAGGAGTTTCTCAACGCGACGATGGCGAAGATCGATGAGACCGAGCTCCCGGGGGGCGTCACGCTGCTGCTCGATCCCGACTACGAGCTGGTGAACGCCTACGGCCTCCGCTGGATGGCGCCCAACGAGACGGCCTACCCGGCGACCTTCGTCATCGCCAAGGGGGGCGAAATTACCTTCGCCGAGGTCAGCAATACGCACGGCGGCCGCGTCGCCGCGAAGAATGCCCTCGAAGCGGCGAAGGAGTGACCGTTGGTCCTCCTCCCTTTCAGGGAGGGGGACAACATTGCCGAGCGGATCGGGTAATATCCGCGGCATGATCGACCTCCGCAGCGACACCGTCACCCGACCGACCGCGGCCATGCGCGAAGCGATGGCGGCCGCGCCGGTCGGGGATGACGTCTTTGGCGACGACCCGACGGTCCTCGAACTCGAGCAGCGGGTCGCCGACCTGCTCGGCAAGGAGGCGGCGCTCTACGTGCCTTCGGGGACGATGAGCAACCAGCTCGGCGTGCGTGTCCACTGCACACCGGGGGACGAGTTCCTCTGCGACTCGCAGTGCCACATCTACTACTACGAGCAAGGCGCGTACGCGCAGCTCTGGGGCGTCGCAGCCCATCCGCTGCCCTCGACGGGGGGCCTGCCGAGTATCGAGACGCTCGAAGCGGCCCTCCGGCCCGACAACATTCATTACCCGCGGACCAAGGTGCTGTGCGTCGAGAATACGCACAACCGATTCGGCGGCGCGATTCTGCCTGAGGCCGACGTCGCCGCCGCGTGTGCGTGGGCGCACAAGGTGGGTCTCAAAACGCACCTCGACGGCGCGCGGCTGTGGAACGCGGCGGTCGCTGCCGACGGCGATTGGCAAACGAACATCCGCCGTCAGTGTGGTCCTTTCGACACGGTGAGCGTCTGCTTCAGCAAGGGGCTCGGTGCGCCAGTCGGATCGACGCTCGTGGGGCCGGCGGATTTGATCGCGGTCGCCCGACGGGTGCGGAAGGCTTTGGGGGGCGGTTGGCGTCAGGCGGGGATCGTCGCGGCCGGCGCCCTTTATGCGCTGGAGCATCAGGTCGCACGCCTCGCGGACGACCACGCCAACGCGAAGGCCCTCGCGGAAGGCCTGCACGCCCTGCCCGGGATCGACGCCGATCCCGTGTCCGTCCAATCGAACATGGTCTACCTCCGAGGGGCCGGCGATCCGGGGGAAATCGCCGCCAAGCTCGC
>JBGSJY010000371.1:0-3886 GCA_041741515.1 Pirellulales bacterium | reverse complement strand
CCGATCGCCGCGGGCGCGGGGCCGAGCACCAGCAGCGCCGGGGCGAAGGCGACGAGGATCGTGCCGCGGTGCAGTTGCATCCCGCTTCGGTAATTCACGTACAACTGCCCCAGCAGGGTCAGCAGCGTCGCGACTGCCGTCGCCGCCACGGCGCCGAGCAGACCCAACCGGGGCAGCAACACGAGGTTCAGCACCACGTTGACCACCAGGCCGGCCACCAGTGGCAGCGTCGCCCGGTGCGATTTCTCGGCGCACCAGACGTACTGCTGGGCCACCAAGAGCAGCGAGAACCAGACGCAGTTGGCGATCGTCCACGGCATGACCGCCAGTCCGGTGTCGTATTTGTCGCCAAACGCCAAGTGGAACAGGGTGGGGCAGATCGCCAGCAGCACCACACCGCCGGCGAGCATCGCCAGGGTCGCCAGCTTGAGGATCAGGTTGAGCCGGCCCGAAACCGCGTCGCGGCGGCCGGCTTCCCAGTCGTGGCTCAGGTGGGGCGTCATCGCCCCCACCAGCAGATTGGCGAACGACACCAAGAGCACCGGCACGATGTTGCTGGTGTGGTAGTTGCCAACCTGGGCGAGCGCCTCGTCGGTGTCAAATCCGGCGAAGTGGATGATCATGTAGCGGTCGATGACGCCGTAGACGTTCGTCAGCAGATTGGTGACCCACACCCAAACCGCGAAGCGCATCAACGGCGGCCAGAACTCGCTGTGGGCGACGTGGGCGCCGGCGTCGTCCGACCGATCAACCCGCAGCGCCACCCACGCCAAGACGCCGACGATCGAGAGCAGGCAGGCGACGGCGTAACCGAGCACGACGCTCGCCGTCGCGTCGCGCCAAAACGCCAGCAGCGACAGCGACACGGCCGCGAACGCCATGCTCTGTGTGAAGTGCATCGCCGACACGACGCGGAACATCCGCAGACCGGCGAAGACCGCTTCGAGGAAGTGGTGGAGGATCACGGTCGCTAGGCAGCAGATCACACCGGTCATCAGACCCGCACGATCGGCGCCGCCGAAAACCACCTGCGCCATGTCCGCCCGGCGCCAGACGAGCAGCGCGATCGTCGCGCCGGCGAGGGTGAACGTCCAGAACGAGGTCCGCCGCAGGAAGAGCCAGAGCTGGCCCCGCTGGTGATAACGCTGGAGGTAGCGCCCGAACGATCCGGGCAGCCCGAGCACCGCCAGCGGCGCCGCGAGCAGCAGGAAGCTGTAGGCCATCTCCCAATGGCCCAGCTCCTCGGGATCCATCCAACGACAGAACAGCACCGCTCGGCCGAAGCCGACGCTGCGCTGCACGAGATTTACCAGCAGCACCAACGCGATGCTCGACACGAGGGTCTCGGGGCTCAGCCCGATCCGCTCGCGCCGTCGGCGCTCCGCGGCGACCGATTCAGCCATGAACGGCCTCCGTCGGCGTCGTCGTACCGTGTGCAGCGCTGTTGTCGTCGCGGAGGTAGGCCGCGTCGTTGATCGGGTCGGCGGCGAGCAGCTTGCGTGGATCGAACGTCATCCAGTTAACGAAGCGGACCCACTCGCGATCGGCATGGATCCGCCGCAAGTGGAAGGGGCCCAGCTCCTTCGCGACCTGCTGCGGTTGGTTGTAGGCGCCGTAGGCCGAGCAAACGACCTCGATCCCGGCGTCGCGGGCGACCCGCATCGCCGCGGGGGTAAAGTTGCTCGTCTGGCCGTACGGAAAGGCGAAGGACCGCGGCCGGCGGCCGGTCCAGGTTTCGATGTCTTCGATCGAACCGACGATCTCCTCGCGGAGCCAGTCGGCATCGGTCGATTTGCCGAGGTCGGCGTGGGTCCGCGAGTGGGCGCCGATCTCGACGCCCGCGCCGGCCATCGTGTGTAGCTCGGTGATCGTGTTGGGGCGCAACCGCTCGCCGGCCGCCAGGTCGTGTGGGAACGCCGTCTGGTCGCGGATGATCTGAGTCGATACGAAATAGGTGAACGGGATGCGGCGCCGTAACAAGAGCGGGAGGGCGTGGTCGCAATTCTCGCCGTAGCCGTCGTCGAAGGTGATCGCGACCGCGGGGCGCCGGCTCTTGCCAGCGGCGAGGCGGCGCTGCGCCTCGTGAAGCGAGACAAAGTCGAAGCGCCGCGCGAGCCAGTCGATCTGCCGACGAAACTCCTCGACCGGCAGGGTCCAGTCGTTGGGGCTCGTGTCGGCGATGCGGTGGTAGAACAGCACGCTGACCGGCGCGCGGCCCTCGCTCGCCATCCGCCGCACCGCGCGCATCCTCATCGACGCCGTCGCGCCCTGGTACAGCCCCAGCAGCGAGCGTTGGACGAGGTTCATGGGCATCGGCGTCTCCCCCCCTTGGATGGGCGCAACGTCAGCGGGCGCTTGGCCAAGCGACCAGCGTCCGCAACTCTGCGTTGCGGGACGCGGTTGGCAAGTCGCATCCATAGAAAGCTCGCTATGAGGCACGAACGCCGCAGGGGGTTGCGTTTTGGCGACATGCCGTCGCTGTCGGACCGATTCCGTCCGCCCCGACCCGCGCGCCAATCGGGCGATCCGGGGGTTTAGGGGGGCACCCCCGCCGCCTGCCACATGGTTCGGCACTAAGGTTGCTCGACAAGACGACGCCGGACCCTCCCGCGCCCCCCTTGGCCAGCCGCCATGCCGAACGACACCGCCAGCCTCACGCCCGCCCAATTGGCGCAACTGTTCCAGACGCACCGCAAGCTGCTGGTCGCGCCGGCGATCGTGGGCGCTGTGCTCGCGGCGCTCAGCACGCTGGTCCTGCCGCGTGACTGGAAGGCCGTGCAAGGCCTCGTCATCCGCAGCGACGCGGCCGGTTACGCCGATCAACGGCTCGGCAAGTTCACCGACTTGTCCGAGATGAAAACCGTTCAGGAAACGCTCCTCGAGCTGGCCCGCAGCCAGAGCGTCGTCACCGCCGTGCTGACCGAAGTGCTGGGCGGCGAGCCGACGCGCCAAGACATCGCCGACTTCCGCGACAAGCTCCGCCTCGCCCCCCCCGGTGGCGCCGAGTTCGGCAAGACCGAGGTCTTCTACATCGGCGTGCTCAACCCCAGCCGCGAGCGGGCGATCGCCCTGGTCAGCGCGCTGACACGGCAGCTCGACCAGCGGCTCAACGAGCTGCGTGACGAACGGGCCGCGAGCATGGTCGCCGAAGTCGAGCGCTCGGTCGAGATCGCGCGCCAGCAACTGCACGGTCAGGCCGAAAAATTAGCCGACTTCGAGAGTGGTATCGGCGCCGACCTGATCGAGCTGCGTCACCTCACCAACCCCAGCGGCGGTCAGAGCGAGCTGGGGCAGAAGGTGCTCGCCATCGACGCCGAACGCCGCCAGTACGCCGAACGCCGCTTGCAGAACGAGGCCCTGCTCGCCGAGCTCCAAGCGGCTCTGAGCGACCCATCACGCCTCCTCGCGACGCCCGACGCCCTCCTCAACAGCCAACCGGCGCTCCGCCGGCTGAAGAACGGGCTGATCGACGCCCAGCTCGTCGTCGCCCGCACCGCCGGCACCCGCACGATGGACCACCCGCTGGTGCTCTCGGCCCGCCACGGGCAAGAGGCCGTGCAGCGCGAGCTGATCCATGAGCTCCCCACCGCTATCGCCGGGGTCGAGCTCGAACTTGAGGTCGCCGCGCGTCGCGAAGCCGACCTGGCGGCGCAGATCGACGCGATCCGCAGCCGTTCGGCGGCGCTAGCGTCGCAACGCTCGCAGTACGCCGAGTTGGTGGCCACCGTCGATGGTCAGACCGCGGTGCTCGAGAAGTCGCTCAAGCAACTGGCCGACGCCCGCTCGGCGCTGGCGGGCGCCAACTCGTCGAGCCTCTTGGCGCCGATCGACGGCGTTGACACCGGCGCCCACCCGGTCGGCGCGGGCCGCACCACGATTACCGCCG
>JBGSJY010000370.1:0-4187 GCA_041741515.1 Pirellulales bacterium | reverse complement strand
GCACGAGATCGGCGGCTGCGTCGTCGGGCTGGTGACCAAGCGCGACCTCGCGGCGACCGAGGCGGGCATCCTCACCTACGTCGGCGTCAAGCTCGGCTCGCGCTTCCAGGCCGAGGACATCATCGCCGAGATCGACACCCGCGAAGCCGAGCAGGCCTACAAGCGTGCGCACGCGGAGTACCAGCACACGCTGATGCGCGCCAACGACAAGATCGAGGAGCAGTACGCCGACGCCCAGGAGAAGGTCGAGCGCGCCGACGTCGAAGAAGTTCTGGCCGCGAACAGCAACGTCGCCGGCGCGGTGGCCGAGGCCGAGGTCCGCAAGGAGCAGCTCGAGTGGAAGCGGGCGCAGCTCGGCGGTGAGAAGGCCCGCAAGGACCAGCAGTTGGCGCTGATGGAGGTGAACGTCAAGCGGGCCGAGATGCAGCTGGCGGAAATCGCCATCGAGAAGCGCCGCGTCCGCGCGAAGTTCGGCGGCGAGGTGCTCAAGCTCAGCCGCGAGGAGGGCGAGTGGGTGCAGCCCGGCGACACGATCGCCGAGGTCGCGCGGCTCGACCTGTTGCAGGTCGATGGCTGGGTCTACTTCGAGGACTTTGACCCCCGCGACATTGAGAACTGCCGCGTGACGATCAACGTGCCGGTCGCCGCGGGCCGCAGCGAAGAGGCGGCCGGCTTTGTCGTCTACGTCGATCCCATCGCCGAGTACGACGGCGACAAGCCCCGCTACCGCGTCCGCGCCGAGATCGCCAACCGCCTGGAAGAGGGCCGCTGGGCGATCAGCCCCAACCTCAACGCCACGATGAAGATTCATCTGGGGACGAAAGGGGAGGCGGCGGTGGGGGGACGGGCAACGAGCGGCACGCGGTAAGGACAGATAAATCCCCCGCCCCCTCTAGGGGGAGGTGCTAGGGGAGGGGGCGCAGCGGGTACCAGCGCCGCCTTGTCTAAACTCAGCCAGAACTTACTCAGCGATTAGAGCGGGTATAGCGGGTTCCACTTCAGACCCCTCCCCTAGCCCCTCCCCTTGAAAGGGGAGGGGGATAATGGGTCGGCTTCGCCTCCATTTAATCCCCCATGGCCACCCTCGCCGACAGCCTGGTCTCCTCCAGCAGCCGGCGGCTGCCGATCAGGGTGCGGCCCGACCTCGAGGCGAAGAAGCAGCGTTACCAGGGGCGCGTCTACTGGGTCGTGAAGGACCCGGTCGCCTTGCAGTACTTCCGCTTCGAGGAAGAGGAGTTCGCGATCCTCTCGATGCTCGACGGCGCGTCGAGCCTCGACGAGATCGCCGAGGAGTTCGAGCGCCGGTTTCCGCCGCAGTCGATCCGCACCGAGGAGCTGCAGCAGTTCGTCGGCACGCTGCACCGCAGCGGGCTGGTGATCACCGACACGCCGGGGCAGGGGGACCAGCTCAAGAAACGCCGCGACGAGCGCGTCTGGAAGGAGTGGCAGCAGAAGTTCACGAACATCCTCTCGGTCCGCTTCAAGGGGATCGACCCCGACTGGATCCTGGAGCTGCTCTACAGCTTTCCGCCCGTGCGGTGGTTCTTCAGCCAGACGGCCTTTGTGCTGTGCCTGCTGCTGTGCCTGTCGGCGCTGTCGCTGATCTTTGTGCAGTTCGATCTGTTCCAGTCGAAGCTGCCCGACTTCAACACGTTCTTCGCCGCCGAGAACTGGCTGCTACTGGCGGTCGTGCTGGGCTCGACGAAGGTGCTGCACGAGTTCGGGCACGGGCTGTCGTGCAAGCACTTTGGCGGCGAGTGCCACGAGATGGGCGTCATGCTGCTGGTGCTGACGCCGTGCCTGTACTGCAACGTCAGCGACTCGTGGATGCTGCCCAACAAGTGGCACCGGGCGGCGATCGGCGCGGCGGGCATGTATGTCGAGGTGGTGCTGGCCTCGATCTGCACGTTCATCTGGTGGTTCACCGATCCCGGGCTGCTGCACTACGTGTGCCTGAACATCATGTTCGTCAGCTCGGTAAGCACGATCCTCTTTAACGCCAACCCCCTGCTGCGGTACGACGGCTACTACATCCTCAGCGACCTGATGGAGGTCCCCAACCTCCGCCAGAAGGCGAGCACGATCCTCAACCGGACGATGGCGAAGTACTGCCTCGGGATGGAGCAGCAGGACGACCCGTTCCTGCCGCAGAAGAACCAGTGGTTGTTCGGGACCTACACCGTCGCCGCAGCGGTCTATCGCTGGGTCGTTGTGATCTCGATCCTCTACTTCCTCAACCAGGTCTTCGAGCCCTACGGGCTCAAGCCGCTGGGTCAGGCGATCGCGCTGATGTCGGTGTGGGGCCTGGTCGGACAGCCGCTGGTGAAGCTCTACAAGTTTTTCATGGTGCCTGGGAGACTGAGCAAAGTGAAACGCGTCCCGCTGCTGGTGACCTGCCTGATCGTCGTGGGCGTGGTGGCCGCGGCGTTCATCGTGCCGCTGCCGGCGTACGTCTACTGCCCGGCCGTGATCCACCCCCGCGGCGCGGCGAACGTCTACGCGGGCGTGCCGGCGATGCTCGAAGAAGTCTTTGTCGAGCCAGGCCAACGGGTCGAGAAGGGACAAGAGCTGGCGCGGCTCAAGAGCATCGACCTCGAGATCGGCATCGCCAAGCTGCGGGGTGAGGTCAAGGGCTACCAAGCCGAGATCCGTTCGCTCGAGAGCATCGCCTTCAAGGACGCGACCGCCGCGGGACGCTTGGGCCAGGTGCGCGAGAACCTCGCCAGCGCCCAGGAGCAACTCCAGAAGCAGCTTGAAGACGCGGGCCGCCTCACGCTGCGGGCGCCGATCGCGGGCGTCGTCATGGAGCCGGACTACCGCACGAACCGTGTGCAGGACCCCAAAGAGCTGCAGAGTTGGGAGGGGACTCCCCTCAATAAGCGAAACCTCGGGGCGACGCTCGAGCCGGGCGACCGCCTCTGCCGGATTGGCGACCCCAGGTCGTTCGAGGCGCGCCTCGCCATTTCGCAGGACGATATCGAGCTGGTGAGCGAGGGCCAGGAGGCCCGCTTGATGCTCAACCAGACGACGGACCTGAAGTACGTCAGCAAGATCACCTCGATCTCCCGAGAGGAACTTCCCGAGACGCCCTCGCGGCTGTCGAGCCTCACCGGCGGGGCCGTCGCCACCGAGATGGACAAGTCAGGCCAGGCGAAGCCGCTGCGGCCGATGTTCGAGGCGACCGTCCCGCTGGGCGACTACGCCAGCCTCCCCGAAACGGCCAAGCAGCAGCACGACCTGCTGCGCGTGGGCCTCGTGGGCGAGGCCAAGATCACGATCGAGCCGCGCACGCTCTGGCAGCGGTTCTACCGGTACCTGACGAAGACGGTGAACTTCGATCTGTAACCGCCAAGACGCCAAGAGCGCCAAGGATCGCCAGGAAAGAAAAAATCGGGTAGCCCAGGTTCTCGAACCTGGGTCGCCGCAGGCGACAAGAAGCACCACTGAGAGGGGACGCGTCGAAGGGTTTGAAACACTCACGGGGCCTACTTGTGGCTTCGCCACCCCGGTTCAAGAACCGGGGCTACCCACTCATTCAAATCAAAGCCATCCGGTCTTTTGGTACCCAGCGAGTGTCTCTCGGTAACGCTCGCCAGCCGGCGCGGCGGGCGCCCAGTCGAGGGTCGTCATAATCTTCGCTGGGTCGCAGACCCAGCCGCTCGCCGATGCTTCGCGTAGTTTGTCCATGCCGAACAGGGGCGCTTTGCCTTTGAGGCGGCCAATGACATCGCCGGCGATCGCCAGCGGCAGCAGCGGGTACTTGCGGCGGCAGATGACCCAGACCTTCTTGCCGAGCGCGGCGGCGACCATCCGGCCCATGTCGGCGTAGGACGAGACCACTGGGTCGGCGGCGAAGTAGAGGCCGCGTGAGTCGTTGGGGTCGGCGTGGGGGGCGACGCGCTCGCCGCCTTCGGTCACGGCGATCATCGCCTCGACGAGGTCATCGACGTACACCAGCGACAGGGGCAGGCCCTTCATCTGTGGCACGAAGTGGACCGGGAAGCGTCGCAGCGTCTTGAAGAGCAAGAGGCCATCGCGATCGCCCGGGCCGAAGACCACCGGCGGGCGGAGGATCGAGAGCGGCAAGCGGTCTGCCAGCTTGCGGCAGCCGTCCTCGCCGGCCAGCTTGCTCCGGCCATAGAAGGACACGGGCGCCGGCGGCGTGGCTTCGGTGTGGGGCTGGCCGG
>JBGSJY010000369.1:0-22485 GCA_041741515.1 Pirellulales bacterium | reverse complement strand
GACCACGGCACCACCGGCTACCTGGTTCGAACGATCGACGACGCCGTCGACGCGGTCGCCACCGCAGATGCGCTCGACCGCCACCTCATCCGGAGCTCCGCGATCGAACGATTCGACGTGACCCGCATGATCGGTCAGTACGTCGCCGCGTACACCACGGTTCTCAGCTCAACCACATAGCCCCGCGCCGGCCGCGATTCCCAGCGATGGCTTCGATCCCGACGTTTCGGGAGACAGTCCCGGTTCGGGTGAAGGGCATGGAGTGGTGGAGCATGGCGGTGAGTTCGACATCGGCTGGGTGGTTCACAGGCGTTTTCTTCCCGTTGGTGGATGTGGGGTGGGCGGGATCATCGGTTGGCGGCGGACACGAGTTCGGCGTCGAGGTGGTTGTCGGCGACGAGGTTGTCGACGTGTGACGGCTCGACCGCAGTGTGCCGGTGCCGTGGGTTGGTTGCCGCGAGCGATGGTGTGCCCACCGGTGCCGTGACGAGCTCGACGAGCGCTCTCCGGACGAGCCGGTTCAGCGGGCGCTCCGATCGCTCGTCGCGGCGTGCGTGTGGTGCCTGCTCGATGAGTCGGTGTGTCTCGGCCAGCACGAGGCGTTCTCGGTGACGGTCGAGGGCGAGTTGGATGTAGGCGTCTGGGTTGATCATGTCTCGGATTCCTTCTGGTGCGCGGTGTCGGTGATCAGGGGTGGCGGGTGAAGACGTGAGCGACGATGGGGTACTCGAAGTGAATGCCCGATCCGGTTCGTCGGGCGTTGACGCCGAGTTGGTGGGTGTCGACGGATGCCTCGAACGCTGCGCGGTAGCTGTCGTGATCGGGGCCGCGTGATCCGGCCAGCACGCCCGACACGGACGCCGTGAGCCGGTAGGACCGGGTTTCGACCATGGTCCAGCCGATCGACTCGAACAACTGTCGTTGCTCGGTTGAGGTGAGGTTGCGGGCGTGGGTCGGGTCTCGTTGGCGTTCCGCGTCGTCGTACGCTCCCGCCACGTCGGGATCGTCGTCAGCGGCGAAGTCGACGATGACCAGCCGCCCGGAGGCGGCGGCCACTCGACTGATCTCGTTGACGGCCAGGTCGAGATGGTGGGCGTGGTGGAGTGCGTAGCGAGAAACGACGACGTCGAATTCACCATTGGGAAAGGGGAGGTCGTACATGGTGCCTTCCACCCATCGGACGTCGAGTCCGCTGGAGCGGCTTCGTTCGGCTGCGATCGCGAGCATCTTGGGTGTGACGTCCAATCCCGTGACCGATGCACCGGTTGCTGCGAGTCGCGTCGCGACGATGCCCGGCCCGCAAGCCACGTCGAGTGCTCGAGTCGCCGGGCCGGCAGCAGTGAGTTCGGCGATGGTGTCGAGTGCGTCGGAGTCGTTGATGATCGGTGACGCCGCGAAGTCGTCGGCGTCGTGCGTGAACTGATCGATCGCTCGCCGTTCGTGGGCCTTGGTGTTGTCGTTGCGCGGTGTCATTTTGCGGTTCCTCGTGTTGGAGAGTGATGCGGTAGGGGTGGTCGGGTGGTCGTCGCCGACGTCACGCTCTTGTGCGGGCTGTGGCGGTGGCGATCGCTTCGATGTGTTCGTGATCGGTGCCGCAGCAGCCGCCGACGACGCGTAGGTCGAGGCGGTCCTGGAGCGTTCCGTACCACTGGGCGAGGTCGGCGATGTCGCCGCGGTCGAGTTCGGTGGCGTCATCGAGTTCGGCGTGGCTCATCGTGGATGCATTCGCTCGCACGCCTTTGACCCGATCGATCCACGAGGCGTCGGTGTCGAGGACGTTGTGGAAGTGGGTGGGGTGGGCGCAGTTGACGAGGTAGTAGACGGGTGCTCCGTCGGTCACCTCGTCGACCTGGTTGATGGCGTCGCCGAGCGGTTGACCTGACGGCAGTCGGCCGTCGGTCTCGACGGTGAACGAGATCGCCGCCGGGATCCGGGCGCCCTGCGCCGCGAGCGCCACGCCGATCGCCTCTTCGACGTAGTTGAGCGTGTAGGCGGTGATAAGGTCCGCCTCGGTGGCGGCGAGCGTTCCGACCTGCGTGTGGTGGTACTCGGCCGCCTCCTCGGCGGTCATGGCCGAGTCGGGGATGTAGCCGTCGCCCCGCGGGCCAATGGCGCCGCTGATCGGCAGCGTGGCTCCGCTGGCTTTCTGCTCACGATATGCCGCCAAGAAATCAACCGCCGCTCGGTTGATACCGGCCGTGGCGTCGGATGATCCGGTGACACGGGCGACCCAGTCGGGGTTGGCTCGCCACGTCGCCGTTTCAAGCAAGAGGCCCACACCGTGCCGGTCGGCTATGTCGATGTGACGATCGAAGTATCGCGTCAACAGCGCCTGCCCCCCATCGTTCTCAAGCACCGTAAACGCCGCGAAACAGGGCAGATCGATCCCCTCCTGAAAAATCAGGACGGTCTCCATCCCCCCATCGGTGAGGATCGGCTGGCCGGCGAGCTGCGGCAGGGCGTGGCGGTAGCGGGGCATGACGGGCCTCGGGTTCGGAAAGTGAGTGTCCGATCCAAGGCTGGATTGTAACGACGTTGTCACGCGCTACGAAGCTTCGCCGCGGAATTCTTTGCGGGCGGCGGCGAGCTTGTCGGCGATGCCGAGCTTTTCGGCCCAGTGGTCGAGGTAGGCGTCGTCGAGCTGTAAATTCATCGCCATGATGTCTTGCACATCGGCCCGGTCACGAATGCGATCGGCAACGAGTTTCATAAGGATCAGGTCTTCTGCAGTCACCAACCACGTCGGGAGACCATCGATCGACCCCCTCAGTCGCCTCGCGATAATTGACTGTTGAAACTCGTTCTCGGCGACGAAAATATCCGCTACGAGTGTTCGGCCCTCGACGAACGTTGTCGCCTTGAATAGCGGCATATCGGCGACTGAGTCGAGCCACCCGCCGCGATACTGGTCGCCGACATCGTAACCGAGGGCGTCGATTCGCGCGAAGAACGCCGGCAACTTCTCCCGGTCCATTGCGACCGTAAGATCCACGTCGTAGGTCGGCCTCGGCAATCCGTGGGCGCGAACGGCCCAGCCGCCCATCACGGCATAAGGCTCGTCTAATTCTTCCAACAGGCCGACCAGGTCACACAGCAACTCTTCGACCGGGGTCATTGCGTTTTTCTCAGACGGGCCATTCCAGCGAGCAGAGCTTGGTTTCGCTCATCATTCTGTTGGTTCAAGAGCGCGAACTTGCGATCGACTCGCTCCTTACTACCCTCCATCAGGCAGGGCCACTGCTCGCGCAGCATCCGCAGCGACAGCGAGAGCCGCTCGCTAGGCGTCATCTGGCGGTACTGTTCGAGTTGCTGCTGGCTGAGCATGTCGGCAGTATACCACGCAAACTCGCAGAGCCGCAGAGAGAAAGCCGGCCCCAACCAACTGCCCAGGAGTCTCCAGACGTCAGTCGAGGGAGGGCCTCACGCCAAGACGCGAAGGCGCAAAGCGGCGAGGCAGGCCGCCGCGGCAAGGCAGAGCCCGGCGGGCTCGGGGACGTGGGCGGCGTCGCGGTAGAGCCAGTAGGTTGAAAGTTCTGGTGGAGGACCAATATTGGCTAATACGCCCCGTGGCCCCCCAAAATCTTGAGCGATCGCAACCTGAACTAAGCACGGACCGTGGGCGTCGACACACTCTTGCGGGTAATAGGAGAAGACGTACGGACGACTGACCGTCTCAAAGTAGTCGCGATACTCAGTTGGGAACTGTATCTGACTCGTGAAAGACACAGAGTATGCCTCGTCGTCGCCGTCCATACCCTGGGAGGTTCGTCCACCCACTGATGTGACGAGAACCGTATTCTCATGTACTTCAGTCGAAGAAGTTGAGGCGTTTCCTAGCAGACCTGCCCAGTCGTTGGCGACGCCCGGTTGAATCATTACATCGTTGGTCTTGAATAGATCGTATGTGTCGCCCTTCGTTGCCAATTGGAATCCAGCGAGTGGGCCTACCGGGCTGATCAGCAATGCAAGTTCGTCAAACGAGAGCCCAGCAGTTACCGAGAAATCCAACCACTCTCGCTGATTCACATCGTCGTAAGTCAGCAACCCGTCCCCCGACTCGTACAGGTCGCGGGAGAACACCGCGGCCCCGACGGGGCTGGCGATGAGCAACAGAGCGAACAGCAAGCGGTGCATCCGGCGGGCCCTTCCATGGCGTGGCTGAAGTGGCGGCAGCGTAGCAGACCGGAGGGCGCTGGGGCCACGCCAGCTCTGCGGCTTTGCGCCTCTGCGTGAGATTTGTTGCTGGCGGATCGCCCGCCGATGGACGCCGGTCCCGGGGCTGACGCCACCGGGCTAGCACGGTGCGGCGAGGGGGTGGTGAGCCGTTCGTGGCGTTGCCGGAGGCTAGACGCCTTTCTTCGGGCGCGGCACCTTCGCTTTCTTCGTCCCCCCGCGACGGCCCTTGCGGTTCTTGCCGGCGCTCTTGATGCCCGCCTCGACACTCTTAATGCTCTGGCCGATCGACTCGCGCATTTTTTCGATCCTGTCCCGGAGGATCGCTGCCCGTTCGAACTCCATCTGGTCGGCCGCGTCGTACATCTCCTTCTCGAGCTCGTTGATGTATTCCTCGGTGACGTACAGCGACTCGTCGTCGCGGCCCACCGCGGCGTTCGCGCGTTGGTGGGCGGCCGCGTCCGACTCGATGCCGCGACGGATCGCCTTCTTGATCGACTCGGGTGTGATGTTGTGTTCCTTGTTGTACTCCTGCTGTAGCTGGCGGCGGCGCTCGGTCTCGTCGATCGCCTTCTGCATGCTCTTGGTGACCTTGTCGGCGTAAAGGATCACCTTGCTGTTGATGTTCCGCGCGGCGCGGCCGATCGTCTGCATCAGCGACGTCTCGCTCCGCAGGAAGCCCTCCTTGTCGGCGTCGAGGATGGCGACCATCGACACCTCCGGCAGGTCGAGGCCTTCGCGCAGCAGGTTCACACCGACCAGGCAGTCGAACTTGCCTAGCCGCAGGTCACGCAAGAGTTCAACGCGTTCGAAGGCGTCGAGCTCGGAGTGGAGCCATTTGCAGAGGACGCCCCTCTCGGTGAGGTAAGCCGCCAGATCCTCGGCGAGCCGCTTGGTGAGCGTCGTCACGAGGACCCTCTCGCCGACGGCGGCGCGCTCTTTGATCTGCTCCAAGAGATGCGGCACCTGCCCCCGTGCGGGCGACAGCTCGATCACCGGGTCCAAGAGGCCGGTCGGCCGGACGATCTGCTCAACAACTTCGCCGCCGCAGCGCTCCAGTTCGTAGTCGGCCGGCGTCGCACTGACATAGACGCACTGGCCGATCCGCTCCTGCCACTCCTCGAACTTGAGCGGCCGGTTATCGAGCGCGCTGGGGAGGCGGAAGCCGTGCTCGACAAGCGTCGTCTTCCGCGCGCGGTCGCCATTGTACATCGCGCCGACCTGGCTGACGGTGGCGTGGCTTTCATCTACGAACAGCAGGTAGTCCTTGGGGAAGAAGTCGAACAGCGTGTTGGGCGGCTCGCCCGGCGCCTTGCCGGAGAGGGGCGCCGAGTAGTTCTCGATCCCCGGGCAGTACCCCATCTCGAGCATCATCTCGATGTCATAGCGAGTGCGGGCCGACAGGCGCTGGGCTTCGAGCAGCTTGCCCTCGCTCTTGAAAAACTCCAGTCGCCCCGAAAGCTCGAGCTTGATCTGGTTGATCGCCTTCTCGATCCGCTCCTCGGGGAGCACGAAGTGCTTGGCCGGGTAGATATAGATCTGCTGCAGGTGGTCGATGGCCTGGCCGCTGGTGGGGTTGATGATCGACAGCTTCTCGACCTCGTCCCCCCAGAACTCGATCCGGTAGGCGAACTCCTCGTAAGCGGGCCAGATCTCGACCGAGTCGCCGCGGACGCGGAACTTGCTGCGCTCGGGGTCGGTGTCGTTGCGGTCGTACTGGATGTCGATCAGCTTGGCGAGCACCTCATCGCGATCGACGACGTCGCCCACCGCCAGGCCGACCATCATCGCCTTGTAGTCCTCGGGCGAACCGAGGCCGTAAATGCACGACACGCTCGCGACGACGATCGTGTCGCGACGGCTCACCAGCGAGCTGGTCGTCGCCAGCCGCATGCGGTCGATCTCCTCGTTGATCGACGCGTCCTTCTCGATGTAGATGTCCCTCTGCGGGATGTAGGCCTCGGGCTGGTAGTAGTCGTAGTAGCTGACGAAGTAGCTGACGGCGTTGTTGGGGAAGAACTCCTTGAACTCGCTGTAGAGTTGCGCCGCGAGCGTCTTGTTGTGCGAGAGGACCAGTGCCGGTCGCTGCAACTCTTGGATGATGTTCGCCATCGTGAACGTCTTGCCGCTGCCGGTGACGCCCATCAGGCACTGCTCGCGCTTCCCCGCCTTGAGGCCGTCGACCAGCGCCTTGATAGCGGCGGGCTGGTCGCCGGCGGGCTGGAAGTCGCTCTGGAGCTGGAACTTGGGCACGGCGGGCGATGACGGAAGGCGGATGGTGGATGGCGGAGCAGTTTCCAATTGGAACGCATCCGCGGCGCCGCGCGAACGGGCAAAGCCGCGTCAACAGGGACGAGCGCAGCGAGGTCTCGCGAAAGCGGCGCGATTTCGAAGGCGAGATCGCGGGCGTCCACGTGCTGTCGCGCGCCGGCGTGAGGCATCCCACAGTACGTCGCGTCGGTAGGCAAAGGCGCGAAATCGACGCGCAATCGAACGACGCTTTCGGGGTCCAAAGCCCCGTTCAGCCCCTGTTATCCTAAGTCCTTGGGCCGCCCCTGCGACTGATTGCGTCGCAGGACTTTGCGAGCCCTTTTTCCTTTGAGGCGTGCTTGCTGTGACTACAACGAATCGGAAATCGCTCGGTTTCACGCTGGTCGAACTGCTGGTGGTCGTCGCGATCATCGGCATCCTGGTCGCCCTGCTGCTGCCCGCGGTGCAAGCGGCGCGCGAGGCGGCGCGGCGTTCGGAGTGTCAGAACAATCTCAAGCAGATCGGCCTGGCGTGTTTGAATTACGAGTCGGCGCGCAGCGGCCTCCCGCCGGCGTCGTCGAACTCTCCAGCGGAGAAGCTGAATGGTCTCGGTTGGCAGGTTTACATCTTGCCGTTCATGGAGGAGGCCGCCGTCTCCGCCGACATCAACAGCAACTACGCCGAGGACGCCGAGACCCTTCAGCTCGCCAACAGCACGGCGATCCCCCAGTACAGTTGCCCGACCGATCCCGATATCTTCGAGGTCCGCGGCCGCAAGTACGATTTCCGCGTCATGTCGTACGCCGGCGTGCTTGGCTCTTACTTCAGCCGGGCGGGGATTACCGAGTGTGTCCGCAGCCGGGGCGACCAGTGCGTCGGCGATGAAGCGAACGTCAGCGGTGACTTCGGGCCCGTGAACACCGACGGACTGTTTGTCGTTGATGCGCTGACGCCCCTCCGCAAAGCGACCGACGGCCTTAGCAAGACCGCGATGGCCGGCGAACGCTGGTACCAACTCCGCACCTGGACCTTTGGCAGTTACTACAGCACGAATGACAACCCGGCGGCGCCGGGGCCGCCGCGCGGACCGCAGCAGAAGACGGCCGTCTCGGCGGCGAAGAACTTCGACCGCCGCATCCCGCCGAACGCGGACCTCGACAAGATCGGGTACTATCGGTTGCACCTCGAAGAGGACCGTCCGGCGCTCCCTGCTGGGGCGCAGAAGACGGTCCGCTACAACAATCTGCCATTCGGCAGCTTCCACCCGGGCAGTACGCACTTCGTGTTCGGCGACGGCAGCGTCCGCCGCATCGCGGACGACGTCGACATGGACGTTTACCTGGCGATGGGCTCGCGCAACGGCGAAGAAGCCGTTAGCGAGGAGTAAAAAAGTCAGATGGATTAAATCATCGCCCGGGGCTAGCGTGCTAGCCTCGGGCTTTTTTATTGGGGGACGATCTTATAAGCCGTAACAAGCGCAGTTACGGCAGCAGTGGATGGGTCGCGCTGCCTGCCGTAACTGCGCTGCGCTTGTTACGGCCTACAGAAAATTTCCGCGGCTACGGCTTCTCCGAATCGGCACAGGCGCACGCCATCCGGCCGCAGCCGGGGCAGCCGCTGCCGTACTTGGCCTGGATCGCCTCGGTGAGGTCAACGCCGGCGACGTTAGCGATCGTGGTGAGCCACGCCAGAACGTCGGCGAACTCGCTCCGCTGCTCTTCGAGCGTCCCCTCGCGCAACGCAGCGGCGAGCTCGCCGACCTCTTCCATCAACCACATGAAGGTGCCGTCGACGCCACGGGCGACGTCCTTCTCGTGGTACATGTCGCGGATCAGTTGCTGAAAGTCGCCGAGGTGCATGGGGGGGAGGGGATAGGGGTTAGGGACGGGGGACGGGGGAGCTGCGAGTCGCGTCGTCCCCGAACGCGGCCGTTCGCCGCATCGTTCCGACGCGATGGAGTCGCCGTTATACTACGGCAGCCTCCCCGGTCCCAACGTCCCCGCTGCCGTAGCGCATGCCAGCTCTCCGTCCCGCTGACGACGCGCCCGACAGCAACGTGAAGCGCGCCGTCTTCGCGGCCCGGTCGCTGGTGAAGACTTACAAGATGGGGGAGGTCGAGGTGCACGCGCTCAACGGCGTCGATCTCGACCTTTGGCCGGGGGAGTTCGTCGTGCTGCTGGGGCCTTCGGGGAGCGGCAAGAGCACGCTGCTGAATATTCTCGGCGGCCTCGACGCGCCGACGTCCGGTGACGTTTATTACCGGGGCGAGAAGCTGACGGCGTTCAACGACGCGGCGCTGACACGCTACCGCCGCGACCACGTCGGCTTCGTCTTCCAATTCTATAACCTGATCCCGAGCCTGACGGCGCGGGAGAACGTCGCCCTGATCACCGAAATCTCGCCCAATCCGCTCGATCCGACCGAGGCGCTGCGGCTGGTGGACCTCGACAAACGCAGCAACCATTTCCCGTCGCAGATGTCCGGCGGCGAACAGCAACGCGTCGCGATCGCCCGCGCCGTGGCGAAGCGGCCTGACGTGCTGCTGTGCGACGAGCCCACCGGCGCCCTGGACGTCCACACGGGCGTCCTGGTGCTCGACGCGATCCAGCGCGTCAACGCCGAGCTCGGCGCGACGACCGCCGTGATCACGCACAACGCCGTGATCGCTAAGATGGCCGACCGCGTAATCCATATCAGCGACGGCCGCATCGCGGGAGAGGAACGGAACACCAAGAAGATTTCGGCTAGTGAGCTCGAGTGGTAGTGCAATCAGATGAACCACAAAGGAACGAAGTAACAAAGGCAAGACTGCGGAGAAGAACTAAGACAGCCAGATACCTTCCTTCGTTCCTTAGTTCCTTTGTGGTCAAATTGGAAGCAGCATGATCTCGGCCCTCGACCGCAAGCTGCTGCGCGACCTGCGGGCGATGCTCGGGCAGGCGATTATGATCGCGCTGGTGGTTTCGGCGGGGATCGCAACGTGGATCGAGTCCCGCACGCTGCTGGCGTCGCTGGAAACGACGCGGGACCAGTTCTATGAGCGGCTCAACTTCGCCGACGTCTTTGCCAAGGCCAAGCGCGCGCCCACCGCGCTAAAGCAGCGGGTCGCCGACCTGCTGGGCGTGGCCCGGGTTGAGACACGGGTGGTTGAGGCTGTGAACCTCGACGTGCCGGGGCTCGAAGAGCCCGCCGTCGGTATGTTGATCTCACTCCCCGAGAGCCGCGAGCCGTCGCTCAATCGCATTTACCTGCGGCGCGGGCGGATGCTCGCGCCCGGGCGCCAGGACGAGGTGCTGGCCACCGAGAAGTTTGTCGACGCTAACGGCCTCCGCGTCGGCGACTCGGTGACGGCGATCCTCAACGGCCGCAAGAAGACGCTCCGCATCGTCGGCGTCGTGCTCTCGCCCGAGTACGTATTCATGGTCAAGCCGGGCGACCTGGTGCCCGACGCGAGGCGGTTCGGCGTCTTCTGGATGCAGGAGGAAGCGCTAGAGATGGCGTTTGACATGGAGGGAGCGTTCAACGACCTCTCCATCGGGTTGGCGCGTGACGCGAACCTCCAGGAGGTCATCTTCCGCGTCGATTCGCTGCTGAGACCCTACGGGGGCATAGGGGCCTATGGCCGCAAGGACCAGCTCTCGAACCTCCTGCTCACGAGCGACATCGATGGCCTCAAGGTCCACGGCACCGTGGCCCCGACGATCTTCCTCTCGGTCGCCGCGTTCCTATTGAACGTCGTGCTCAGCCGGGTGTTGGCGTTGCAGCGTGAACAGATCGCCGCCCTAAAGGCGTTCGGCTACTCCAATGTCCAGATCGGCTGGCACTTCTTGAAGCTGGTGCTGCTGATCATTTTTCTCGGCGCGGCGATCGGCATCCCCGGCGGCGCGTACCTGGCGCGGGTGTTCACGCAGATCATCGCCCAGGTCTACCAGTACCCCGAGCTGATGATCGTCATCAAGCCGTCAGTGATCGCCACGGCCGTCGCCGTAGCCGGGGGGGCGGCGACGCTGGGGGCGGTCGGATCGATCTGGCGCGCGGTGCGGGTCGCGCCTGCCGAGGCGATGCGGCCGGAGCCGCCCGCGTCGTTCAAGCCGACCTTCTTCGAGCGGATCGGCGTCGGTCGCTACGTGCCCAACGTCGCGCGGATGATTATCCGCCAGCTGGAGCGGCGCCCGGCCCGGAGCCTGATCTCGATCTTCGCGATCGCCCTCAGTGTCGCGATCATCGTCGTCGGACAGTTCGTGCAGGACGCGATCGACTTCACGATGGAGCAGCAGTTCTTCCGCGTGCAGGCCTACGACATGGTGGCTGCGACGGTCGAGCCCGACGCCCCCGAGGTCCTCCACGAGTTCCGCCATGTCACTGGCGTGCTCCGCGCCGAGCCGATGCGTAGCGTGCCCGCGCGGCTGCATAACGGGCAGCGGCAGCGTCGGGTCGCCCTGACGGGGCTTTCGGAAGAGGGACAGCTGATGCGGCTGGTGGACAGTTCGGGCGCCATCTACACCCCGCCGCGCGGCGGACTGATGCTGTCGCGGAAGCTGGCGTCGATCCTCCAGGTGAAGCCGGGCGATTCGGTGAGGGTCGAGACGCTCGAGGGGAGGCGTCCCGACGCGGACCTGCGGGTCGTCTCGGTGATCGATGACCTGCAAGGGCTCAACGCCTACACGACGCTCGACAACCTCAACCACTTCATGGGGGAGGGACCTCGCGTCAACGCGGCTTACCTGCAAACTGACTCGCTCTACGAGTCAGAGACCTTCCACGAGCTCAAGCAGATCCCCAAGGTGTCGAGCATCTCGGTCAAACGCAACGCTCTGGAGAGCTTTCAGGGGACGATGGCGAAGAACCTGGGCACGATGAAGAAGATCAACCTCTTCTTCGCCTGCATCATCGCAGTGGGGGTCGTCTACAACAGCGCCCGGATCGCCCTCAGCGAGCGCTCGCGCGAGTTGGCGACGCTGCGCGTGGTGGGCTTCACCCGCGGCGAGATCTCCACGATCCTTTTGGGCGAGCTCGGCCTGTTGACCCTCGTGGCGTTGCCGTTTGGGTGGTTGATGGGCTACGGCCTCGCGTGGGGGCTGACGTCGATGGTGGACCAAGAGGTGTTTCGCTTCCCGCTGGTGGTGGAGCGATCGACCTACGGGACGGCGACGTCGGTCGTCTTGGCGGCGTCGACGGTCTCGGGCCTCTTGGTGCGGCGCAGCCTCGACCACCTCGACCTGATCGCGGTCCTCAAATCACGCGACTAAGAAAATGAACCGCCAAGACGCCAAGAGCGCCAAGGTTCGCCAAAAGTTTTTGGACAGGATTTACAGGATTTACAAGATGAGCCAATAAAGACGGATCCTGTCAATTCCGTAAATCCTATCTGAATGTCGTCGTGGCGATCCTTGGCGCTCGTGGCGTCTTGGCGGTAAATCGAAAAAACCTATGCACAACTGGCTCGGTAGAGCGTTCTTCCTTACCATCGGCGGGCTCGTTGTTACGGGCCTCGTGGTGGCGTTCTGGCCCGACCCGACGCCCGTCGAGCTGGCGCGGGCGAAGCGCGACACGGTGCTTGTCACCGTCGATGAAGACGGCAAGACTCGCATCAAGGACAAGTATGTCGTCTCGGCGCCCCTATCGGGGAGGCTGTTGCGGATTGACCTCAAACCGGGCGACACGGTCGAGGCGGACAAGACGGTGCTGACCGTGATCGAACCGCGCGACCCCGAGCTCCTCGACGCGCGGACGCTCGCCCAGACCGAGGCCCGCGTCCATGCGGCGCAGGCGCTGCTGGCGAAGACGGCGATCGAGATCGAGCGCGCCTTGATCGAGGCCGACAACGCCGAGGCGGAGATGATGCGGGTCCGCAAGGCCGCCACGGGGGGCGCCATCACCGAGAGCGAGCTTGATTCGGCCGAAATGCGCAACCGTATGGCGGCCGAGGGGATCCGCGTCGCCCAGTACGCGAAAGAGATCGCCCAATTCGAGTTGCAGCAGGCCCAAGCGGCCCTATTGAGGTCGCAACGCAACGGCGAATCGACCGTCGAAGAGTGGGCCTTTCCGATCCACTCTCCGATCGACGGCCGCGTGCTGCGGGTCTTTCAAGAGAGCGCCGCGGTCGTGACGGCCGGCACGCCGCTGTTGGAGCTGGGAGCGCCGTCGGACCTTGAAGTCGAAGTCGATGTGCTATCGAGTGACGCGGTCGCGATCCAGCCCGGCGACCGGGTGCTGCTGGAACGCTGGGGGGGCGAGCGGCCGCTCGAGGGACGCGTGCGGCTGATCGAGCCGGCGGGCTTCACGAAGGTCTCGTCGCTCGGCGTCGAAGAGCAACGCGTCAACGCGATCATCGACCTGTCGGACCAGCCCGACGACCGCCGCGACCTGGGGGACGGGTTCCGCGTCGAGGCACGGATCATCACCGACGAGGCGGTCGACGTGGTCTGCGTCCCGGCCAGCGCGCTGTTCCGTCAGGGCGACGGCTGGAAAGCGTTCAAGGTGGTGGACGGCGTCGCCAGACTGACGAGCGTCACCGTCGGCCGCCGCAACGACACGCTCTGCGAGATCACCGAGGGCATCGCCGAGGGGGACACCGTCGTGATCCACCCGAGCGACCGCGTGACGGACGGCGTGCGGGTGCGCGAGTTGTAACCGCCAAGACGCCAAGAGCGCCAAGGATCGCCAGGGAAAAAATCAGACAGGATTTACAGGATCGACAGGATTAGGCTTTTGATTCCTATTCTGTAAATCCGGTTGATCCTGTCTAGCATTTACTGACGGTCCTTGGCGCTCTTGGCGTCCTGGCGGTTCCTCTCTTTAGGCCCGGAACCACGGACAGAGCCAGCGCCGCAGTTGGATCAGCAGCGCGTCAATCACAAGCCCCGCGATCGCCAGGATCGCCAGGTAGGTGTAGACGACGTTCATGTTCTGCAGACGCGACTGCATCCGTAGCGTGTAGCCGAAGCCGACGTCGGCCAGGGCGAACTCGGCGGCGATCAAGAAGACCATCGCCGGGCCAATCGAGAGCCGCGCGTTCTCGATGATCCGCGGCAGGATCTGCCGCAGGACGACCTCCCACACCACCTCAAAGCTCGAAGCGCCGAGCGTGTAGGACTTGTTGATCGTGTGCTCATCAACGTCCTGCTGCGCGGCCTGGGCGATCGACTGCGCTAGTGTTGGGAAGATGCCGAACGCGATCAACGCGACGAAGATCTGCACGCCCGTCACGCCAAAGAAGACGAAGTAAACGGCCAGCATCGCGGTGGGCGGGATCTTGGCGAAGAACGAGATCGGCGGCAGCAGCAGGGCTTCGACCGCGGGAAAGCATCCCATGGCGAGGCCCACGACGAACGCCAAGAGCACGCCGCCGCCCACGCCGAGGGCGAGCCGCCACGCCGACGCGCGGACGTCCTCGAAGAATTCGATCCCCCCCTCGTGGTGGATCATCCGCTGCCAGCCCTCGACGAACTGCGCGAGGTTTGGGAGCGTCTTGTTCTTCGGGTTGACGACGTGCGCCCGGTGCGACATCCACGCGTAGCCCCCCACCAGCGTCGCCACGGCCACGGCGAAGAGGGCGATACGCGTCGTGCGGCGGATCGGTTGGCGGATCATGGCGTGGATCTTAACACTTAGCCCCCGGTCATTGGCCGGGGGCTAAATGGGGGACACGGATTCTCTCACGCGACGCGATGCATCACTTCCCCGCGTAAGCCTTCATGTACGACGCGTCGAAGTTGAGCTGCGCCGCTGCGTCGCCGAAGCCCACCGTCGGCTTCTCGCTGACGATATCGTGCGTGAGGCAGAACTCAACCACCGCTGGCATCGTCTTGATTTGGAAGTCGTCCTGCTCGAAGAGGCCCGCGCCCGCTTCGGGCGTGGCGTACATCTTTGTCTCTTCAACGACGACTTCCATGTCCTCCACGCCGAGGCTGCTGAACTTCTCGCCGAGCGCCTTGAGCGTCGCCTCGCGGGTGTCGGAAGCTTCAAGCATCTCGTTCACTCGGTAGAACGCCGTCAGCACGGCACGTACGCACTTGTCGGCGCCGGGCTTGGCGAGGGCGTCCTTGCCGACGACCACCATGTCGATGATCTCCTCGGGGATGTCCCTAGAGTCGAAGAGCCGCTTCGAGCCGTCGCGGTCGCGGAGCGTCTGCAGCACGAACGGGTTCCAGACCATGATCGACTTTACGGCTGCGTCGCCCGTTTGCATGGCGAGGGCGGCGTTGGCCGGGTCCATGTTTTTGAACTCATAGTCGGCCGGGTTCTGGCCGGCGACCTGCAGTCCCCGCTCAAAGGCGTACTGCGAGACCGATTTCTCGAGGCCGAAAGTGGGCGTATCTTTCAGCGCCTTTAACGATTCGATCCCTACAGCGATGCAGGCGTCGGCGCCGGCGCTGGTTGAGGTCGGCAGCACGGCGACCGAGTCGCGGCCGGTGGCCGGGGCGAGGGCGTCCATATTGGTCATGCAGACGGCGTCGACCGTGCCGTTGGCGTACTGACTCAGGCAGGCCTCATAGTCGGCCTGCACGAGGACGATATCGACGCCCAGTTCTTTCTCGATCGAGCCCATCTCTCCCTTGGCCTTGTTCAAGAGGCCCTTCTCGTGGGCGACGCCGAAGACGCTCCAGCTCGGGTACTCGCTCCAGGCGAGGCTGAGGACCGGCATGTCCTGCGGCGGGGTCGTCGCGGCGGCGCCCGGTTCACCGCTGGGCTTTTGTGAGCATCCAAGAACGGCGATGAGGACGAGTGAGCAAGCGAGTAGGCTTCGCATGGCTTCTCCTGGTAGGGTCCGCTGTGCGGACCGTGGATTGGGTTCTTGCGGTGGTGACGGGGCAAGCCGCCAACTGCGGTCCGCACAGCGGACCTTACGAAGTTTCGTCAGCCTTCGGGGATTCTTGTCTTGTCCGTGGCGGGAGAATCTGTGTCGGGCTTTTGGGTGAGGCCGATCAGGGCGTCGAACTCGTCGTTCGCTTTGTTGTCGGACGCGTACTGCAAGAAATCGTTCTCGGCCTGCTTGGTGTCGAGGCCCGCCAGCTCGCGGCTGACGCGGGCGCCCGCGGAGGCCTTCTGACGAAGTTCGCGCAGCTCGCGGAGCTCTTCGCTGGTCTTGTCGTCGCCGATGCCCGAGACCAGGTCGGCGATTTCCTTTTCCTCTTTAGCGGAGAGGATCGTGGCGACGGCGTCGTGCTTCTCCTCGGCGAGCTTCTCCAGGTCGCGCATCTGCGACTGGATCTGCACCTTGTGGCGGTTGACGTTCTCCATCAGCTGCGTCAAGTCGGTCTCGAGCTCCGCCACTCGCGACTGCTTCTCCGCCAGCGTGCTGCTGAAGTCCTTGAAGGCCGACTGGCACTTCAGGTACTCCGGATCTCTGCGGGTCGCCTCGGCGTCGCCGTTGTACTTGGCCGCGACCTGCTGGGCTTTGGCGGCGGCCCCCGACTTGAGCTTCTCGAGTCGCTGGATCTCTTCGGTCAGCCCCTTGAGCTTCTGCTTCTTGGACTCCTCCTGGGCGACCATCGCCGCGATCGCGTCCTTGTACTGATTGATGCGGGCGCGCTTCTCCTGGATGATCCGGTCGTAGTTGGCGGAAACGACGCCCGGGTTCATGCGGAGCGTCTCGCTCGCCTTGTCGATGCGGAACGTGACCAGGTACCAGACCGCACGGGCGTACTTGCCGATCGCTCGGAACATGGAGTTGGGCCTCGGAAGGGGGTGAAGGGCTATCGGCTATCGGCTATCGGCAGTTGTGAGCTGACGGCCGACAGCCGACAGCCCCTATTCAAACTCTTTCTCGTCGTAGGCCCGCGATTTTCCGAGCGATTCCATCCGCTCGTCGGCGCGGCGGGCGACTTCAATCGTGGCGTCGAGTTCTTCGCGGAGTTGAGCGAGGTCGTTGTCGTCATTGTCACGTTTGGCTTGCAAGGCGTTGTAGCGCTCGACCGTCTGCATGAGGTGATTGACGGTCAGCACCACCTCATCGACCGCGGCGCTGCGTTGTTCTAGCAGCGGCGCCCGCGTGCCGGGGGGCAGCCTACGGGATTTTTCCCATAGCTCGTGCGAGTATTCCAGGTGCCGGACCGACGCTTCGAACAGCCTATGGACGTTGTCACGGATGGCGATCGTGGCGGCGCTGCGGGGCGGGTCTTCCTCGAATAACTCGTGCAAAGCCCGTAAACGCCGCAGACACTCTTCGTCGCGTTGGTCGCTGTCTTGGGTGAGTTTCACCGCTAAAGCGTCGAGTTGAGCCTGCCTGTCGGCCCGCTTCTTCGCCTCTTGATAACCATAGGCCTGCTCGGTGAGCTTTTCGACGCCGAAAATCAGCCGGGAGGCCTGCATCCCGGCTCCGATCAACACGCCGGCTAGCCCGATCATATTCAGCGTCATATTGCCCCCCGCGCCCCAAGAGATCATCCACGCGCTGAGGCCGGCGACGGCGGGGACCAGTGTCCAGGGGGACACGAAGAGGTCGAGCAGCACCTTCTTCTTGACTTCGTCCATCAGGCGGGGGATGCCGTTCTCAACTCTTCTCAGTTGGAGACGTTTGGAAAGGAGATGTTGGGGATGATTGGGGATGGGGAGATGGAGTTAACAAGGTCTTACCGTATCCCGATGGCGGAGCCATTTGAATTATTTAAAAGGAAGTCTAGTCTTTCTCGGTTGCGTACCTTACCCGAAAGACCATCCCCCTATCTCCAATCATCCCCATTATCTCCCTTCCTTTGGTCCTCGTTAGTAGGACGGCTCGCCAAGCACAAAGGTGACGGAGGTCTCGCCGCTGGGGTCGACGCCGATCGCGCGGAGGCGGTCTTTGTCGACGCCGTGGCCGACGAGGTAGCTCTCGACTGCTTTGGCGCGTTGAGACGCCAGCCGCTTGTTCGCTTCGAGGTCGCCCCGGCGTGACGCGTTGCCGCGGACGGTGACATAGTAACGGGTCGAGGCGAGCACGCCAGCGAGATCATCCAACTGCGACTGGCTTCGCTCAGTGAGCCGGTCGGTCCCGCGGGCGAAGACGAGCGTCGGCGCACGGGCCTTACCGACCGCCGTGAGGGCGTTCCACCCCTCGTCGGTCAGGGGCGGCAAACGCACGCCGCGGACCTCCTCTTCGGCCGCGCCCGGCTGAAAGCTTCGGAGGTCCTCCCAGACCGACGCCAGGTAGAGGTAGTTGGGGTTGCCCTCGGTGGGATCGGAGGGGATGGCCCCGGTGTCGACGAGCACGGCCGTGATCGAGGCGATCATGTCCTCCAGCAGCGGCAACGACGCGCTCGGGGCCTTCCCCATATGGGCGAGGTTCTCGCGGGCGTTCTTCCACCAAACGCCGTTGACGAGGCGCTTGGCTTCTTCGCTGGTGAGCTTTGTCCCGCCTTTGGCGGCGTCGCGCTTCACGAGCTCGACGCGGGCCGCCTCGTCGCGGTAGGCGTAGTTCGCCTGGAAGTAGGCCTTCACCACTTCGACCACCGTGCCACGGTTCTTTGCGACATAGTCGTCGCTCGCCACGAGCACGTCCGCGATCGCCGAGGGGAACCGCGAGCTATCGACGACGACGTGCATCTTGGGGTTCTTTAGCATCTGCGTGACGTAGGGCTCCCAGAGAACGTACGCCAGCCGATCGACGGGCCGCGCCTCCTTGTAGCGAGCGACGACGGCCGCGGCGTCCTTCACCTTGATGAAGGGATCGCTGGCGAGTTGATCGAGCTGGAAGCGTGACATCACTACCCGGGCGAGCGTCTCGCTCGGCGAGTCGGACGTGAGCACCAGCCGCGTGTCGGGGTGATTGAGGGCGTCGATGTTGGGAAACGTCTCCTTGTAGGCGATGATCGCATCGGCCCCGACCGTTTCGTCCAGCATGGCGACGATCGTCGCCGGCAGCGTGCCCGCGTCCGAGCAGGTCTTCACCAGCGCGTCGATTGTGAAGACCGCCATATCGACGTCGCCGCGGCGGAGGGCTTCGAGCCGCGCGGGGTAGTCCGCGCCGTCATCGGTGATTTTGAGCCGGATCCCCGCCTTGCGCAACTCCTCGGCGAACTCGGGCGAACGGAGCACGGCGTAGCCGCTGAAGCCGTCGAGGGCCAGATTCACGTGGGAGCGGTAGAGACTTTCCGAGCCCCCGCGCTGGCGTGCTTCGGCCTCACGCTCGGCCTGAGACCGTTCCACTACCGGCGCGAACACCAATCGCCACACGCCAACTCCTAATCCGAGGAGGACGAGCCAGACGATCGCGACGGCAAGGATTTTGGCTTTGGACAAGTATTCGTAGGGCCTTTTTTAACCGCCAAGACGCCAGGAGCGCCGGGGATCGCCAGGAGAGTTTCTTTAGACAGGATTTACAGGATCGACAGGATAGGGGAATTCGGAATCCTGTAGATCCTGTCTAAAAGTCAGCGGTAACGGTTGGACTTCTTTTTGGCGGAGAGCAAGCGGGTAAAAATGAAGAATGCGATCATCAGGAAGATAAACAGGCGTGAGAAACCGCCCCCGTTTGGGGGTGGGTTGGGGTGGGGCTGGGGCTGGGGCTGGGCGTTCGGGACGACTTGCCACGGCGCTTGCGGCATAGCGGCGTCGCCCCGTGCAGCAACCTTCGCTACTCCCAGGGGCGTATTAGTCGGGGTCGTTAGGGCCGTGAGCGAAGCGGCGGCCAACTCAGCCGGGAGCGGCGCGAGGATCTCGAAGTCGGACTCGTCCCCCCCGTCGTCGGCGTCGGAGGTGCTCTCACCGAGCACGACCGCCGAGATCGCCTGCTCAAGCGACGCCGGGTCCGTGGCGTTGCGGTAGGTGTTGGCCCGGGTGGCGAGGCTGTGTTGCTGGCCCATCGCGACGCCGATCACGTCCACCAGAACGCCACGGGCCTGGACCTCGGGGAGATAGCGATCCACGAGGTTGCCGTCGGTCGCCTCGCCGTCGGAGACGACGAGCACCTTGTAGTCGCCGTAGCGGTTCGCTTCACGCGCGGCGAGCAGGGCGTCGGTCGCCGTCTTCATCGCCCCGCCGAGGGGCGTGGGGCCGCCCGCCATGACGCGCTCGATCACCTGACGGGTCGCCGCCGGATCGACCGGGCCGAGATCGAGAAGCCAATCCGCGCCGTTCCGCGGCGGGTTGAGTAAGAGGACGCCGACCTGCGCGTCCGCCGGCGTGCGGTCGAGCACCGTCTGCAGCGAGCGCTTGGCGGCGTCCATCCGCGTGCCGCCTCCCGGCATCCGCTCGGACATGGAGCCGGAGTTGTCGAGGATGACGACGATGTGCAGCCCCGGGGCGGCGGCGGCGCTGCTGGTGAGCGTCGCGAGGGCGAAGAGAGCGGCCGCCAACCTTCGGCTCATGGATTTGTCTGTGGCTGAGGTGGGTGAGGGTTCGCTCCGGGAGCTTACGCTTCCTGGCTCGCAGGAAGACGGAACCGCAGCGCGGCGTTAGAAGTCGAAGTCCGATTCCTGCAGCGCCTCGGGGTTCACTTTCACGATCCGAAACTCAACGCGCATGTTCTGCTTCGCCTCGGCCATATTGGTGGGCTTGGCGATCACGGGATCGCTGATGCCGGCGCCCACCGGTTGCAGCTGCGAGAGGTTAACGGCGATGTCTTGCTTGCGGGCGTAATCGGCGATCGCTTGGCGGACCGCATCGGCGCGGGCGAGTGACAGGTTGAGCGCCGCCTGCATCGTCTGCTGCGGGCTGTCGGCCGAGCCCTCGAACGCTCCTGACTGGATCAGCTTGACCATCTCCCCCATTTGAGAGAGGTCGAGCTCGCGCGACTGGCCGCCCGAATTGATGTAGTAGCGGTAGTTCCCCTGCGTGCCGGTCTTGCGGATGATCCCTTTGGCCTGCCCCGCCTTCACCAGTTGCACGAGCGTCTTGGTCGGGTCGCTGTGGCCACGAATCACGACCGCCGCGCCGCCGAAGGTGCTCGCCGACTTGAGCGCGCGGTCGAACTCGGCGCCGTAGCGATCGACGGAGAAGTCGGTTTGATTGGGCTCGAACGAGATGGTGAAGCTGACGATCGTGTTCTCGTCCAGATCATCGTCAAGGAACTCGCCAACGCCTTCGCCCTCGATGATCGTCTTCGGCTTAGCGTAGGCGACGCCCGCCATGCCGGCGATCTTCTGGTAGTCGAGCCCTGCCGGGTCGAAGCCAAACCGCCCGCTGGCGTAACCCCACTTGGTGGCGAGGTCGAGCGCGCCGGCCATCTTGGCGTTGAAGCCGTTGAGGTTGCCCGATTGCTCAAAGAAAGCGATCTGCCCCGGCAGTCCGACGAAGCGGCAATCGAGCAGCAAACCGTGGGCGTCGACCTCGAGCGTCGGCAGCACTTCTGCGCCGAAGATCGTCTGGCATGTCGTGAGCAGCTTGCGGTACTCGGGCGACATCTGCTGCGACTCCTCGAAGCCGTCACGGAGAGCCTTTACCTTCTCGGCGCCACTCAGATAGCCGGCGACGAATTTCTCGACCGTCGGGCGGTTCGCCTTGAACCAATCGCTGCGGACGGCGTAGACGTCGGCGATCGAGCGCGACATGTTCTGCGTCGAGACGAGCACGTGCGCGCCGCTGACGGTGCCTTCGGCGCCGGTCCCCTTCGAGTCGAGGCCACCGGTGAGGCCGATCATGTCGGGCGTGATCACGCAGCAGGCGTCGATGGAGGCGTCGCTGCGAAACTTCTCGGCGGCGCCGTTCGGGCCGGTGAGGTCCTTGACGAAGACGATCTCGACGTCGTCGTTGGTGAACTCCGCGGCGGCGAGCGCGTCGTAAAGCAGGCCGACGTGAGGGCCGCCTTGCTGACAGGCGATGCGGACCTTCTTTCCACTGTTTCTCTGAGGATTGGGTTTGAGGTCATTGAGCGTCTTCAGCCCTTCGCGGGCGACGATGTGGTCGCCGGCGCTCCACGACAGTTGCAGGATGACGACGGGCTTGGTGCGCGGGTCCTTGCCGATCACCTCGTTAGCCTGGGCGAGCATGCTGAATGTGCCGCGCAGGAAGGGAGTCTTGCCGCCGACGTAGTCGCGTACCTGCTGGACGAAGTCGTCGCCGGCGGTGAGTTTCAATTTCAACCCCGAGCGGCCGTAGATCGAGTCGCCCGTCGTTTCCAGGCCGCCGTTGGCGTAGAACGTCGCCGCATCCCCGCCCCACGTGATATAGGGGACGCTGAGCACGCCGCGGCTCTGCACGGGCTGGACGCTGAGCGGGCCCGTGAGGCGGGAGAACAGTTCCTGCGCCCCCGCGGTGGCGGACAGGCAGACGCAAAGGGCGAACGCGACGAAACGCGACCGGCGCGGCATGGCGGGAGCTCCAAGGTAAAGGTGTGACGGCTTTTCGCCGCCAGGGACCGAATCTTGGAGAAATCTAACACGCAACGCGGCGAATCGCTAATTCGGGGGAACCGCCAAGACGCCAAGAACGCCCAAGATCCCCAGGAAGCCTTTCTAAATTCACCGCGACGGATACGAAGAACACGACGGCCGAACAGCAGGGCATACGCCAGTCCCCGTATCGGGCCCTCGTGCTCGTCGTGTCCGTCATGGAGAAATCCTTCTTTAAGCAACCGAAACGGAGCTAAATCTTGACGAATTGCGAGCGGTAGACCGGCTCGCCATTTTGGCGTGTGCGGCGTTCGAAGTGGGTGTGGAAGTCGAGGTCGTGCTCGCTGGCGGGTTCTTCCACGGGGTGCGGGCCTTCGAGCGGCAGGGCCGGCGAGGCGGCGCGCATCGCGTCGATGATCTCGAGCGTCGACAGGTAGTACTCCTCGACGTCGGTCCAGAAATGCAGCGCGCCGCCCTGGCGCAGCGTGCGGCCGACGTCGGTTAGGAACGCCTCGTTGAGGACGCGTCGTTTGCGGTGCCGGGCCTTCCACCAGGGGTCCGGGAAGTAGACGTGCACCGCTTCGAGGGAGGCGTCCGGGACGAGCTCGCGGAACACCTTCAACGCGTCGCACGACGCCATCACGCCGTTGGTGAGGCCGTCGCGCAGCAGGTTCGCCGCGGCGAAGCGGGCGTACTTGAAAGCGATCTCGATGCCCAAGAAGTTGTGATCAGGATTGGCCGCCGTCGCACGGCGCAGGAAGAGCCCCTTGCCGCTACCGACTTCGATCTCCAAAGGACGATCCACGCCGAA
>JBGSJY010000368.1:0-4329 GCA_041741515.1 Pirellulales bacterium | reverse complement strand
GGGAATGATCTGGCGGTACAGAAACACCCCCAAGTCTAGCGCTGGAGCATCGAGATTTACCGTTGCAACACCAGCTTCGCCTGTCGCAGGGCGTCCAAGCGGAAGCCGAGATACCTCTCTTGAGAAAACCGTTGCACCGATCCGAGTACTCAGCTGTGTACGATGCTCATCTGCCATAATCCCTGTGTATGCCGCCACGCTAGCGTTGGGTCCTAGATCCACCAGTGCGACGTTTGTCAGAAGCGAAACCAGCTCTCTCGCTGGCTCCGAGTTCACAGAGAACGACTCGCTTGTTGCGTCGATGCCCGCCGACTCAGCTAACTCAACAACTTCGGAAGCCAGCGCAACCGAAAACTCTTCGAGAGAGCCGCCAGGCCGGAGCTCTTCAAGCACTGCAAGATAAGCCGGTCGGAGCTGGTTGTTCTCGTCCAACACAGGAGCCAGCTGCGTGACGGAAAGGTCTAACCACTCTCGACCGGTCCGCTGGTCAAGCGTCAGCAGCCCGTCGCCCGGCGCGAGCCAGTCACGGGAGATCACCGCCGCCGGCGCGAAGTCTGCCAGCGAGAGACAGCAGAGCGCGATGGAGAGCGTCCGGAGCATGGCTGGTATCTCTTGTTTGGCGACGCATGTGAGAACTGGGCGATAGTCTACTTCCACCCGCTGACCCGCTCGTTAAGCAAGCGTGTAATCAAGCCGGCAAGCCAGATGCGCTAAGTGGCAATGTTTCACCGCTCTTGAGTAGAACTTCGCTGCGGCTCTCATCAAGGATAAAGATGATGTCGGCGGACGACGCGAGCATCTCGCGGCTTTCGAGCGACTCAATACGACGAGCACCACGACTGAGATTTTTCATCTCATCCCCTCCTTGATGTGCTTTGATCGAGACGCGGAATCAATGCTCGCCGCGTCTTTTTAGCAAAGGCCGCGGCTACGCAGACGACAGTAAGCGCGACGGCAGAGGGTTCCGGCACCACGTTGCGGACGAGGAAGACCGGCACGCCTTCGCGATTGTTGAAGAGGTCGCTGCTCGCATTCGTTGCAACGAATGCAGCCGGCGCGCCGAGGCGAGAAACCGAAATTATTGCTCTACTCTGCGCCGGTGCAAGTTCGCCGGGAGACGCAGGAGGAACCGTGCCCGGAACGGCTCCAGCAAGAAACCCGCCATAGAAAAGCGACAATCCGTCAGGCGAATCCGGCGGGTACAGGGGGAAGATAAGCAGCGACCTCAACGCGAGGGCGGGCTCGCTGTTCGTCGCATAGTCTGACGTAGTGATATTGACGCCCGCCGAGGCCGCCAACCCCCGGAACTCCTCCCGTGTGGCGATCCGAAAACCCTCTAACGCGCCACCCGGTCGGATGGCGGCATAGGTGTTCTCGTAGACGTTGGGTCCGAGTTGGCTAGTGACGGGTGGGTCGAGCCACTCCAGGCCCGACAGCGTGTCGTAGGTCAGCAACCCATCGCCGACAGTGACCCAGTCACGCGAGATCACTCCCGCAACCGTCGAGCCCGTCAGCGCGAAACAGCCCGTCAGGATGAGCAGCGTCCGAAGCATGGCTGGTCCCTCTTCTTTGGCGACAGCGTTTGAAAGTGTTGAACGGCAGTCTACCCAGGCCCCCGGCTTCACATGTTAAGCGAACGCGAATTTACGCCCGCAGCGCTAGGCGCGAGGCGACCAACTTCGCACTTCTAGCCGAAGGAGTTGAGAGTTAAGAGCGTGAACGCCAGCCAGGCGCGTCTCCCTACAGCGACCTAACGTCATCGGCCGGATCGAGGTGTGGCGATGTCTGGGCGGTGCAACCTGTGCAGTCGCACACGTCGAGGCCCATTTCAACGCAGCCAAATCTGCGGAGAAGTGAAAATTCTCCGCGCGGAGAACGATGAAGCCGACGCAGCTTTGGCGATGGCGAAACTGACGGAGGTGAGCGGCGCCGCGGTGGACTAGCGATCTCCAAAAGTGGCCCAGCGTTCCCTTGCAAGGCGCCGCATGTCCTCGGAGGTCGTCGCGACCTCAGCGAGTTCGCCGCCCGCCTTCGGTGCGGCGGTTGAGGCATCCGACGCAGGGCTGACGCCGCCCAAGCGGCACGGGCATCCCGGGCTGAACAGCTTCAGGCAGCCACTCGAGTGATGAAGGGAATCCCCGCGGGGCCCTGGCAGTCGTAACCACGACGAGCGTTGGAGTTCTCACGGCAGCCTGCCATAATGCGGCCCGTCGTATTCCTCTTCCAAAACCTCACCCGCTGCCGATCCCGCGGGGCTCCGCCGCCCTTCAATGCGTTATTCGTTTTTCTGGCAATTCTCGTCTGGTTTGAGCGAAGATCACTCTGACGTCACTATCCACGTTTGATCGCACCGCTCCTCGGCTAATCACAGGACGGTCCCAAAATGCGTTCGCTTCTTTTTGCTGCGGCTCTTGTACTGGCGTTTGCGGCTGTCCAGTCGCCCGCCGACGTGCTAACTAGCCTTGCCACAGAGCGTAGCTGGATCGGCTACTCGCCTCGGAACTACAACCCGAACATCAACCAGCAGCCGAGCGAGGCGTCGATGCGCGCCGACCTGCAGGTGCTGTACGACGCGGGCTGGCGGAACGTCTTTAACTACACGCTGGACGGGAGCCAGCGAGACTTCCCACGCATCGCCAAGGAGCTTGGCTTCAAGCAAGTGCTCGCCGGCGTGTTCTACTTCGACGACGGCCAACTCGCCCGGGAGAAGTCCGCCGCGCAGGCTGAGGATCAGTACATCGACGGTTACATCGTCGGCAACGAGGGGCTTGCCTTCGGGCGTTATGGCCCCGACGGTCTGCTCAACGCGATGGAGTTCTTCGCTGGCTTCGGCAAGCCGATAACCACTACGGAGGTGGGCGGGCTCTATCTCGTGGCTCCCCCGTTAGCCGATGCGGGTAACTTCGTCACGGTGAACATCCAGCCCTGGTTTGACTCCGAACTCGACCCATCCGACCCAGTTGGGATGGCGCAGGCAGTGGTCGACGAATACAACGTCATCAAGGCGCTGCGGCCTGACCGATTGGTTGTCATCAAGGAGGCGTGGTGGCCGACCGATGGCCACCCGGCAGCGACCGAAGCAAACCAGGTAGCCTTCTGGCAAGCGCTCGCAAACTCGAGAGACGCCAGCGGCGACCCGGTCCTCTTTCTCTGGGGCGAGTCGCACGACCAACCCTGGAAGACCGGAGAAGTGGGGCCTTTTGGATCGCTCGGCCCCGACTGGGGCTTTTACGAGTCGAACGGCGCGGAAAAGCGGATCGTTGATGCGCTTGCCGATGTCTACACGGCGGACTATCCGGTCAATTTCCTCGCTGGCGACTATGACCGCGACGGCGTGATCGACGCGAACGACTACGCGGTGTGGAGCGGTGGCTTCGGCGAGACGGTTGACATCGCCGGCCGTGGGGCCGACGGCAATTTCGACCGAGTCATCGACGCGGCAGACTACACGATCTGGCGTGACGCGTTCGATCTCAACTCAACCGCCATCACGACGCCCGAGCCCAGCGCCGGGGCGATGGCAGGGCTGGCGGTCGTGGCCGCATACTTCCGCCGCTCCCGCTCTTTCTCAATGCCGTGCGACTCGCGCATCCGCTACGCGCATCCGCTTCGCGTAGTCCCAATCTAGTCGGGCCACGGGTACTGAAATCAGGCGTGTAGCTGCATTCGGCTGGACCATCACCAGTAGCTTCGGCAGACGCCAGAGTCGCAGCGGTCTCCTGGCAGCAGGGACACCTCCCGCAGTTTTGGAAGACTGCTACAAGGCCCAGGCGGCGGGTACCTAGAATCCGCGGTGGACATCACCTCAGCGAGATTTGGCGTGTCTCTACAATGCGTCGGAGTGAAACGCCGACGCGGCGAAGCGGGTGACGGAACCAAGGGCCACCCCCCTCTATGGCGGGGGCGTCGCAATCGGGGTGACTGGGCGCCCCGAAATCCCCTCGGCCGATGAAGCCGACGCACTTTCCACGATGCAGTAGAGAGGTTCGGTCAGGACACCCTGAATGGGCTCCGTAAAGTCGACAAGACGGTCGATGAGTTTTGCCGAAGATCCGAAGCACCAGGCACATAACCGATCGCTCAATTGAGGTGGCTGTCTGGCGTGGAGTGAGAAATCAGCGTCGCTGGCCGCCCCCTTGTGCGCTTTGTCGCTCTTCGCCTTCGCGGTAAAAACCTCGGGGACGACGCCGACACGACCGGGTCGGTCTGCGGGCAGCTCGCCGGGCCCTGTGGGGGGAGTCGGGGATCCCGCTGGAGTGGCGCGAGGGGCTGGCGGGACGCGGGCTCCCGGAGGACGCGCTGCGGGGGCTGCTTGGCTGAGGCTCCGAC
>JBGSJY010000367.1:0-4931 GCA_041741515.1 Pirellulales bacterium | reverse complement strand
GACGGCGCCGCCATCGGCAGGGCGGCCGCGGCTTCGAGTCGGACCACCGAATCCGACAGCGGCGCCCGACTCTTGGCGGGGCGACCGGTGTGCGGTGAATCGAGGCGGGTCTGCTGGGTATCGCTCATCGCGGGCGTCTTCGGTAGCTGGTAATGCTAGCTGGCAAAGGCCGTACAATCGTTACAGTCCGCCGGGGTTCGTATCGGCCCGCGACGGCAGCGACTTGAGGGGGAGGCCTTAAGCCGCGATTCAGCTAGCAACCGAATGACCAAGCCCCAATGACCAATGGGGAATACGGCTGAGCGGGAGCTCCTCAGTGGTCAGTGGGCTTTGGTCATTGGTCCTCCAAAAGAAAAAGGCGACGGACCAAGTGTCCGTCGCCTTCGGCGTGGTTTCAGCTGTCAGCAGCGCGGCTCAGTCCTTGGCGGAGTTGATCGCTTGCTGTAGGCGGTTCTTCGCTTGGATGCCGACGAAGCGGTCAACCACTTCGCCGCCCTTGAAGACCATCAGCGTCGGGATGCTGCTGACGCCGTACGTCTGGGCGGCGCCGGGGGCTTCATCGACGTTGAGCTTGGCGACCTTAGCGCCGCCCGAGTTCTCGCCGGCCAGCTCCTCGATCAGCGGGGCGATCTGGCGGCAGGGCCCGCACCACGGGGCCCAGAAGTCCAGCAGCACCGGCACTTCGCTCATCAGAACTTCCTGCTCGAAGTTGCCGTCGGTGATTTCAAGAACGCCCATGGGGACCTCTGCGGTAGGGGAGAGGGAGTTCCTCAGTGGAACCGCCTTCTCTCGGCTTGCGATACTGGATGGTAAGACATCGGCCCTGGCGGACCGCGTGGTTTTCGACCTAAACGCCTGCGCCGCGTGATTTTAGGGCGTCGGGCCCGGGTGTCAACGCTGTGCCGCAAGGCCGAGGGGGGTGGGTGCGTTGCCCGAGCGGCCCGGCCGCGGTCTACTCGGGGGAACTGTCGCGTCGCCCTCAAAGGGACGCTTGCGCGACGGACGCATGCCTCTTAAGACGCAGGAGACCACCCGATGGTTCGTACGCCCAGCACCATGCTCCCCCTCGGAACCCCGGCGCCCGACTTTGCCCTGCCCGACGTGGACGGAAAAACCGTCACTCTCGCCGACCTCAAGGGCTCGGCAGGCTTGTTGGTGGTCTTCATGTGCAACCACTGCCCGTTCGTGATCCACTTAGCCGACGCGCTGGCCGCCTTCGGCGAAGAGTACCAGGCAAAGGGTTTGGCGATGGTCGGCATCAGCTCGAACGACGTCGACAACTACCCGGCCGATTCGCCGGACAAGATGGCCCTCGAGGCCGAAGCCCGCGGCTACACGTTCCCCTACCTCTACGACGGCACGCAGGACGTGGCCAAGGCATACCGCGCGGCGTGTACTCCCGACTTCTTCCTCTTCGACGCCGACCACAAGCTGGTCTACCGCGGCCAGTTCGACAGCAGCCGGCCCGATAGCGGCGTGAAGCCCACGGGGGAAGACCTCCGGGCGGCGTCCGACGCGGTGCTGGCCGGCAAGAAGCCCAGCGAAAAGCAGCTCCCGTCGATTGGCTGCAACATCAAGTGGAAGCCGGGCGGCGAACCTGACTATTTCAACTGAGTGATCACCGCTCGGTCTAAGCTTCTGCTTTTTCGCGTTCGTAATGCAAGAATCGCCCGCGAATGACGCGAATACTGCGACGTTTATTCGCGCCTATTCGCGCCATTCGCGGTCGAAAAGCCGTCTACTCGAGCGGCGCTAGCGGAACATGCCTCCAGTCGCGACCACGATCTTGCTGCTGACGCTCTCGAACGTTTTTATGACGTTCGCGTGGTACGCGCACCTGAAGGACCTCAGCGGCAAGCCCTGGATCATCGCTGCGATCGCCAGCTGGGGCATCGCGCTATTCGAGTACTTACTGCAGGTGCCCGCCAATCGCATCGGCTACACCCGGCTCGACCTGGGGCAGCTGAAGCTGCTGCAAGAGGTGATCGCGCTCTCGGTGTTCGTCCCCTTCGCGGTCTTCTACATGAAGGCGACGCTGCGGTGGGACCATCTCTGGGCGGCGCTGTGCATCGTGGGGGCGGTTTACTTTGTCTTCCGCACGCCCGCCACGGCGGGCTAAGAGGGGTGAGACGCGTGCTCAGCGCTCGTAGCTGGCGAGCACGACGCGCCCCTTGCCGGTTTGCTCGCGCACATAGCGGTAGATCGCCAGAGAAGCCGGCCGCGGAGGCCCTTGGGGCGCCGAGGCAACCACGGGCCCGCCTAAAGGCCCTTCGCTGAGCGCCCCTTCACTAAAAAGCAGCGCCGGGCGGACACGGAACCGCGTCCAGGCAGGCGCGGCTTCGCGGGCGACTCGGGGTGAGACCGAAGACGGAGGATTCGCGTCTCCCGCTCCGGCGAAAGTGGCGACGAGCACGAGCGTCGTGAGGGACCCGACCAGGGCGAATACGCTTAGATATCGGCCGTACATTCTGTGGCTCCACTTCGGAATCGAAGGTGGCGAGGCGGCGCCCGTTCGCCCCTCGCATCGTTTAGAACGACCAGGGACGCCGCAGCGCACTCGAAAACAGAGGGAAAGTCTCAACTGCAAGTCAGAAGGCGCTGGAGGCGGCCAACAGAGCGATGCGAGGCGCACTACGCTCCTAATCAGGAGTTGAAGCGGAGCTCAAGCGGACCGGCTCACCAGGCTTGCGTTCGATCGGCTTGGCCTCTCATCTTGTTAGCTCATCGTGTGCCAGAGCCACCGATTGAAGACCTTAAGTCGATCTACCATAAAGGTTTATGTCACATCGGAGAGGGAGCGACACATCGCCCAGCCCGGACAGAAGGAGCCGGATTGACTTCTTTTTTGACTGTGGAGATGCCTTTTGGACTTCTATTCTGGCGCTGCGCGAATTTAGTGATGGGAGAGGGCGGCGGACGGAGTAGCCTTGTCCTTATGAGAAAATGCACACTACATCGCCTAGCAGCGGCGACCTTCGTGGCCTGCGTCTTCGCTGCCCTCACGACCCACTCCCGCGCCGATGAAATCGTCCTCGGCCAGAGCGTTGAAGGCCGGCCGATCGTCGCCCGCCTCCACGGCGCCGACGACGCCCTCGAGACGCTGCTGATCGTCGCCAGCATCCACGGGACCGAGCCGGTGGGCACGCCGCTGGTCGAGCGGCTTGAGTCCTGGCTTGCCGATCACCCCGCCGAGCTAAGTGGCAAGCGCGTCGTTATCATCCCCGTTGCTAATCCCGACGGCTTCGCGAACCGCAAGCGGTACAACGTCCACGGTGTCGATCTCAATCGCAATTTTCCCGCCGACAACCGCACCGAACACACCACCCATGGCGCGGCGGCTCTTTCGGAGCCTGAGTCGCGGGCGCTAATGCGGGCGCTGCGGACCTACGATCCGTCACGTGTGGTGAGCCTGCACCAGCCCATTGACTGCATCGACTACGACGGCCCCGGCGAGGCGCTCGCCCGCTCGATGGCCGACGCGATCGACGGCAGGCTGCCCGTCAGGAAGTTGGGCGGCAGACCCGGTTCGATGGGCTCGTACGTCGGCGAGTCGCTCGGCAGGCCGATCATCACCGTCGAGTTCCCCAAAGACGCCGAGAAGCGCCCGACCGATGAGCTATGGGACGACTACGGCGCGGCTCTGGTGGCCTTCGTCCGCGGCGTTCCCAACGAGGAATGACGAGGGTGAACCACAAAGGAATGAAGGAACAATAGAAACCCTAGAAACTCTTATCTGAGTTTCTTCGTTCCTTCGTGGTTCATTTCTCGCTTCAAGCAGCGGGCCTGAGCACCACGTACATGTTGTCGCTCAGCAGCGGCGCCCTGCTGTGTTCGACGACGTAGCCCGCTTCCTCGGCCAACCGCCGTAGTGTCTGGGGCGTGAAGTAGTTCACGTGGTCCGGGAAACGGAACCCGCACCAGCGCTGGCCGCGGACGCGCCGATTGAGGGAGGCGAAGTTCGGAACCTTGATGATCGCGGCCCCTTTGCGGGTGAGCTTCGGCCGGAGAGCGACCAGCAAATCAAGCGGCTTCGTGTCGTGCTCCAGAAAGCTGATCAGCGTCGCGACATCGACGGAACGATCCTTGACCTTGTTGAGCCCCTTCAACGCGGGAGCGGCAATGACTTCGCCGGACCACGGTGCAAAGCGCTTCGTGGCGTACTTCGCGAGTCGTTTCGAGAGTTCTAACCCGATCGGCTTCACGACCCGGCCGGCGCCGGTAAAGCGTTGGCAGCAATCCGCCGCCAACTGTCCGCTGCCGCAACCGATATCGAGTAGCCGCAGCGGTGTTTCCTTGGATCGCTCGGCGACGGCGCGCGCTGCGAGCTGATAGGCGTGGTTGCGACGCGGCGCGACGACCAGCTTCAGCCGCTTGGCCGCCTCGGAGAGCCTTGAAAAAATCGGCTCCTCGGTCTGCCGGCGTTTACGCTCGGCCCTGATCGTCTTCTCCCAGGGAAAGTCGTCGCGGACCACGTCGTACGCCGGCGGGTTCTCCATGTAGACAAAGTCCGTCTCCAGGCAACGCACGAGGCGGAAGCCGTGACGCTCGAAGGATGTCGGCTCGGTCGGGGTGGGTCGTCCCAGGAGTGGGCAGGTAGCTGTCATAAGGCGTTCCCTACGGGCTTCGTTCCGGCGTCCGCGGGGTGACAGTAGCGGCCCCCTCTGGGGACGGGAATGTCAAAAAATGGTCAGCTCCGTGGCGCCAGCCTCTCAACCTCGGCGGCGTCCCCCGGGAACCGCGCTGCTAGCTCCGCTACCTCAGCGGGAGTCGCGACGTGGAAGTCGGCGAAATCGAAGCCGGGGGCCACCAGGCAGCTCAGCAGTGCCCAACCGGGCTCGGCGTCCTCTTCAAGGCGGCACCCCTGCCAGACGCCGCCCGGCACGACCGCCTGGGGCCGCTGCCCGGCTGCGAAATCGACGCCCAGCGTGATC
>JBGSJY010000366.1:0-1900 GCA_041741515.1 Pirellulales bacterium | reverse complement strand
CGGCGTCGACCCGCAGCCGCGACATACGGGCGAGCCAGCGATTGCCCGGGTCGCGCTCGCGGTGCTCGTCCGTCATCCGCGACGACTGCCGGTACGTCGCCGAGAGGACGATCAGCCGGTGCAGCGGCTTCAGCCGCCAGCCCGAGTCCATGAACTCGACAGCCAACCAATCGAGCATCTCAGGATGAGACGCGGCGGGCGCTTGCGAGCCAAGGTCCTCGGGCGTTTCGACGATGCCCGCCCCAAAATGAGACTGCCACACCCGATTCACAAACGTCCGCGCCGTGGTCGGCGACTCGCGTGACGCCAACCAGCGGGCGAGTCCCAATCGCGTCGGTGGCGCGTCGGCGGGTTGCGGGTGCAGGAACGCGGGAGTGTGCGGCTCGACGACCTCCCCCGGCTTGAGGAAGTCACCGCGCTGCAAGAGGTGCGTCACCCGCGGCTCCTCGCGTTCGATGACGACGCACTGGTTGACCCCTTCGGGATAGGCCGTCAGCAGGGCGGCGATTTGCTCATTCGCGTCGGACCACTCTGGCCGGGTCGTCCGCCAGTAGTGGAACAGGGTCGCGATATCCGCTTCGCTCCACGAGGCTTCGTCGCAATTTAAGATCTCACGGACGGAGCGGGGTAGGGGGTCGGCCTGGGGCGTGGGCTCTTCCGTCACCGAGAAGCGGTACCGGCCCGCCATGTTGGTCTGGGTGTCGTTCGGGTTCCAGCCGCCGTGGTCCTGCTTGAGGCGGAACGTAAGCACGCCCCCTTCTTCGACGGCGATCGGCTCGGCCAAGACGAACACGGCCTTGCTGTCGCGGTTGCGGTCGGCGGGGCCCGACTTGGTGTGCCAGGCCGTGTTAAGGTCCTCGTCGATTGCGTAGGCGATCGGGCCAACCCGCCGGGGGTCGCTTGGCTTGGTCGTATCGAGGAACGGGTACTCCATTCCCTGGTCCGGCAGCTCCCTGTCCGACGACGCCGAGGCGATCTTAAGTTGCGTCCGCTCGCCCGACGGCGAAGTGTAGAAGCAGCGGAACTCCGTCAGCGCGTGCGTGCCGTAGATCGACCGGCCCGGGCCGCCACGCGGAAGCGATGGGTGAGTCAGGAACTCGACACGCACCGCGCTGTAGCGTCCCGGCGCCGGTTTGCCCGCCATGTCGGCGGTCAGCTGATTTCCGGTCATCCCCTGCGAGAGCACCGACAGGTCGTCGAGGTACTCGAACTTCTCACCGGTGAAGTTTTCACGTTCGACCTTCACGGCGTGCCAGGCGACGTCGTCGCCACGTGTCGCCTCGGCCCATTTCGAAAGCTCAGGTCTCCAGTCGGGCGCCGATGATTTAAGCCCGTCTTCAATCGACCGGACCGCTGCTTCGATTTGCTTGATCTGGGCCTGCTCGGCGTCGGTGTAGACGGCGATCGTGGCCTCGTGAACGTTGTTGAGATAGGCGAACAGCCCGTAATAGTCGTTGTGCGTCAGCGGGTCGAACTTGTGCGTGTGGCACTGCGCGCACTGGGTGGTGATCCCGAGCACCGCCTTGCCCATGGCGTCCATCCGGTCGAAGAGCCCCTCGACACGGAACTGCTCGGGGTCGGCGCCCCCCTCCTCATTGACCATCGAGTTCCGCAGGAACCCCGTGGCCACCCGCTGGTCCTGCCCCGCGTCCGGCAGCAAATCGCCCGCGAATTGTTCGATGAGGAATTCGTCGTAGGGCTTGTCGGCGTTGACCGCGTTGACGACCCAGTCGCGGTAGAACCAGTTGGGCCGCCGTTTGTCCTTCTCGTAGCCGTCGGAGTCGGAGTAGCGGGCGGCGTCGAGCCACTTGAGGCCCCAGTGCTCGCCGTAGTGCGGCGAGGCGAGCAGCCGCTCGACGACGCGCTCGTACGCGCCGGACTCGTCGTCGGCGAGGAAGGC
>JBGSJY010000365.1:0-4957 GCA_041741515.1 Pirellulales bacterium | reverse complement strand
GCTGACGGGCGTCACGAAGTACCTCGACGCCGCGCACCGTACGCTCGCCGCCGCCGCGCCGCTGATGGAGCGGGCGCCGACGGCCATGGGGCAGATGCTCACGGCGCTCGATCTGTTGATTGGGCCGACGCAGGAGCTGGTGCTGCTAGGGATCGGCCCCGACGCGACCGAGATCGTCGGTCAGTTGCGGCGCCGGCCCGTGCCGTGTGCGGTGCTCGCCGGCCGGATCGGCCCGTGCAAGCCGACGCCGCTGATGGAATCGGCGTTCGCAGGCAAGTCGTCGATCAACGGCGAGGCGACGCTCTACGTCTGCCAGAACCACGCCTGCGGCGAACCTCTCGTCGGGGGAATGGCGATCCGCAATGCGCTGCAATTGAAGTAGCCGCTGATGGACACGGATGAGCGCCGATGAGGGTTTTCGTTTCCAATTTTTCATCTGTGTCTATCTGTGTTCATCTGTGGCTAAATTAAAGTAAAGCAGGAAGGAAGAGACGGTGCCGCGCGCGTTTTATACGGACTGGCCTTGGCCGGATATCGAGATCGAGCGGGCGATCCTTGCCGAGGCGGGGTGCTCAATCGACGTGTCACCCGACAACGCCGAAGCGACCCTCGCCGCGCACGTGGGTGACGCCGACGTGATCCTCACCTGCTGGGCGCCGGTCACGGCGCGGGTCATCGACGCGGCGCCCAACTGCCGGCACATCTGCCGGACGGGGATCGGCCTCGACAACATCGACGTGGCCCACGCGACGAAGAAGGGCGTCCTCGTCACGAACGTCCCTGACTATTGCATCGAAGAGGTCGCCGAGCACGCGCTCGCGCTGATCTTTGCGCTAGGGCGGAAGATCGCCGACGGGCACCTCGCCACCAAGCGCGGCGAGTACAGCCTCGTCGACTCGTTGCCGATCGAACGCATCGGCGGGAAGACGCTTGGCGTTATCGGCCTGGGGCGCACGGGCACGCTGCTCGCCAACAAAGCCCGCGCGGTCGGCATGCGGGTCATCGGCACGAACCGCTCGCGGCAGACGCCCGAGGGGGTCGAGTGGGTCTCGTTCGACGAGCTTCTGAAGCAGAGCGACTACGTCTCGCTCAACTGCCCTCTGACGGACGAAACTCGCCACTTGATGAACGCGCGCACGCTACGACAGATGAAGCCCTCGGCGTTCTTGGTGAACACCTCGCGTGGCGGGCTGCTGGACCATCCGGCATTGGCGGACGCGCTCGAGGCGGGCGCCCTCGCCGGGGCGGCGCTCGACGTTCAGGACCGCGAGCCTCCCGACCTTTCGCAGGCCCCCTACAACGATCCCCGGGTGATCGTCACGCCGCACACGGCGTTCGTCTCAACGGAGGCGACCACCGAGCTGCGCACCCGCGTCGCCCGGCAGGCGGTCGATTTCGTCGAGGGGCGAACGCCGGAGCAGGTCGTCAACCCAATCGTTCTTGCCGGGTGATAACGATTTCAACGGCGTAGGCTGGCGCCGTAGGCCCATCAGTCCGACGCGTCGCCCGCCGCGTGTGGGGCCTTCGGCGCCATCCAACGGCGTGACATAGGATTGAGGCGGGGCCACGAAACCCCGCGGGCGACCACCCGCTTGGGCGATGCCTTGTCCGCAAAACCGGATTCTTCGGAACGCCTGTCGAGAGTGCGTGGCCGCGCCGCGGGCTGCGACCTATATACCCGTGGACCGCCCTCGATCCGCGCCGACTACCCGACTGCATCACCGAACGACCCCCCCGAAGCGATGGACCCCCGTGGCCCCGCCGCCGATGCCCTCCGTCAGACGACGGAATGCGCGCGAGACGCCCTCGAGCAGCTCCGTGAGGGCCTGCGGGCGGCCGTCGTCACGCGTCAGGCGGAGGTCAGCGCGATCGGTACCCGGGCGACGCAGCTCGTCGAAGAGCTGGCGGCCCAGATCGCCGAGGAGCTGTCCATCGACGTCGCCCGCCAGCACGAGGCCGCGACCAGCGTCGAGCGACAGGAGATCCAGCAGCAGCTCGCCGCGATCCAGGCCGATCGCGACAAGCTCGCGGGCGAGCGGCTGGCTTGGCAAGCCGAGCGTGACGAGTGGGAGAACGTCCGCAAGGAGATCGAGGCCGAACTTTCCTCCATCGAGCAGCGATTGGTCCAGCAGGCCCAGAGCTTGCAGCGCGAGCGGGAGGCCGGTCCTTCGAGCGGCGAACTCCTCTCGCAGGTTCAGCAGGCGACCGACGCGCGGATCGCAGCGGAGAGCGAACTCGCCGATACGCAGCAGCAACTGAGTCTCCTCAACGCCGAGCACCAAGAGCTGAAGCGGTCTCTGACGGAGGCCGCGGCGGCCCGCGACGAACTCGAAACGCTGCGCGAAAAATTCGAGATGGCGCTGGCGGACCTCCAGTCGCACCGCGCACGGGTGGCGGACCTCGAAGGAGAGCTCGCCAGTCGGCCCTCGCCCGAGTACGACCATGCCGAGGAGTTGGAGCGTTTGCGGCAAGAACGCGACGACCTGGCGCGAAGGCTCGAGGAGGCCAACGAGTTCGCGGACCCGGCCCAGGAGATGGAAGACCTGCACGCCCGATTCCAGATGGCGGTCGAGGACCTGCGGGAGCTGAAGACCGAGAACGCGGAGCTGCGCGAGCGGCTCGCCAGCGGGTCCGGCCAGCCGCTCCCCGACGCGGGCGGCGACGACTGGGAATCGCAGAAGCGGCGCTTGCTCGCCGCGCTCGAGAGCGAGGGAGAGTCGGGCGACTCCAGCGCGCCGCGGCAGGAAGAGCGGGCCTCGATCGCCGGCACGATCCAGATCACCGACGCGGTCGTCGCTGAGAAGGACGCCGAGATCCAGCGTCTTCGGGAGCAACTCGCCAGTGCGTCCGACGCCCCAATAGCCGCGGATCAGGGAGACCCCGCGCTGCTCGACAACGACGCGGTCATCCGCGTCGAGCGGCAACGGATCGCGCAGCTCGAGGAAGAATGGCGCGAGAAGATCCGCTCGGCCGAGCTCGAGCTGTCCGTCGAACGCGCCAAGATCGCGCGGGCGCAGTCGGAGCTAGCCGAGCGGCAGTTGGAACTGGAGACCCAGCGGTCATCGGGTGGCGGCGGGCTGGCCCCCGGCGAAGGGCGCCGCAATTGGTTCAACAAACTGGGGCTGGGGAACGACGGAAATCCGTCGTAGCGCCTCCGTTACTCGACTGCTTCGCCCGCCATGCGGTAGATCGCCAGCGGTTTGTCGTCGGGGCCGTAGAACTCCTCGACCTTGAACTCGCCCTCGACCGCGACGGGGCGCATCGAGAACTCGGCGGACTTGTCCCCCTCCATCGTTACGAGGATGCAGTCGTAGAGCGCCGCGCCGGGCCCGAAGCAGCACTCCTGGTTGTCCCGCATGAGGACGAACTGCTTGATGCCGCGTCGCTGGGCGGTCGGCAAGATATAGCCGCGGATGCGAATGCGCTCGCCGTCGAGCTCGCGGACTTTGTCGGTGAGCATCGAGCGATCGAACGGCGCGTCGGGCTCGATGTCGAACTTGATGTCGTCGAAGGTCTGGTCCTGTACCCGCGCGGGAGCGGATTCTTTCGGCGTGGGCGCCTGCGCGATTGGCGGCGCCGTTGGGGGTGGTGGGGCGGTTTCACACCCAACGAGAAGGGCGATCGTAGCGAGGGGCAGAAATGGGAAGTGGGAAGTGGGAAGTCGGAGGCCGATGGCGATTCCCTTTCCCACTTCCAACTTCCGACTTCCCACTTTGAACCTGCCCACGCGTCCCATTCCCAAGGCGCCTCCAGCGCACCGCGCCGCGTTCACGGCTTGATAAAGTCGGCGTCGAGTTCGTAGGTCAGCGGCGTGCCGACGCGGGGGTCGCCCGGGGCCACCTTGAGCTTGCCGCCGAGGCGGAAGACGCCGCTGTGGTAGTCGGTCGTAAGCCCCGTGCCGAGATTCACCTGGATCTGGTCGAAGTACATCACCTTGGAGAGGTCGCCGAAGCAGCACTGCTGGTTGTCGCGAACCAACAGGAAGTTGTTCAGGTTTTGCTTGAACTTGATCGAGTCGGGCCGGATGAAGCCCTTGATGAAGATCGGCTCTCCCTTCTGGATGTACTCCGCCACCTCAGGCGGGATGTAATCGCCGTTCACCGTGTCAGCCTCGGTCGGCTTCATCTCGATGAAGGAGGTGCGGGCGTAGCCGTCGGGGACCTCGGTCGCGTAGACATAGCCGGCGTAACCGAGCCCCGTCACGAGGAACAGCGCCGACAGAACGGCGCCCGCTTGGGCGAGGGGCCTCCCCGTGTAGAGGTCGGGCGCGGCCTGGATGCCCCGCAGCGCGAGGATCGAGATGACGATCCCCGCGAGCGGGATCGGCGCCAATAGGACCGTCGATTCGAGGCTCACGCGGGCCACGAACAACACGACAACTGAGACCAGCCCTATCAGCAAGCCGAGCACCGCAAAGGTGTGGACCGAGCGGTACTCCAGCGGCTCTTCCGCGGCGGGCGGGGCGTCGAACTGGGTCATGGTCGTGGCGGACATGGCGGCGCTTGTTTCGCAGTAGGGCCTTTGGCGTTTGACGCTCCGAGGCGACGCAGTCGCCATTAATCCCCCGCCCCCTTGAGGGGGAGGGGCTAGGGGAGGGGGTGAGCCGGGTACCCGCTTCAACACCCTCCCCTAGCCCCTCCCTCTGAAGAAGGAGGGGGACCAAGGCGACTTCGTCGCCGAAGTGCGTCAGCCCGTTAAGTACAGACCGTTAGCTTGGTCGCGGACTCCCTATCTTACGGCGCCAGCCCGTCGGGGTTCGCCCCCAATCCAGCCGGGTCGGGCTAGACGACAACTTCAGGCAACACCGCCCCGTAGGATCAGCCAAAAGAGGCCAACCATCACTACCGCGGCGGCGAGCGGGGCGCCCACCAGCAGGACGCGGCTCGGCGGGGGCGTGGATTCGGCAACGGGAGATCGAACTGCTGCTGGGGGCTTGGACGCAGCCGCCACTGGGGCC
>JBGSJY010000364.1:0-7445 GCA_041741515.1 Pirellulales bacterium | reverse complement strand
CCGGCTTACGGGCTGGTGACCGAGACCGCGGCGCTGGCGGGCGTGGACCTGCCCGGTTGGGACCAGATGGTCCTGGGGGGGCATGAGATCCGCCGCGGCACGCTCGTCGAGGCGGCTCGGGAGCTCGAAAAGGGGCGCGTTTTGCCGGCTGGGGCGGCGGAACGCTACGCGGACGAGTTGGCGGCGATCGATGCTAGCATCCGTCCTGGGGTGCTCGTGCGGAGCGGCAAGGCGATCGAATCCTTCGCCGATCCCTCCCACGTCGTCCCCTGCTCGACGCCGCGCGAGGCTGTTCAAGAAATAGCCAACGACCTCCGCGCGTTCCGCGCCGCGCACGACTTGAATCGCGTCGTCGTGGTGCTCGTCGCCTCGACCGAACCGCCGGTCGATGACGCCGCCTTGCCGACCGATCCCGCCGCGTTCGACGCGCTACTCGACGACCCGTTGATTGATGACGGGTTGAGTTGTCCGCTGCGCGCGAGTTCGCTTTACGCGCTGGGCGCGATCGAGGCGGGCGCGGCATTGGTGAACTTCACGCCGTCCCGTGGAGCGAATTGTCAGGCGATTGAGAAAATATTTTTTTCGGCCGGACTGCCTCATTGCGGCGCTGATGGGAAGACCGGCGAGACGCTCCTCAAGTCGACCCTCGCGCCGATGTTTGCGGCGCGTCACCTGCACGTCGATAGTTGGGTCGGACACAACCTGTTAGGCAACCGCGACGGCGCCGTGCTGGCCGACGCCGAGCATAAGAAGGCGAAGGTCCAGAGCAAGGAGCAACTGCTCGCGGCGCTGCTTGGCGAGGCGCCGCAGAGCCACGTTTCGATTGAGTCGATCGACAGCCTCGGCGACTGGAAGACGGCGTGGGATCACGTGCATTTCCGCGGTTTTCTAGGGGTTCCGATGACGCTGCAGTTCACTTGGCAGGGCTGTGACTCGGCGCTGGCGGCGCCGCTGGTGATCGACCTGGTGAGGCTGATGGACCTCGCGCTGCGGCGCAAAGAGAAGGGCGCGATCGGCGCGTTGGCGGCGTTCTTCAAGAGCCCCTTGGGCGCCACGCCGCGCGCGTTCGTTGATGAGATGCACACGCTCGTCGAATGGGCCCAGCGCTAAGCGGCGAGCCGCGCGCTTCCCCTAGCCTCTAGCCTCTCGCCTCGAGCCTCTTCCAACGTCGCTAGCCTTGCCCGCGGTGGTAGAATTGCTGCAATTCATCTTGACGAGTAGTAAGGGCAATTGATTGAATGCGCGCAGACCTGGCGGTCTACGGCTGTGAAGCAATTCACGTCGTCCGCCGACAACATGGAAGACGCCGCCCCCTCAATTACTGAGAGCGCGCCCGGAGGGCGCGGCGTAGTACCCACTGGGCGCCGCCAGGGATGGAGTTAATACGAACGATGGCTGCTCCTAAGAAGACCGCGAAGAAGAAGGTCGCCAAGAAGGCCGCGCCGAAGAAGGCCGCCAAGAAGTCGACCAAGAAGAAGGCCGCCAAGAAGGCCGCTCCGAAGAAGAAGGCCGCTAAGAAGTCGACCAAGAAGAAGGCCGCTAAGAAGGCCGCTCCGAAGAAGAAGGCCGCCAAGAAGTCGACCAAGAAGAAGGCCGCCACCAAGAAGCCGACGACCGCGAAGAAGGCTTAGTCGCGGCAAGGTTTAATCGCGGCAAAGAGAAAATCGATCGAAGCGGCGCGGAGGCGTCGCTGCGATTTTCAAGGACGAATCGACCGGCCCGGCCGGGGGTCCCCTCGTGGGCCCTCGGCCGGCTGTGTTTCGCTGACGCGAGGGACGAGCTTTCGCTGACGCGAGAGACGAGGGGTGAGACCGCTGAGGCTTGTGAGGCTTGAGACCTGAGGGCTCGCGCCGCCTCCCGATGACGGGTTGGGATGCCAACCCTCTGGCCTCACTAGCGCCAGCGGTCTCAAGCCTCAAGCCGTCTCTTGCCCGGGCATCACCTCCCCTCCGCCCCCTAACCCGGGGCGTCAGCCCTTGCGGCGTTGCTTCGCACGCCTTTAGTGATTATTATTTAATCACTTAGAAGGCTTGCAAAGGCTTTTTGAGCGTGAGTTTTGTAGGTTGCCGCTCTAGTGGATTGCGTTGCCTGGGCCTTTCTGGCGTCGGGCGCGGTTCTCCGACGTGGGGCGGTGGTTGGACGCAGAACCCTCCCCCCCACTCGTAGCGCCCACCGACTGGCGCCGGCCCCCGCGGCCGGCAGCAGTCGCCCCCGCGCATGAACCCCTCCCCGCATAGCAGCAGCCCGTGGCGATAGCTCAATTGGAAGACACACTCACCGACGAAGAAACCTTCGAAGTCAACCCCAACGCCATCGAATCCACCGTCACCGTCGGGTTTGACGAGCTGGGCCTCTCGGAGTCGATGCTCAAGACGCTCGCGTCGATCGGCTACGAAACGCCCTCGCCGGTTCAGGCGGGAGTGATCCCGGTCGCCCTCAGCGGCCGCGATGTGCTCGGCCAGGCGCGGACCGGCACCGGCAAGACGGCGTCGTTCGCGATCCCCATCCTCGAAACGATGGAAGACCGGGGCAAAGGCGCCGCGCCGCAGGCAATCGTCCTCGTGCCGACGCGCGAGCTGGCGGTCCAGGTCACCGGCGAGTTCCAACGCCTGGCAGGCGACCGCAAGGCGCGGTGCGTCGCGGTTTACGGAGGCAAGCCGATCAAGGCGCAGATCGCCAAGCTCGAGCGCGGCGCGGACGTCGTGATCGGCACGCCGGGTCGGGTGCTCGACCACATCGGCCGGCGGACGATCGACCTCGCGTCGCTGCGGATCGTCGTTCTCGACGAGGCGGACCGGATGCTCGACATCGGTTTCCGCCCCGACATCGAGAAGATCCTCCGCCAGTGCCCCGCCAGCCGGCAGACGCTGCTCCTGTCGGCCACGGTCGCGCCGCCCGTCAAGCGGCTCGCCGAGCGCTACATGCAAGAGCCGACGATGCTCGACTTCTCGCCCAAGAGTAAGTCGGTCGACACCATCGAGCAGCACTTCTTCACGGTCGACGGCGATCGCAAGTTCGACCTGCTCAATCGCCTCTTAGAACGCGAGAAGCCCTCGCAGACGATCGTCTTCTGCCGCACCAAGCGCGGCTGCGACAAGATCCACGAGCGGCTGAGCAAGAAGCGCAAGGGGATCGGCTGTATCCACGGCGACCTGCCGCAGGGCGCCCGCGACAGCGTCATGAAGGCGTTCCGCGCCGAGGAGATCACCCTCCTCGTGGCGACCGACGTGGTCGGCCGCGGCATCGACGTTACCAGCATCTCGCACATCATCAACTACGACATCCCGCAGTCGTCGGACGACTACGTCCACCGCGTCGGCCGCACCGGTCGGATGGGGCGTGACGGCGTCGCCTACACGTTTGTCACGCGTGAAGAGGGCGAAGAGCTCACCCGCATCGAGATGCTCATCAACAAGGTGTTGATCGAGGACAAGATCGAGGGATTCGAGGCCGCACGGCCTGCCCAGAAGCGGGCCGCCGCGGCCATCCAGTTTTTTGGCGCCGGGGCGCAGGCAGCCGCCGCCAATGAGGCGGCCCTCGGCGACGAGTCGGACGAAGCCGTCGAGACCCCCGCCGAACCCGCTGTGGCGAAGCCCGCGCCCTTTGGGCGTCGTGGCCGGACGAAGCACCGTCGCGGGCTGTAATCGCCAACCCCGTTGATAGAGTTCCACCGCATTTAGCCCCCGGTCATCGACCGGGGGCTATGTGTTTGTTGAAACCTTATTGAGCCGCCCCGAACTCCCGCGACAACCACTTTGATGCGTCATCCCAGCCCGTGGCGGCGGCGTTCCAGTCGACGGCCATCGGCTTGACGTCGTCGGGCGTTTGGACGCGACAGCGGCAGGCGTTGTCGGACTTGCTGTCGCGGCTGAGGGGGATCTGGGCGGTGGGGCCGATCACCAGCCGGCATTCGACCAGCGAGGTGAGCAGGAACTCGGCCATGGCGTGGCCCGCTTTGGGATTGGGCGAGCCCTCGATAAGCGCGACCGTGTTGGGGATGAAGAGCGTGCCGAGCGCGTCGGCCCCCCCCTCCCTGTTCTCCTCGGGCCCCTTCGGCTGGTCGGGACCCTTCGGCTGGTCAGGATAGATGATCTCCACCGGCGCGCCGTTCTCTTTCGCGATCATCGCGTCGTCCGAATTGGTGAGCCCGAACGCCAGGGCGCCGCGGGCCACGTCCTGGGCGACCCGCTTGCCGTCGGAAACGATCCGACAGTTCTTCTTCACGCCGGTGAAGAACTTCTGGGCTTTCTCATCGCCCCAGACGCTGAACAAACAAGCGGCATGGGTCGCGCTGGTTCCGGTGAGCGGGTTGGCGATCCCCGCTTGGTCATACCATTGCGGATCGGTGAGGTCCTCGATCGAGCCGGGCCAACGGGGCTCCTTCACGAGGTTCGTATTAACAATTAGCACCCGCGCCCGGGCGGCGAATCCCCACCAGTCGTGGTCGGCCGAACGGTATCGGGGGTCGTATTTGGCGTCGGCCGCCAAGGGTTGGACGCGGAGCAGCCCTTCCTGTTTCAGTCGCAGGGTTTGGAGCAGCTCGTCATTCCAGAAGACGTCCGCGCGGGGCTGGCCGCGCTCAGCCATAATGACGGCGGGGAGACCCGCTGCGCCGGGCGCATCCGTGCCATAGTGGGCGACGACCTCCACGCCGGTTTGCCGGGTGAAGGCGCCGAAGATAGGCAGAGCGATCTCCTTGTCGATCGCCGTATAGACGACCACCTGCTTGGGGACTTCGGGGACGCACCCGGCGACGGCGATGGCGCCAGCGACGAGCGATAACCAGCCGGCGAGCCTGCAAGCCTTCATTGAACCATCCACGGCGATTCTGCTAGTTTTCGGCGACTTTGATCGCCGACCAAGTCCGTTAAACATAGCCCGCTAGCCGCCAAGCGGGCCAGCCACGCCCGCCGCATGACCGCGCCAGCCGCCCCAATCCGCTCGGAACTGCAAGTCGAGCTGCTCGGCTCGGGCGGGTATCACCCGACCGAACGACGCCACACGGCGTGCGTCTACTTGCCCGCACTGGGTCTCGTGCTCGACGCGGGCACCGGGGCCTTCCGACTCCACCAGCGCGCCGAGGCGCTCACCTCCAATCGTCTCGACGTGGTCCTCACGCACGGGCACATCGACCACATCGTCGGCCTGACCTACCTGTTCTGGCTCCATCGCGGCAGCGAGCCGGTCGAGACCGTCGTCCACGCGACACCCGACACACTCGCCGCGGTGCGAGACCACCTGTTGGCGCCGGCATTGTTTCCGATCTCGCCCGTCACGAGCTACGAGACGATCGGCAAATCGCTGACGCTCGCCAGCGGCGCGCAGCTGACATCGTTCGCGCTCGATCATCCGGGCGGCTCGATCGGGCTGAGGATCGACGCCTTCGGCAAGTCGGTCGCCTATGTCACCGACACCCGTCCGATCGGTCCGGAGGCGGTCGAGGTGATCCGCGGCGTGGACCTGCTGTTGCACGAGGCCTACTTCGACTCGTCGTGCGAGCAGCTGGCGCACGACTCGGGCCACTGCACGGCCGCCGCTGCGGCGCGGACCGCCATCGCCGCGGGGGCGAAACGGCTGGTGCTGATGCATCTCAACCCGCGGGCGAGCGAAGCGGATGAGGCGCGGGCGCTGGCGGAGGCGCGGGCGATTTTTCCGTCCGCAGAGTACGGTCACGACGGAATGGTGATTGCGATCGCTTCGTAGCAGGCGAGCCGGGATCGCTAACGACCGGAGTGGACCGGGCGCCAACGTCACTCCGGTCGCTGACGCTCCCGGCTCGCAGCTAATTGCCGAACGCCTTTACGCAACCGCCGCCATTCGCGGTCGAGCCTTCTGCCGTAGCTGAAGTGCTCCACCTCCAAAAGATGACGCTGCGAGTCGAGGTAGCGGACCGGACCGGCGTCGTCGGCGCGGCGCTGCCGCTGGCGGAACGAGTTAAAAGCGCTCGTGGCCGCCTCCCTCGCCTGCAGGTACTGCGTCACTAAGCGCGCCTGGCGATCCACGAGCCCCCACTGCCCGCTGTCGGGCTGGATCATGCCGAGCACGAAGAGGTCGTCCCGCTCGGGATGGAACACGTTCAGGTAGAGCCGCGGCCGGCCGTCGCGCCAGTTCAGCTCGGCGTTGTCGATGAAGGGGAACGAGAGCCGGTAACCCGTCGCCGAGATGATGACGTCAAACGCCTCTTCACGGCCATCGACATAGCGGACGCCCGTCGGCGTGAGCCGCTGGACGTCGGGCCGCACTTCGAGGTCGCCGTGGCGGAGCTGGTAGATCAGCTGCGAGTTGATCGTCGGGTGGGTCTCGAAGAGCCGGTGGTCGGGCCGCGGCAGCCCCGTTCCCAGTCGCGGCCCCTGCACGAGAAAGACAATCGCCCGTGCTAGCACGCGGCGCAGGCCGATCGGCAGCCGCCACCGCAGGAGCTTCTCCCCGACCGCGTCGATCGGCAGGCCGCGGTAGAACTTCGGCAAGAAGTGGTAGCCCCTTCGGAGTGACAGCCGCGTCACGGCGGCGTGCTGCGAGCACTCCGCGGCGATGTCGCAGCCGCTGTTGCCGCCGCCGACGACGAGCACCCGCTTGCCGGCGACCACGTCGGGCGTCTTGTACTCGCCGGAGTGGAGCTCGACCCCTGCAAAGAGGGAGGGTTCGTCGCTGCGGCCGCTCCAGGCCGGGAACGAGTGGTCCCAGTTGTGCCCATTGGCGATCACCAGACGGCCGTAGCGGCGGCGCTGGTCCGACTCGAGCTCGATGAGCCAGCCACCCCCCTGCCCCTCCCAGCGAGTCGCTCGGCGGACTCCGGCGCCGAACTCGATGTCGTCGCGCAGCACGAAGCGGTCTGCGTAGCTGCGCAGGTAGTCAAGCACCAGACGTTGGCTCGGGTACTCGGGCCAGTCCGATGGCATCGGGTGGTCGAGGTACTCCGTTAGCCGCTTCGACGAGATAAGATGCGTCGACGCCATCACGCGGCTCGACGGCAGCGCAATGTTCCAATTGCCGCCGAGGTCCGCCTCGCGCTCGAGGCAATCGACCTTGAAGCCCGCCTGTCGGAGGTTCTTCACCATCGCGAGGCCCGACGTGCCGGCGCCGATGACGCAAACGACGTCCGAGCGATCCTCCACCGCTGTGTCGGTCTTGGGCGCGGTGGGCTCACGGGTTGCAACGGGAGCGGGCATTGGGGGAGCACGATCTCGGCGTGTGGGTGTCGCGAACACTCGGAGAGGGCAGCATCGGCCGCCACCTCTCGCGGGTGGCGCCCAACTTACCCCCTTTATGTTATCGCGCCGCGTTGCCTCTCGCGCGGCGCCGATCGACGCGATTGCCCGCAGACGACGTTGACTTTCACCCGCGCGAACCGAATGCTTGGACACAGGCGGCTGGGGGACAGGCCGCCACTTCTCGCACCGGCTCCTGAGCCTGGCCTCTCTCCCGCGGCGCGTGCCTCGGGGGGG
>JBGSJY010000363.1:0-3404 GCA_041741515.1 Pirellulales bacterium | reverse complement strand
GGCCGCCGGAGCCGTCGGCGCCGGCGCGTAGCCCGCGGGCGGCGGCAGCGTTTCTGCCGACGACGGATAGCCGGGCGTCGTCGGATAGCTCTGGGAGAACTGCGTCGGCGCGACAACGGCGGGACCGTTGACGACGCCCATCGGCTGTACCGCGGCGCCGTAGCCATTCGCCGGCGTGGCGGTGGGATAGGCAGCGGGAGAAGGATTGTAATGAGCGTCGGGCGCCGTCGACGCGCCGAAGACATTCCCCGCGGCCTGTCCCTGGTCGGCGTACACCGTCCCGCTACGCGACAGGGCCTCCTCGGGCGTGTTCGCGATGGACTGCTCGACTTGGTAGACCGACGGGCCCGTCGCGGGGTACGAGGTCGCGGGGTACGACGTTGCCGGGTACGACGTTGGGTAACTGTTTGACGGGCTCTGGCCGCGGTAGACCTCCGCCTCGAGCGTTGCGACGGGCGCCGGCCCGGTCGTCGCTTCTTTCGCCACGGCGTAACTCTCGCCAGCGGGAGCCGGCTCAATGACTTGATAGACCGACGAGGCCGGCAGTTTGTAACTCGTCCAAGGCGACCCGCCCGAAGACTCCGGTCCCTGCCCCCGGAATACGCCCTTGCGGTCTTGCTCTTCGGCCTTCTTTTCCGCGGCGAGCCAGGTCTTGGTGCCTTCGGAGACCTGCGGCGTGATCGACGGCACGACGCCCTGCATCGGATTGCGGTTGAAGACGCCCGCCGCGCCGAGGCGCCGCTCGCTGTCGCGGAGCTTGCGGGTGTCGAGGATATCGCCCGGCCGTAGTCCCATCCGGTTGATCGCCACGGGCAGACGTGTGTGCGAGTCCTCGCCCTTGATGTTCACCAAGATGCGCCCCACCCGCCATTGCTCGCCCTCTTCGACTTTGTAAACCAGGTCGATCTTGCCCGGCTCTTCGAGGAACAGCATCTCGGCCTGGATGTCGGCGTAGATGTAGCCGCGGCTGCCGTAGAGGTCGCGTAGCCACTGCACATCGACCTGCTGGACCGAACGCTCGAAGGGGCTGCCGTCCATGAGCTTCAGGCCCGACCGGACCGACGAGGGCTCGAACAGCTCGACGCCGTTGAGCGTCACGTTGCGGATCGAGTAACGCGGCCCCTCGTTGATCACAAAGTGAATGGTGGCCCACGAGCCGTCGTCGCTCAGCTCGACGGTCCGCCCGACCTTCGCGCGGAAGTAGCCGAACGAGCGGTAATAGTCGGTGAGCTTTTCGACGTCCGCATCGAGGACCTCGCGCTTGAGCTTGCTCCCCAGCGGCCAGACGATCCCGGGCTTTGAAGCAACCTTGTTCTTAAGCTGGCCGTCCGACGCGAACTCGTTGCCGTCGAACTCGACACTCCAGATCCGCTCGCAGGGGCCCTCGTCGATGCTGTAGGTGACGCCCTGGTCGGTCGTTCCGGCGCCCTCGACGATCTCGACATGGACGCGGTTGTAGCCGTTGTCGCGGTACAGCGCGGTGATCTTCTGCTTGCCCTCTTCGACCGCATAGGGATCGACCGCGCCGCCGACCGACAGGCCGGTCGCCTCGGCGAGCTTCTTCTCCTTAATCGACTTGTTGCCGAGGTACTCGACGTAGCGGAGCGTCCGCCGCTCGACCACCTCCAGCACGATGACGCGTCCCGCCTCGGTCGACTTGTGCAGCGGGCGGACCGTGACGAAGTACGGCAGCGAAGCGAGCTTCTTGATGTCGGCCGCCAGCGCGCGCGGGTCGAACGGCCGGCCCACGCGGGTCTGCATCTGGCCTAGGATCCGCGACGCGGGGACCGTCTGGTTGCCACGCACCTGGATCTCGGCCACGATCTCGTCGGTCGCGAACTCGCTCAGGCCCGTGCTCGACCGACGCTGCGCGTTCTCGCCCGGCATGGGCGGCCGCGCGGCGGGCGAAGTGTTGTTGAACGGGTCGCCGATCCCCTGCGCCATAGCGGGCGCAGTCGGCCCGACCAGCAGGAAGGCAACCGCCACCGTCCACCGGCCGGTTCGGCGTCCAGCGCCGAGGCGCACGACGGAAGGCCGGTTCACGGGGCTTCGTTGGGCTTGCGGCATTGAGGGCGTATCGGGGTCGGTTGAGCGCTGGATTCCTTGCCGGCGCACGGGGGCGCAACCGGCTCGTGCCCTCCGACGGGGGAGAGGGCCGCGTAGAACTAGGAAATGAGGGGGCTCACCACAAGACCGATGGCGGCCCCCGAGCCGATCGGGGCAAAGTTTTGCCCCCGCCCTAGCCAATCCCCCCGCGACACACGCCCGCACTGCTAGCAAGAAGAATTCACCACGACGGACGCGACGAGCACGACGGCCAACTTAGCGGGGCAAACTTAGTCCCGTAGGTTGGCCGTCGTGTCCTTCGCGTCCGTCATGGCGCGAATACTGGAATCCGGCGGACAGGAGCTAGCTAGCCGAACGAATCGCCGCCTCCGTAGCCGCCGGAGAACTCGTCGTACTGCTGCGGCGCACGGTTGGTGAACCGGGTGAAGTCGTGCAGCCAGGTGAGCTTCACGTCGCCGACCGGGCCGGCGCGCTGCTTGCGGATGATCAGCTCCGCCTCGCCGCGGAGCCGTTCGCGGTCCTCTTCGTTGGTGGCGTAGTACTCTTCGCGGTGGATGAACATCACCACGTCGGCGTCTTGTTCGATGGCGCCCGACTCCCGCAGGTTCGAGAGCTGCGGCTTGTTGTCGCGCGAGGCCTCGGTCTGGCGGTTGAGCTGCGCCAGGCAGAGCACCGGCACATCGAGCTCACGCGCCAAGCCCTTCAGTCGCCGGGCGATCTTCGCAACCTGCTCCTGCCGGGGGTCGCGGGAGTTGTCCGGGTCGATCAGCTGCAGGTAGTCGATGACGATCAGCCCTAGGCCGGCTTCGCGTCGCTTCAGCCGCCGCGCCGCCGCGGAGATCTCTGTCATCGTGCGGGTCGGCGAGTCGTCAATGAACAACGGCGCCGTGCTGATTTCCGCCGCGGTGCGGATCAGCTTCTGGCTCTCCTCGACCTTGATCTGCCCGGTGCGCACGCGGTGTCCGCTGACGTGCGCGCGAGAGCACAGCAGCCGGTCGCCCAGCTCGAGCGCCGCCATCTCGAGGCTCACGAAGAGCGTCGGGTGCTGGCAGTTGATCGCGACGTGCTCGACGATGTTCATCGCCAGCGCCGTTTTGCCCATCGACGGCCGGGCCGCCAGGATGATTAGCTGCGAGCCGTGCAGCCCGCCCGTCATCTCATCAAAGTCGTCGAAACCCGTCTCGATGCCGCCGAAGGCGTGCTCGTTCTTCATCCGCGCGTCGATCCGGGCGATCGACTCCGTCAGCACGTCGCGGAGCTCGATGACCTGGCCGTGCCCCTTCGATTCGAGGATGCCGAAGACCCGTTCCTCGGCCCGGCTCAGCAGCAGCCGCGGC
>JBGSJY010000362.1:0-7915 GCA_041741515.1 Pirellulales bacterium | reverse complement strand
CTGAGGCGGCTAGCAATTGGCCTGCTCAAGCAGCATCCGTCCAAGCATAGCCTCAAGAGCAAGCAACGAATCGCCGGCTGGAACGTCGACTTCCTCGCCCAAGTACTTGCCCTGCAAACGACTTAATGGGCGCTGGCCCTGACCGTTGCACGCGGAGCCGCGGGCCGCGAGGTTTCAAAATTAATGGCGTTTGCCGCGGCCCGGTGAACAGGGTCGTTAGCCCACCATGTAGGTCGACCGCAAGACCAGTAACCACCCGCTGCAGTGGACCGTCGCCGGCGTTATAGTCTGTCTTGGCCAGTGGGATCGCTCGGCCGGCCCCGGCCACTGAGCGGTTTCCGTTCTGCAGACCCTGGCGTGTGTCATGAGCGTGAAAGCGTTCCGACAGCGGTTGAGTACTATGCGAGAGACAGAGGAACGCAACTTAGCGATGTAGAAAAATGGCGGAACGGGCGGCCTACTTCAACGGCCAGTGGATTGACGACCGCGCCCTGGCGATCCCGGTAGGCGATTCGGGCTTTGCCTTGGGGGTGACGATCACCGAGCGCTTGCGGACCTTCGGTGGCCGTATCTGGCGCCAGGCGGAACACGTCCGGCGGTTGCGCCGTTCGGCAAACATCGTCGGGATCGATATGGCCGTCGCCGACGAGCTCGACGCCGCGATCACCGAGTTCATGCGCCGCCACGAGCCGCTGCGGGCCGCGGCGATCGTCGATGGCGTTGACGACGACTGGGCGATCGTGGCCTTCGCTACGCCGGGCGTTGGCGGCAAGCCGACGCGTTGTGTGCATGGTTTCCCGCTTGAGTTCCCTAACTGGGCTCACCAGTACGACTCGGGGGTGAGCTTGTGGACGAGCAAGCACCGGCAGACGCCTGAGAACTGCTGGCCCGCCGAGCTGAAGTGCCGCAGCCGGATGCACTACTACTTGGCCGACCAAGAAGCTCGCCGCCGCGAACCGGGAGCGAGGGCGCTGCTGCTTGATCAGGACGGCTACGTCGGCGAGGCCTCGACGGCGAACGTGGTTATCTACAACGAGAACGAAGGGATCGTCTCGCCAAGGATGGAGAAGGTGTTGCCGGGCGTGAGTGTCGCGGTGCTGCGCGAGCTGGCGGCGGGCGAGGGCGTTCCGTTCATTGAGCGCGACATCACGCCCGAAGAGTTCCGCACGGCCGACGAGGCGTGGCTCTCGAGCACGTCGATCTGCCTGCTGCCGGTCGTGCGCTGCGACGGCGAGCCGATCGGCGCCGGCAAGCCGGGGCCGATGTACGGCCGCATGCTGGCCGCGTGGGACGCGGCGGTGGGCCTCGACGTGGCGGAGCAGGCACGAGTCCGGGCCGGGGTTTCTCGCAAAAGCCTGGCAAGATGACGCCGCCCCGAGCGAAAGGCTAGGCGACTTCCGCGTTCCCCTTCGAGGAGCTGGCCATGGCGACCCCCTTCACTGGCATCCGCCGTTGGCATCGCTGGTGGTTCGTCCCACTGAACCTACTGGCCCTTTTGCTGGTGCTGGGTGGTTGGTGGTATGCCTCTTCGGAGTTCAAGGTCGCCCAACTTCGCGCCTCGGGGGCGCCGGTATCGTATGCGGACCTTGTCGCGGACCCGATTCCCGACGCCCAAAACGTCGCCGCGGGGCTGCGTGACCTGAGTTCGGCGCTCGAGCGGGGCGGCAACGCGGCCGCGGATTCCCTCGAGGCCCTGGGGGAAGCGCCCCATGACGACTCAGGCATTGCCGAGGTGCGTCGGGTGTACGAGGAGCACGCGAAAACGATCGCCGCGCTGCACACCGTTCTCATTCGCCCCGAGTACGTCTCGCTGTTGCAGGCGGACGAGATGCACAACACTATCGAACTGCCGACGATGACGACAGCGCGATCGGCGGCGAGGCTTTTGCTGCTGGAGGGGAGGTTCGCCCTCTTCAGCGGAGACCAGGACAAAGCCGCCCAAGCCGCGGTAGCGCTCGCGCGACTCGGCAAGCTTTTTGAGAACGAGCCAGTCATTGTGAACCGCTTGGTGGCGTGCGCGATCCAGGGGATCGCGATCGACCTGATGAAGCAAGTAGTTCAGAGCGGGCCGCTGCCAGCCCATCAGGCTGCGCAGCTCGATGCGGCGATGGCGAGCTTGGAAGACCGGAGCGGCTTCGGTCGGGCGTTGGAGACGGAGCGGGCCCATTCTCTGGAAGTCTTTCAGACGATGCCGTTGCCCGTACGGATCTGGGAGCGGCCCGCTGTTCTCGCGGAATACCAGCAGATCATCTCGGCTGCTCATCAGCAGTTCGCTAAGCCGGGGCCCGGTGGACCGAGTCCGACACTGACTTCTCAGCAAACTTTGGCGTCACTCTTGCTACCCGGCTTCGATGCGGCATGGAACGCGGAGAACCGCATCGCCGAGGGCGCGAAGGAAGTACGAGCCGAACTCACCGCCGCGAATCAGTAGCCGCTCGTCCCATAAAAACTCTCCGCACGCAGCCCCGTCCGACGGCGCACGCGATCGCGGATCGCATCGACTTCTTCATCGGTCAGCGCGCCGACGATCGACTCGGCCGGCTTACGCGCGACGGTGTAGACCTGCACGAGCTTGATCGCGCCGCCGCAGGCTGTCGTTTCATTGAGGCGATCGCAGTAGGCGTCGATCTCTTCCGCCGTCGGCGGCTCGCCGGCCAATCGCATAAAGAGTGACTGGATCACCAGCGGCCGCACCCGCGACGCCGACGCTAAGTTGTCGAGGACTTGCTGGAAGGGGATCTTCGTGCGATCGATCGTGTGGAAGTAGGCCTCGGTGCCGGCGTCGAGCTTCGCCCAGACCTCGCCGTTGTTGGCGTCGAGGATCGCTAGGCCGCTCTGGATGTGCGGGCGGTGGAACATCGACGCGTTGGTGATCAGCACCATCTTCGCGTCTCGAGCCGCGGGAAACTCGGCGCCGACCTCGGCCTTCACCTCCGCCGCGAGCTGCATCAGCTCGTCGAAGTTTTTGAAGGTGGTCGGCTCGCCATCGCCGCTGAAGGCGATGTCGTTGAGGCGCCGCAGGGGCTCGGGAATGTCGGCGAATTTGGGCGTCTTGTAGAGCTCGCCCGACGCGACGATCCGCAGCACGTCGCGCAGCTCGGCGAGCAACTGATCGGTCTCGACGAAGCGGGTCTCGCTGCGGCTGGTCCGATCGACTTGGCAATAGACGCAGTCGAAGTTGCAGACCTTGTCGGGATTGAGATTCACCCCCACCGACACCCCGCCCGACCGCCGGCTGAGGACGGGGTAGACGAAGCGGTTCGCCGAAAACCGCCGCTCGTGCTGCGTGTGGAGGGGGAGGGTTTGCATACCCGTATCGTACGCGCCGCGGCAGCGGCTGTCGAAGTGCGACACCGAATCGCTCAACCACCCGCCCGCGTCAGGCGCTCTCGAGCAGCGGCGAGCAGCATAGCCGGCGGAACATGCCGCACCGGCTTTCGAGTTCGTCGGCCGTGCCGACGTCGATGATGCGGCCGTGGTCCATCACGACGATCCGATCGGCGAGCGTCAGCGTGCTCGGGCGGTGCGTGATCAGGAGCGTCGTGCGGTCGCGGGTGAACTTGGCAAGCGTCCGCTGGATCAGCTGCTCGCTCTCCATGTCGATCTGGCTGGTCGCCTCGTCGAGGATCAGGATTTCTGGGTCGCGGAGGATGGCCCGTGCGAGGGCGATCCGCTGCCGCTGGCCGCCCGACAAGCGGCCGCCGCCGGGGCCGACGTGCGTCTCGTAGCCGTCGGCGAGCCGCTCCATGATGAACGTGTGGGCGTGGGCTTGCTTGGCTGCCTCGACGATCTCTTCGTGGGTCGCGCCGGGGCGGCCGTAGGCGATGTTCTCGGCGATGGTGTCCGACAGGAGCATCGCTTGCTGCGAGACGATGCCGATCCGCTTGCGGATGTCGCGGAGTCGGGCGTCGCGGAGGTTGACGTCGCCCAAGTAGACGGCGCCCTCGCAGGGGTCGTAGAGCCGCGGCGGCAACGACAGGAGCGTGCTCTTGCCGCAGCCGTTGGGGCCGACGAAGGCGATCGTCTCTCCCCGGCGGATCTCCAGGTCCACGCCTTCGAGCGTGAGGGCCTCGCTGTTGTACTGGAAGGAGACGTTCTCGAACCGCAAAGTCCGCCACGTGTCGGCGATTCTTTGGGGCGACTCAGGATCGGTAATGGAGGGCTCGCGGTCGAGCACTTCAAAGACGCGTTCGCTCGACGCCACCGCGCTCTGGATGACGTTGAAGACGCCCGACAGCCGCCGCGCGGGGTCGCCCATGCCGGCGAGCATCGCGAAGAACGCCGTCATCTGCCCGTGCGTGAGCGGCGTGTCGCTGATCGGGATGCCGAACAGGCTGGTCTGCTGGTTGAGCACCAGATAGCCGCCCGACATGGCGCCGAGAATCACCATCGCGACGCCGACATTCTCGGTCAGCGGGCTAGTGAGCGAGTCGTACATGGCGATCCGCATCTGCCGGCCGTAGAACTGCCTGAGCCCCTTGTTAAAGCGGGCGCGTTCGGTCGGTTCGCGACCGAACGAGCGTATCAGCCGCACGGCGCTGAGGGTCTCGGTGAGCGATTCGTATACCCCCGACAGTTCTTCCATCGCCCGGCGGTTGGCGCGCTTGAGTGACTTGCCGAGCCAGCGGATCATCAGCACGGCGACCGGCGCAACCACCATCACCAGCAGCAACAGGCGCCAGCTGAACCACGCGGCGCCGATGGTGCAGGCGAGCATCTTCAGCGGCTCGCAGATGGCCTGGCCGAAGACGGTTTGCACGCCGTAGCCGGTGTTGTGGATGTCGCTGGTGCAGCGGGCCATCAGGTCGCCGCGGCCGCGGTCGGTGAACTCCCGCAGGTCCAGCCGCAAGAGGTGGCGGAAATAGTCTTTGCGGATATCGAACGCGATCAGGAACCCGAGGCGCGACACCATCAACTGATTGAAAATGCGGAAGACGTTCTTGAGGAGCGTCCCGATCATGACGAACGCGCAGACAAAGCCCAGCGTCTCGAAGGGCGTGTCGGGGAGCCAGCGCTCCGCGATCGGCTGGACCCACTCCCGCCGATTGTTCTCGGCGCGGGTGAGCTGCTCGCGCGTGCGGAGGCTGGTGATCTCCCGTGCTAGCTTGGCGGCCGTTTCGGGCCCCGAAATCGACATCCGGCGGGCGGCGTCGAGGCGCTGCGACTTGAGGTCGGCGAGGACCCGTTGGTTGCTCTCCGACTCCCGAGCCAGCCAGCTGGGGATCGACTCGCCGTGCATGACGGCGTCGACAATGGGCCACACAGCCGCGAGGTTGCCCGCCCACAGCACCGCCACGAGCACCGACGTCATCCAAACGGCGACAACGGTCCCGGGGTAGCGGGCCGCCATGCGCATTGCGCGGCCAAACTGTTTCATGGGTCGTCCGTGACGGGGCATGACGCCGGGCGCCAGCGGGGCGATCCGTCGCCGCCGCTGCGGGTCCAGGGTTGTACCAGACACCCGCGTCTCGACCAACGGCATCGGCTGTCGCCCCGTAGCTAGCACGAAGAGGGGCGGCCGAGTCCCGATCGCGACGGCGCCAACGATGACAACGGTGGCGCCGAAAGAGTGGATTGTGACGCTCGCGCCGCCGATACCCTACCCACAGGCGCCCCGCGGCGCGCGGAGGCCGATCGGTCGGCCCTACCGTGATCAACCGGCGCGGCGACAAGCGGGGGCCTTTAGGGGGGGGAATCCAATGAAACTGCGCTTTGCCGCGCTAGCGGCCGCGCTCGTCGTATCGAGCGTCGGTTGTTCGGCGATCCGATCGTGTGGAACCTGTGGCGACATGCCCTGCCATGTCGCGACTTCACAAAACGCTCCCCGCGCCTCCGGGCTGATGGGCCGCTGCCCGACTCGGCACGGCCTGTTCGATAGGCTCGGGTGGACTCAAAAGGGATGCTGCGAGTGCGTCGGTGACGGCTGTGGCTCTGGCTGCGGCTTGTTCGGCGCCGGCGGCGGCGATGGATGTGGCCCCGCTTGCGGTTGTGGCAATTGCGACAACTGCCTGCAGAACGGTCTCAGCTGTCTGATCGACTGCCCCGGCCAGAACAACTGCCGTAGCGCCTGCGGCCCTTATGGCTGTGGTCCCAATGGCTGTGGCCCCGGTGGTTGCGGGCCCGGAGGCTGCGGTCCGGGCGGCTATGGTGGCTGTGGCGACCAAAACTACAACTTCAACCCGGGCCCGCCCGTCGGTCAGGTCGCTTACCCGTACTACACGACACGGGGACCGCGCGACTTCCTGATGTGCAACCCGCCGTCGATCGGGCCTCGCTGATGCGAGGTGAGGCTTGAGGGGTGAGACTTGAGGGTTGGCGTACAAGCCTTTCCTCAAGCCTGCCGCCTCAAGGCTCAGGACCGACAACGCGTGAACGGATTCACGCCGCCAGCCGCGTAGGGCGCACGGAAGCGCCCACCGCGGCTGGCTTTTTTTGTGCAGGAGTCAGTAGTCAGAGATCAGTAGCTGGGAAGGCAGGGAGCCGGAACGCGTTAATGCCCGGAGCCGAAGCGGGTACCCGCCTCACTCTGGCAAGCGTCGGCGAGCCGGCGACGCAAGTCGCCGGTGGGAGGCGGGCGCCAGGGCTCCTCCGGGCGCTAACGCGTTCCGGCTCCCTGCCCACCGCACTGCCTGAATCCTGGTTACTGACCCCCGATCGCTGGCTACAGATCCCTGAGTATCTCCGTCGCCGCGTTCTTTCCGCAGGCGCCCATGACGCCGCCGCCGGGGTGGCTGGCGGCGCCGCACAAGTAGAGGCCCTTCAGCGGCGTGCGATGGTCGGCCCAGCCTGCTACGGGGCGGAAACTGTAGAGCTGGTTGGCGTTCATCGCCCCCTGCATGATGTTGCCGCCGGTCAGGCCGTAGACGCGTTCGATGTCGAGCGGCGAGAGCACCTGGCGGTGCTCGATCGCGGCGGGAACGTTCGGGGCGTACTCGGCGATCTTGGCGACGACGCGGTCGGCGAAGGCGTCTTTGAGGTCGTCCCAGTTGCCGTCCTTGAGCTTGTACGGCGCGTACTGCACGAAGCACGAGAGGATATGCTTGCCGGGCGGGGCGATCGAGCTATCGACGCTGGTCGCCATCGTAGCCTCGACGATTGGCTCCTCGGCGGGCTTGCCGAGCCGCGCGTCGTGGTACGCCTGCTCAAGGTAGTCGAGCGTCGGCGAGATGTGCATGGTGCCGTGGTGGTGCGGCGCGACAACGCCCGGCGCGGACGGACGCGCTGTGAAGATTGGCGGCTCGCTCAGCGCGAGGTTCACCTTCATCGACGCTGAGGCGTAGTCGATGTTCGCCACCGCCTCACGGAAGTCGGCCGGCAGGCTCGAGGGCGGGAGGAACTTCTCGAACGTCAGGTGGGCGTCAACGCTCGAGGCGACGACCGGCGCAGAAATCGTTGATCCGTCGGCGAGCGTCACGCCGGTCACGCGGCCGTTGGCCTCGTTAATCGTAGCGACGGGCGCCTCACGGCGGACGCTGACGCCCATCTGTTCGCCGACCTTCGCCAAGGCGTTCGAAAGGCTGCCCATGCCCCCTTGGACATAGCCCCACACGCCCCGCGCGCCGCCCGCCTCGCCCATCACGTGGTGCAACAGCACGTAGGCGCTGCCGGGCGAGCTGATCGAGGTGAAGGCGCCGATGATCGCGTCCGTGGCGAGCGTCGTCTTGAGCACTTCGGACTCGAACCAGCGCTCGAGGATCGGCCGCGCCGCGCCGGTAAGCAGCTCGACCGCCGCGGGCTGGTCCTTGCCGAGCCGCTTGAGCGTCTGGTGCATCCGCCACAACTTGGCGCCGTCGAGGAGCCGCTTTGAAAGCCCGATCTTCCGCCAGCTACTCGGCAGCGGCAGCGGGTCGGGCGCCGCCTGGCTGAGGGTCGGCTCAAGCACGGCTGCCACGCGCTCGAGGAGCGCCTCGTACCG
>JBGSJY010000361.1:0-2122 GCA_041741515.1 Pirellulales bacterium | reverse complement strand
GACGAAGAGGGCGGCGGCGTAGAACGGCGTCTCGGGGCGCTCGCCGAGCACGGCCCACGCCAACAGACCGGCAAAGACAAACTGCGACATGTTCAAGATCGCCACCACTTGCCCGCGCAGCACGCGCATCGCTTGGTTGAGGAGCGAGTGCCCGATAATCGTCGGCAACAGCGCGAGCAGCAGCACCCAAGGCGCCTCGGTGCGCCACTCATCGGGCCAGCGGTCCCCCACCAGCGGCGCCACGACGAGCGCCGCCAGCGCCGCGAAGCCATACAGCGGCACGACGTAAAGCATCGTGGTCGGGTGGTGGCGGAACTTGCGGCCGAGCACCAGGTAGACCGCGAACAGCAGCATCGATCCGAAGCAGACGAGGTCGCCGTAGAGCGTCTCGGGCGCGAGGCGGTAGTCGGCGACAAACAGGATCGCGAGTCCAACGATGGCCAGCAGCGTGGCGACCACCTCGCGACGCGTGACGCGTTCGCCCGACAGGGCCGCGAGCAGGAACGGCGTGGCCAGCGGCGTGAGGTTGACGACGAGCGTCCCGTTGGTGGCGAGCGTCAACCGCGCGCCGAAGATCCAGCTGATGAAGTGGGCCGCCAGCACCAGCCCCGGCACGGCCGAGTCGCGCAGATGCGTCCAACTGAGCTGGGCCCGGTGACGCCGCCAGTCTCGCAGCGCCCAGGGAGCGAGCACCAGCGCTGCGATCGCCAGCCGCAGCCCGCTGAGCAGCACGGCGTCGACGCTAGAAAGCTTGATCCACAAAACCGAAGTGGAGCAAGCAAGGCAACCGGCGAGCAGGGCGAGGTAGGGCACGCGGTAAGGTTACGGGCCGGCAAACGGGCCTGGAATCCGGTGGCAAGTCCGCTAGTCACCCAAGTTTGCAGAAAAAAGAAAGGATCACCACGACGGACACAAAGGACACGACGGCATTCTTGGCGGGGCGACTGTCATCCCGGTGAGCGGCCGTCGTGTCCTTCGTGCCCGTCGTGGTTCTCTCCTCTGCGATTGCACATGAGGAGCTACGGCTCCTGGACCCACTGCCAAGCCGCGTCGGTGTCGGCGGCGTCGAAGTAGCGGACGTTGGCCATCGTGAACGGCCGGCAGACGACCGCCATCCACTTCTCCCACGCCGTCTCGCCCACCAGCGCGATCCGCTCGATCTTCGTGCAATGCGTGGCGGCAAAGCGGGAGTCGTCCCACAAAGCTTGGGCGTCCCAGCCGTGGAAGTCGTGGAACTCGACGAGCATCCGGACCTTCCCTTCCTGGGCGATGGCCTCATCGACACGGGGGACGAAGGTCTTGTAGTCCTCGTCGTGCAGCTTGCCCGAAAGCTGGAAGGCAAGGACGCGGTCGGAAGAGGTGGGGAGTTCCTCGATCATTTCACGTTTCTCGCGAGGGGGGCCGTGAATGGCGGGCGGGGGCCGGTAAGCGCCCGCGGCTTTGCCCCGATCGTACGTCGTCGCCTCCAGGGCGGCTATGGCGCCCCTTTGGCGGCAGGTTCGGTATACATTGGGGGAATTGGCGGCGTGTTGGGTCCGTGGGACCGGTGATTCGGCGGACCCCTCATTCGGCTGGCGACGCCGGAAATCGATGCGAGCGACATAAGGACAGCGATGCGACTAGCGGTCGACTATCCCTACTGGCTGCTCGCCTTCGCTTTGGCGCCCTGGCTGGTTTACACGGCCCGGCATTCGCTTTCGGGGCTCGACGCGTGGCGCTCGCGCATCGCGGTGGCGCTGCGGCTGGCCGTTCTGAGCGCCGTCATCCTGGCGCTCGCGGGCGTGCGGATCGACCGCGAGAGCCGGGCCGTCAACGTCGCCTATCTGCTCGACCAGTCGGAGAGCATCCCGGTCGAGGCCCGCGAGCAGATGCGTCGGCTGGTCATCGACAACATCGAAGAGCGGCGCCACGCCGACGCGGGGGACCGGGCGGCCGTCGTAGTCTTCGGTCGTAAGGCGGCGGTTGAGTACCCGCCGGTCGATTACACGCCGTCGCTGGCGCGGATCGAGAGCCAAGTCGACGCCACCGCGACCGACGTCGCCGAAGCGGTGCGGGTCGCCGACCGCATCCTTCCACGCGACGCGGCTCGGCGGGTGGTCCTCGTATCGGACGGCAACGAGAA
>JBGSJY010000360.1:0-11050 GCA_041741515.1 Pirellulales bacterium | reverse complement strand
GCAGCGCGAGTGCTATCCGGGGATGGCCGAAGAGACCTACATGGACGAGCGGAAGCTGCGGATGCAGCAGGCCGCGTTCCCTGAGGGGCAGTTTCTTGCCGAGATCGACGGCCGCATCGTCGGCTACGCCAGCTCGCTGATCGTGATTCTCGACGATGAGTCGCCGTGGCACTCGTACGACGAGATCACCGGCGTCGGCACCTTCGGCACCCACGACCCGGCGGGCGACACGCTCTACGGCGCCGACATCGCGGTCGTGCCCGACTGGCGTGGCAGGGGCCTCGCGGCTCGCCTGTACAAACGGCGCAAGGCGCTCTTGAAGCGGTTCAACCTGCGGCGGATGGTCGCGGGCGGACGGTTGCCGGGCTACTCCGAGCACGCCAAGCGGCTGAAGCCCATGCAGTACGTCGAGGCCGTCAAGCAGGGCGTACTCCGCGACCAGGCCCTGTCGGCCCACCTCAAGGCGGGTTACGAGGTCCGAGGCGTTCACTACGGCTACCTCCGCGACGGCGAAAGCATGAACTTCGCCACGTTCCTGGAGATGCCCAACCCAGACTTCGACCCGGCGCGGCGGCTGATCGCGGGGGCGCCGATCCGCCGGCCGGTGCGCAAGATCCGCGTCTGCGCTTGCCAGTACCAACTGCGGCCGCTCGCGGACTGGGCGCAGTTCGAGATGCAGGTCGAGTTCTTCGCCGACACCGCCAAGGAGTTCCACTGCCACTTCTTGCTGCTGCCGGAGCTGTTCACCGTGCAGCTCTTTACGCTGCTGCCGTCGCAGACCCATACGCACGAGGCGGTGCGCGAGATCGCCAAGATGCACGACCGCTACGTCGAGCTGTGCAAAAGGATGGCGGAGAAGCACGGCCTGTACTTCATCGCGGGTTCGCACCCAGTGATCGATGAGGACGGGGACCTGCTCAACACGGCGCACCTGTTCACGCCCAGCGGGCAGGTCTACACGCAGCCCAAGCTGCACATGACCCCGAGCGAGAGGAACTATTACAACATGCAGCCTGGCGACGTGCTGCGGGTGTTCGACACGCCGCTGGGGCGGATCGGCATCCTCGTCTGCTACGACATCGAGTTCCCCGAGCTTTCGCGCCTGCTCATGAAGCAAGGCGTCGAGGTCCTCTTCGTGCCGTTCGCGACGACCGAACGCAAGGGCTATCACCGCGTCCGTCACTGCGCGCAGGCGCGGGCGATCGAGAACGTCATCTATGTGGTGCTCGCCGGCTGCGTCGGCAACCTGCCGCAGGTGAACAGCTTCTTGATTACTTACGGCCAAGCGGCCGTCTGCACGCCGTGCGACTTTTCCTTCCCGAAGGACGGCGTGCTGGCCGAGGGTGAGCCGAACAACGAATCGGTCTGCATCGCCGAGCTGGACCTGAACGACCTGGCGATCCAGCGCGACATCGGCACGGTGCGCCCGCTCCAAGACCGCCGCGACGACCTCTACCAGGTAGTCCCGACGATGCGGATCGAGACAATCCAGGTGCGGTAGCCTTTGAAGAAGTTTCACCACGACGAGCACGAAGGACACGACGGACTGTCATCAGGGGCGTTGCTGTCTCACAAGGCCGGCAGTCGTGCTCGTCGTGTCCGTCGTGGTGGTCTCTACCCCAAGCGCGTTAGGTCTCACGCTACCTGCTGGGCTTTGGCGTAGGTCGGGAAGTCGACATAGCCCTTGGCGTCGTGGGAATAGAAGTCCGACATCTCGGCCGGATCGTTGAGCGGCCAGCCGTTGGCGAAGCGCTCGACGAGGTCGGGCGTCGAGATAAAGGGCCGGCCGAAGCTGATCAGGTCGGCGTCGCCACGGGCGATCGTCGCTTCAGCGGTCTCCTTAGTGTAGCCGGAGTTGCCCATCAGCGGCCCGCTAAACACTTCCCGGAAGTCGGCCAGCGTCATCGGCGGCCCATGGTCGTGGGCGCCGCGGTCGACGCCATCCACCACATGCAAGTAGGCGAGCCCGAAGCGGTCGAGCATCTTCGCCGCGGCATTGAATTGCTCGCGATAGTCGGGCGACCCCATGTCGTTGTAGACGCCATTGGGCGATAGCCGCACGCCGACGCGGTCCGCCGGCAAGACCTCGGCAACCGCGGTCACGACCTCTTCTAAGAACCGCAACCGGTTCTCGACCGATCCGCCGTACCGATCGGTGCGGTGGTTGGTCTTCGACTGCAGAAACTGATCGATCAGGTAGCCGTTGGCGGCGTGGACCTCGACGCCATCGAACCCCGCTTCCTGGGCGCGCTCGGCGGCGCGGCGATAGTCGCCGACGATGCCGGGGATCTCGTCCGTCTCGAGAGCCCGCGGGACTTCGTGCGGGAGCTTGCCGAGCGGCGTGCGTGCGACGTCACCCTCGATCTTGATGGCGGACGGCGCGACCTGGGGCTGGCCGTTGTGGTACGCGGGGTGCGACGCGCGTCCCATGTGCCAGAGCTGGTTGAAGATGACGCCGCCAGCCCCGTGGACGCGGTCGACGACGTTCCGCCAGCCTGCGGCTTGCTCGTCCGTGTAGATGCCGGGCGACTCGGTCCAGCCGTTCGCCTGCGGGCTGATGGTGGTCGCCTCGGTGATGATCAGCCCCGCGCCGGCCCGCTGGACGTAGTACTCCGCCATCAGGTCGTTGGGGACCCGCTGCCTGCCGGCACGGGCCCGGGTGAGCGGCGCCATGGCGACGCGGTTCTTGAGCGACAGCCCTTGGAGGTCGAGCGGTTGCAACAGGGGGCTTTGGGCCATCGTGACGGGCTCCGGTAATCGGCGGGCAGGAAGGCGATCGAGGGACGGATCGCGGCGGGGTGGCAGGGTGATTGTGGCGTCGGCGGCCGATTGGGGGTACCCTGCGGGGCGGGCGTCCGACGCCCTTTCACGGCCCCGATACGCAGGAACCCGCACCGATGTTCGTCCCCCGTCGCCCGGCCCTACGCCCCCTTCTGGCCCTCGCCCTAACGCTCGCGCCTGCCTGCGTCCTCGGAGCGGAGCAGGCCCACATGGTGTTCTTCAAGCTCGCCGACCCCTCGGCCGAAAGTCGTGAGCACTTTGCGGGGCTCTGCCACAAGTACTTGGCGAAGATCCCGGGGATCGCCTACTTCTCGGTCGGCGGCCTCGCGGACGACCTCGACCGCGACGTGAACGATAAGGACTTTGATATCGCCCTGCACGTCGTCTTCAGGGACCGCCAGGCGTACGACGTCTACGCGACCCACCCGCAGCACTTGAAGCTCATCGAAATGGGCAAGCCGCTGTGGACCAACGTGCGCGTGTTCGACTCCTATCTGATCGCGCCTACCTCGGAGGAAGCGGGGTCAAAAGCCGCGGCCCCGCTGGAGAAGGCCGCCGCAAGCGGCGAGTAGCACCAGCGCTGCGGCCGAGGGTTCGGGGACAGCGGCCGCGCTGGGGCGGGCGTCGAAGGCGTCGCGCCAGACCGTGTAGTCGGCCGCATCGACGACGTTGTCGCGGTTGCCGTCAGCGGGCTGGTCCCCCGTGGCGGCGTACGCCAACCGCCATACATCCTCGTCGGCGGCGCCGACAAAGCCGTCGCCGTTATAGTCACCCGGCAGGGGCGGCAGGACGCCGCTGAGGGTGATCGTCGCCTCGACACGGATCTTGTCGATGTCGACGGCGCCGAGGAGGGGCACGGTTGCCCGCCCCAGAGAGACGTTCGTGAAGTCGGCTCGGCCGAAGCCGCTGTTGTCCACATAGATGAGCACGTCGGCCATCGTGCCGGTGCTCGAATCGTTCAGCGCCGCATCGACGACGGTCGCCGGCAACGCGGGCGCGCTGCCCGAGCCGGTGAGATTAAAGGACTGGGCGATCTGGTCGGTGACATCGACCGTTACTGCCGAGAGGACGGTCGCCTGCACCCGAGTGATCACGTACTCGTAAGAATAGCTGTCGAGGCCAAGGTCGATCGCCGTCGGCGATGTCCAGAACCGCGAGGTCTGGCCGCGGCTAATGGTCTCGTCGAGGGTCCACGTCACCGGATTCAGCGCGCTGGCCAGCGCCGGCAGCGAGACGGGCAGAGCTACGGCCAGTAAGGTCATCACGTAGCGAAACGTCATCGTCTCGGCGCCTGGTGCACAAAGATGGCGGGGCCCGGCCTGACCGTCCCCGACCACTACCCTAATCCGCCGACCGGCGCCCGACCACCACCATCAGTGGACCCTCGCTGATCGATGCGGGGGACGTGATTTATCACTATCGCCACAATTTCGGCCTTCCCCGGCCGCGGTGAGTAGCCGCCGAGCCCCGCCGTTCGCCTTGTCGAGTGAGCGACGCTGGTTCGAGCAGAACACGGGGGCCGACGAGCCCCGTTGACGCGGGGCCCGTACTGAGGACGCTAAGAGGGGGTCCGCCCCACCGCATCAGCGGCGCCCTCTCCGGGGTCCCGACTGCCGATCGCTTCCGAGCGCGGGCGTGCGGGAACTCTGACGATGAGCGCCGAGGGACTACCTGACCCGCGGGACTGTCGGCGCTCCGGGGGGGACCGCAATGGTCGTGCGCCGCAGCGTGGGCTATCCTGACGGCCACTGCGAGCGCCGTGGAGGCGCTCGCCCGCCGCTTCGCTTGCCCGTGCAGGAACGCTTGATGGGGACCCCTCGCCTCGCCGACGAACCTTGCCTCTCTGATGAGCAAATCGCCGCCCTCCGCGCCGAACACTACAACGCGACGATCACCCACTTCAGTCTGGTGAACGACAACCTGGTGCGGCTGCGCGTGCGGCTCGATAGCGGCGAGCCGCTGGGGTACGAGCCGGGCCAGTACACCACGCTCGGCATGGGCAACTGGGAGCCACGCCACGAACTGGCCGACCCCGAGACCCACGACGACAAGACGATCCGCCGGCTGGCGAAGCGGGCGTACTCGGTGAGCTGCCGCCTGCTAGAAGACGACGGCAGCGTCGCCGTCGCGGGGCCCGAGCCCGAGCCAGAGTTCTACGTCGCCCTCGTGACCCAGGCCCAGAAGGCCCCGCCTGCGCTGACGCCGCGGCTCTTCCTGGCGAAGGTCGGCGATCGGCTGGAGATGAATCCGCGGCCCAAGGGGCACTTCGTCCTGGGCGACATCAAGCCGACCGACAACATCGTCTTCGCGGCCACCGGCACGGGCGAGGCGCCGCACAACGCGATGGCCGCCAAACTGCTTGCCACGGGCCACCAAGGCCGGATCGCCAGCATTTGCTGCGTTCGTTACCGCGTGGACCTGGGCTATCTCGCCGAGCATCATCGATTGATGGAAGCGTACCCTAAGTACCGCTACATCCCGCTGACGACGCGCGAGAGAGAGAACCGCAACACGGGCGACCCGGGCTATGTCGGCGCCGTGTACGTGCAAGACCTGCTCGCCGGCCCCACCGCGGCGGCGCAGTTGGGCTTCGAACTCGACCACGCTAACACGAAGGTCTATCTCTGCGGCAATCCCGCGATGATCGGCATCCCTCACAAAGAAGGCCACCCCGACGGCCGCTACCCATCGCCCCGCGGCGCGGTCGAGGTGCTTGAAGGAATGGGCTTCAAGGCCGACGAGCCCAAGTCACCGGGGAACGTCCACTTCGAGAAGTACTGGTAGGGGGGAATGACCAATGGCCAAGCCCCAATGACCAATGACGGAAAAAGATGGGAACCACGAAGACAGGAAGGACACGAAGAAGCTGTTAGTCTGTTCGGAAAGATTTTCACCAACGACGCTGTCGTTCTCTCGGCTTTGCCCAGCTTACGTCACTCTTCGTGTCCTTCGTGCCTTTGTGGTTCCACTTCCTCCGAGCCGACCAGTGTGGCCCGCCTCACCGTTAATTGGTCATTGAGGCTTGGTCATTGGTCATTCGCCGCGGTTGAGGCGCCCAATCGGCTGTCGGCTTGCTATCGTAACCGGCTCGCATCCCTAAGCTTCTTCCGAGACGGCGATGAAACCCCCGGCGTCCATGAAAGTTCTGGTTTGGGGCCTCGTGCTCCTACTGATCGTGCTCCACCAAGACGTGTGGTTCTGGAACGACACGCGGCTGTTCTTAGGAATTGTCCCCATCACGCTGCTATGGCACATGGGCATCTCTCTCGGCGCCGGCATTACTTGGTGGCTGGCGACGAAATATTGCTGGCCGACCGAGCTTGAAGAGGCGGTGCTGCAAGAGACGCCGCAGGGGGGCAAGCCATGACTCAGCTCTACGTCATTGCGGGGTACCTCGCCGTCTTGATAACGCTGGGCGTCTGCGCCAGCCGGCTGTCGCGTGGGACGAGCAAGGACTATTTGCTCGCCAGCCACTCCATCGGCCCCGTATTGCTGTTGCTGTCGATTTTCGGCACGACGATGACGGCGTTCGCCCTCGTCGGATCGACCGGCGAGTCGTTCAGCCGCGGCGTCGGCGTTTACGGCATGCTCGCCTCCTCCAGCGGCATCATCCATTCGCTCTGCTTCTTCGTGCTGGGCGTCAAGCTCTGGCAGTTCGGCCACAAGTACGGCTACCGCACCCAGGTGCAGTTCTTCCGCGACCGACTGGAGAGCGACCGCTTCGGGCTGGTGCTCTTCCCGGTGCTCGTGGCGCTGGTGATCCCGTACCTGCTTATCGGCGTGATGGCGAGCGGCATCTTCATCAACGTCGTGACACAAGGACGCGTCGTCGCCGGCGAGAACGGCCCCGCGGTGCAGGGCGGCACCTTTGCCGAGGGGACCTTTCCGTCCTTCTTCGAGGACGGCTCGCTCAATGAGAAAACGGGCGAGCGCGACGGCTTCGCTGGCGCGACCGGCTCGAAGGGAGGCCTGCCCCGGCATATCGCCTCGCTGGTGATCTGCGCCGTGGTGCTCGGCTATGTCTTCTTCGGCGGCATGCGCGGGACGGCGTGGGCCAACGGCTTTCAGACGTCGGTCTTCATGATCCTCGGCGTCGTGATGTTCTACCTGCTGACGCAGCAGCTCGGGGGCGAGGGCAGCTTCATCGCCAACCTCAAGAAGCTCAGCGCGAGTATCCCCGACACCAAACTCGTCCGCGAAGGGAACATCTCGCCGACGAAATTCTTCACCTACATGCTGGTTCCGCTCTCGGTGGGCATGTTCCCGCACCTCTTCCAGCACTGGCTGACGGCGAAGCGGGCTTCCACCTTCAAGCTGTCGGTCGTGATGCACCCGATCTTCATCATGATCGTCTGGGCGCCCTGCGTGCTGATGGGCGCGTGGGCCGCCGGCGCGCTGGTGAACGTGCCGCCGCCGGTCGCGGCCGACCCGAACAAGGTCCTCGCCTTCATGGTGCGCAGCACGGGGAGCGACCTGCTCGCGGGCCTGCTGACGGCGGGCGTGTTGGCGGCGATTATGTCGAGCCTCGACAGCCAATTCCTCTGCCTGGGCACGATGTTCACCACGGACGTCGTCCAGCATTACAGCGCGAAGGACCGCTTCACCGACTCGCAGGTGACGTGGATCGCCCGGTCGTTCATCGTCGCGATCGTGGCGGTGACTTACACGCTGAGCCTCTTCGAGCCCGGCGCCGTGTTCGCGCTGGGCGTGTGGTGCTTCAGCGGCTTCTCGAGTCTGTTCCCGCTGTGCTTCGCCGCCCTCTACTGGCGCGGCCTCACCAAGTGGGGCGCCTACGCCAGCGTGCTGACGACGATCGCCGTCTGGTTCTACCTGCTCGACGCGTCGGACTACGCCCGCGACGAAGCCTACGCGATCCCCGTCACCCTCGGCGGCTCGACGTACGAGGTGATGCCCGTGGTGCCGATGTTCCTGGCGTCGACGTTTGCGCTGGTTGTGGTGTCGCTGCTGACGCGGCGGCCTTCGGAGGCGACCCTGGCGAAATTCTTTCCTGAGAAGAATTGAACCACGACGGGCACGAACGTCACGACGGTTAACCTCCGCTGCCGAACCGTCCTTCAAATGCAGCGGTACAAAAGGGATACTCTTGGGTCGGAGCGGCAACTCCCGTCGTGTCCTTCGTGCCCGTCGTGGTGAAATAATCGTAAATGCGGATCGCCTACCTAGCCGCCGGCGCCGCGGGGATGTACTGCGGCAGTTGTTTGCATGACAACACGCTCGCCAACGCCCTGCGGGCGCGGGGCGAGGACGTGTTCCTGGTGCCGACCTACACGCCGCTGCGGACCGACGAGCCCAGCGCCCCGGTTGGTCGCGTCTTTTTCGGCGGCGTGAACGCGTACCTCAAGCAGGCGTCGCCCTGGTTCCGACGCGCGCCGCGGTGGCTTGAGCGGATTGTCGATAGCCCCTGGTTTCTACGGCTCGCCACCAGCGGCGCCGCGAATGTGGATCCGGCGAAGCTCGGGGCCCTCACGGTCTCAATGCTGCGTGGCGAGGAGGGCAATCAGGCGCGACAGCTCGACCAGCTTGTTGACTGGCTGGTCGACGAGGCGAAGCCCGACGTGGTGCACCTGTCGAACTCGATGCTGCTGGGGATGGCCCGTCGGATCGCCCAGCGTTGCGGGCCGCCGGTGGTTTGTGCCCTGAGCGGCGAGGACCTGTTCCTTGAGGGGCTGACGGCGCCGCACTACGAAGAAGCGCGAGCGCTCTTACGCGAACGCGCGGCTGAGGTCGCGGGCTTTACGGCGCTCAACAGGTACTATGCCGACTTCATGGCGGAGTACTTGGGCGTGGAGCGGGCGAAGTTTTATGTGGTGCCGCATGGGTTGGATTTGGAGGGAGTGGTGGGGCGCGTGTATCCCGGCGAGACTCCACTTGATCGGCCCCAGGTCGATGTCCGGGGGCTAAGTGCGGGAGAGACTTTGCGCGTGGGGTATTTTGCGCGGGTTTGTCGTGATAAGGGGCTGCACTTGCTCGTGGAGGCTTGCGAGCGGCTGGCCGAGCGGCGGCCCGACTTGGCGTTCGAGCTACACGCCGGCGGGTACCTGGGCGCCGGGGATCGGAACTACCTGATCGACCTGCGGAAAAAGTCGGAGTTCGGGCCGCTGGCCGGGCGATTCCGCTACCACGGCGAGCTCGACCGGGCACAGAAGTTCGCCCTGCTGGCCTCGCTGGACGTGTTCAGCACACCGACGGTCTATGCCGAGGCCAAGGGCCTGCCGGCTCTGGAAGCGATGGCGGCAGGCGTGCCCGTCGTCCTGCCGGAGCACGGGTCGTTCCCCGAGATGGTCGCCGCCACGGGGGGTGGGGTGCTGCACGCCCCGCACGACGCCGGGGCGCTCTCGGAGGCCCTGGAGCGGCTGCTGGATGATCCAGCGGCACGGCGGGCCCATGGGGAGGCCGGCGCGGCGGCGGTGCGAGAGCGGTTCCATGCGGCTCGGATGGCCGAGGAGACGCTTGCGGTTTATCGGGGGCTGGTGGGTAGCCGATAAGGAGGGGCTTGCGCGGTTTGTGGGGCTCCGTGGGCTACCGCCCACGGCTTAGAATCCACGAAATGGTTCGCGGACTATCGGGTACTCAGCCGCGGGCGGCAGCCCCCGGTGAACCCTCCAACCCGTCCTCCGCCCAAAAACGCTCCCCCTGCCGCCCTTGTGCCCCCCGCCCCTGCCGTTAAGATATGGGGCTCGACCGCTCCGGGAGCGGCCTCAAGCGTCCATCCAGCACCCGCTAGTTATCGTTATGGCCTTCGGCAAAAAGCGTATCCGCCGCGCCCCCACCAAGCGTCGCAACAAGGTCAAGACGGTCCGCCAGGACCCGCTCTACATCGACGGCGTGAAGCCGACCCCGATGTACGTCGACTACAAGGACGTCGAGCTGCTCACCAAGCTCACCAACCGCCACGGCCGCATCGTCAGCCGCCGCAAGAGCGGTTGCCACGCCGCCAGCCAGCACGCGGTCGCCACGGCGATCAAGCGGGCCCGTTTCATGGCGCTGATGCCGTACATCGCTGACTGATTTGTCTGGGCTGACTGATTCGCCTGGCGACAATTCAAACCTCTCGGCCGTCGCTGGCCTCGCTCCAGCGGCGGCCGGTTGCATTTCGACAGGACACCCAGCTCATGCCCGCCCCCTTCCGCACGCGCCGGATGGTCGAGTTCTCCGACACCGACATGGCGGGCATCATGCACTTCTCGGCCTTTTTCCGCTTCATGGAGAGCGCCGAGCACGCCCTGCTGCGGAGCCTGGGGCTCTCGGTCTTCGGCCTGCGAATGCCAAGTGACGCAGGCGATCCCGACGGCGGTGACGTCGTGGTCAGCTTTCCGCGCGTCAGCGCCCGCTGCGACTTCTCTAACCCGGCCCGCTGCGAGGATGAGCTCGACATCGAGGTCGTCGTCCAGAAGCTCGGCACGTCGAGCGTCACCTACGGCTTCCAGATCTATCGTGACGGCGAGCGGCTGGCCGTGGGTGAAATGACGAGCGTCTGCTGCCGCCTCCCCGACGGCGCGAAGCCCGAGCCGATCCCGATCCCCGCCGACGTCGTCGCCCTGCTGCGGCGATACGCTCCTTGAGGGGGGCGTTTGGAAGGGAGATAAGGGGATGATTGGGGATCAGGGGGATCGCAGGGCGAATCCTTATCCCTTGCCTGGGCTCAATCTATCCGCGGCAACAACCAGCCCTCCCCTTCAGAATTGTTAAACGAGCAGCCGCTCCGTGGCTGGCGTTGATCTCCAACCGATTTAGCAAAACGCAACCGGCTTCGCTTGATTCACCGCAAGTCGCTGCTTCCCCGCCCGCTTGCGATCCCCTGATCTCCAATCCTCCCCCTATCTCCCTTCCTCAGCGCGACCCAAAATAGGCGCATGACCGATCTCGTCGTTCATCACCTCACGAAGAGTTACCCCACGCCGGCCGAGCCGCTGGTGGTGCTGGAGGGGGTCGATCTCGAGTTGAGCGGGGGCGAGAGCTTGGCAGTCGTCGGGCCGAGCGGATCGGGCAAGAGCACGCTGTTGGCGATCCTCGGCGCCCTCGACGAGCCCACGGCGGGGTCGGTCCGCATCGGAGACGTCGATCCGTTTTCGCTTTCCGAACGTGACCAGGCCCATTTCCGGGCGAGGTCGATTGGCTTTGTCTTCCAAGACCATTACCTATTGCCGCAGTGCACGGTGCTGGAGAACGTCCTCACGCCGCTGCTTGCCGACGGCAAGGCGACCGCCGAGGACGCCGACCGGGCCGCCGACCTGCTCGGCCGGGTCGG
>JBGSJY010000359.1:0-1519 GCA_041741515.1 Pirellulales bacterium | reverse complement strand
GCGGCGTGGACCCAGTAGCGGGCCGAGACGCGGCTGCGCCCCAGGAAGTAGCTGATGGCCGCGGCCACGCCGGCCAGCAGCGCCATCTGCCACAGCGAGTGCAGCAGGGTCACGCAGAGCCGGCCGCAGGCGGCGGAATCGAAGAGCGTGTTCATCATGACTTCAGCTCCTTCGCTTTGCGGGCGATGAGGGCGCGCAGTTGGGCCAGCTCCTGGGCGTCGACGTCGGTCGACTCCAGCAGGTTCAGCACGAGCGCTGAGGGGGAGCCGTCGAAAACCTTCGAGAGCAGGTCGGCCGTCATCCGGCCGGTGACGCGCTCGCGCTGCTCCTTCGGAGAGAAGAGAAAGGCGTTCCCCGCCTTGCGGCGGCGGACGAAGCCTTTGCGGTGCATGATGTTGAGCATCGTGACCACCGAGCTGTGGGCGAGCGGCCGGCCGGCCTGGGCGGCAAGCCGCGCGCGGACCTCACGCACAGGGAGCGGCGACTCGTCCCAGAGGACCTTGAGGATCGCGAGCTCTAGCTCGGTGGGGTGCTCGGACTCGGAACGTGCCATGCGCAGCGGGGGGTGGCGGTCGACGGTCGATCAACGAATTCCTTAGACGTTAGCGGCGGCGCGTTGCGGGGTCAACGTTATCTTCTAAAGAATTCGCTGACGAGCGACGACGCTGCGCTCCGACTAAGGGTCGTTCCGTAGCGACGTTGAGCTGACGTCGGCGCGAAAGTCACTCTCCGCGACGCCGTCGCAAATCGCCCGTAGCTTCGGCGGCAGCGACAGATCATCGAGCCCCTGGAAACGGTCGTCGTGCAGGCGGCCGAAGACGAGGAAGCGACAGCCGTGGGCGGCGAGGCGGTCGAACGCGGCGTCGCGGGCCGCGTCGCTGGAGTAGTAGCGGCCCTCGCCGATCCGCTCGACGGTGTCGGCGCCGACGGCGAAGACCGCGCCGGGGGCGAGTCCCGCCTTCTGAAAGAACGTCGGCGACTTCGTCAGCCAGAGGGGCTCGGGGCCCAGCGCCGCAATCCGCCGCTGGAGTTCAATGAAGTCGAGGGTGGGCTTGTCGACGTTGGCGATTGACAGTTCCCGCACCACCGGCCGGCCCGTCCGGGCCGCCGCGAGGCGGGCGATCTGGGCATGGCCTTCGTGAGGCGGGTTGAACGACCCGGGGAACAAGCACAGCCCCACCGTGCCGACCTCCGCGGCGCCGTTCAGCACGCAGGCCGATCGCTCGTCGAGGAGTAGCTCGGTCCACTCGGCCGGCGCCGTGACGCTCTCGACAACCGCTTCGATGCCCGGAGGGCTCCTGGTGAGGTCGAGATCGTGAACCCCCGCTGATTGAGCGAGCGCGGCGACAACGGCGTGCGCGGTCGCGTCCTCTTCTTCGGCGCGGGTCCGGCGTCCCTTCTCGAATCGCAAGGTGAGCGACAGCGTCTGACCGGCGAACTGCACGGCGACGTGCGCGCGGTGCTCGCCCCGCTTGGGCCGTGTCGAGGCGAGGCTCGCCGTGCACCCCAATCCGAAGAG
>JBGSJY010000358.1:0-3128 GCA_041741515.1 Pirellulales bacterium | reverse complement strand
GGCGGCAGCGGGATCGGCAGCGGCGCGGGGCGGCGGGGCACGACGGGCGGGGTTCTCGTGCAGCAGCGAGACGGGAAAACCTCAGGTTAGCTGCTACCCGTCCGAGCCCCAAATAACGGCCGCAGGCGCACCGAGAAGCCGGTCGCGATCGGAAGCGACACGCCCGACTGCCCAGAAACCGGGCGGGGGAGCGGCCGCGGCTGCCAACTTCCGCGGCACAAAACCCCTCCGCAGGAGTAGTTCCAATCGCGTTAGATTAAAAACGTGCGAATACGAGGGGTTTTGGGCCGGGGAAGGTTGACGGTGGGAGTGGTGGCGGGGATCCTGCTGCTCGAACGTGGATGTGGACTCCCGCGAGGTCGTCCCGCTTGATCCGCACCGTCCAGCACTGAAGCCTCTAACGTTTGAGCATCACCTTCATGATCCGACAGGTAGTTATTGCGGCAATCGGTATTCTTGCGTCGGTACCATGCTCCGCATCGCTTGTAGAGTGGAGCCTGGATGGAACAACGGGATCGCAAACCACGCAACCAGCAACTTTTGCGCTCGCGAATCTGACGGCCTACGACATCACCCGGGGAGCAGGCCTTATCGCGACTGCTGCCGGCAACTCGTTCTCAACTTCCGGATGGACTGGCCAAAGCACTGACTATATTTCGCTGGGCTTCACCGTCGCAGACGGTTTCAAGGTCGATTTGGATGATTTACTGATCGGAACACGCTCGTCGAATACAGGTCCGGGGAGTGTCGGGCTGTACTACAGCGGAGATAACTTTACTGCAGCGCTTTATACATTCAGTCAGTCTGGAACGAGCTTCTTGAACAGCGACGTCGATTTGTCGAGTTTGACAGGGCTTACGGGTGCCGTTGAGTTCCGACTGATCGCCATTGGAACTAATTCTGCGAATGGGGGCACCACCGCCAGCGGCGGGACTTTTCGGATCACCGATTACTTCGTAGGTTCAACGTCTTCCCCAGTGCAGTTTAATGGCACACTCGCCGCCATTCCCGAACCCACCTCGGCCCTCATCGGCACCCTGCTCGCCGGCGCGTTTGGCCTGATGGTCGCCCGGCGTCCCGCGGTCCGCGACTGATACGCGGCGCTGCGACGACAACCTGAAAACCTCCAAGCCACCCGCGTGACCCACGCGGGTGGCTTTTTTCATGGCCCTCGGTAGGCCGGCGCCGGTCCGGCAGGGCGCGCCGTGTACCGCTGGCGTGCCGGACCGGCGCTGCGCTGGTTCCGGCCTACGGGGAAGGCTTGAGCTGAGCCGAATGACGGGCTGTTCCAAAAAAATCCGCCAAAACGCCGTCGATCCCCGGCGATTGGGTTGACTCGCGGCGGCGCCGCAATAATTGTCGAAAGTCACCCCCCCTTGACTCAGCGCGAAGGAGCGCACGCGAAGGACCGCTCACCCCGCCCCGCTCTCACTAAGCCGCCGGACGTGACATGCCTCGCTTGCTCTTGCTCATTGTTTGCTGCTCCGCTGCGTTGCCGACGACCGCTTCGGCGGGGTTGGTGATTTCGCAGTACTATGAGGGAACGAGCAATAACAAATGGATTGAACTTTTTAATTCGGGCGCCACTACCGTTGATCTGAGCAACTATGCAATCGGTACTTGGTCCAACGCCAATGCCGAGGGGTACAAGTCCGGAGCGGCGCCGTCCAACTCGGTTACGCTGCCGAGCTTCAGCTTGCCGAGCGGCGGCGTCTACTTGATGAGCCATGGGTTTGCAGGCGTTCCACTAGAGATCACGGCGGATTATTTGAATTCAAACGTCATCAACTTTAATGGCAACGACTCGTTTGCCATCTACGCGGCCGGGGCGTACTCAACGAGCAAGTTGGTGGACGCCATCGGGTTCACCGAGTCGGGCAACGAAGGCGTGGACAAGAGCTTCGTCCGCCTGACGCTCGACCCGGGCTACAGCCTTGTGGCCGGGAGCAACGCCACGACGTTCCCTGCGGTTTGGGGAAGCATGACCTACGTTCAGGCGAACAACGCTCTGCCCGGCGCCGACGCGTATCTGGGCGTCACTAGCCTCACCGCCCTAGCGCCCGTCCCCGAGCCCACCGCGGCGTTGTTCGGCGGGCTCATCGCTAGCGCGTTGGGGCTGACGGTCGCCCGGCGGCCGGCGCAACGCGACTGAGCGGGGCTTGCGGTAGCGACCCCCTTCTGTGGGAGGCGTCTCCGACGCCGAAGGCTTCTCTATCCCCCTCCCTTTTTAGGGAGGGGTTAGGGGAGGGTGAAACCGATCCCCCGAAGCTGGCGGCTGCTAGACGTTTGGAACGTGAGGTTTTCTGAAATGCTGATCGCCCTCCGCGGGAGGCGTCAAACCCTCCCCTAGCCCCTCCCTGAAAGGGAGGGGGATAAGCGCGCGGATGCCTACAACCCCTGCATCACCGCGGCGAAGCGCTGGCGGGCTTCGTCGAGGAGCTGCCGTGACATCTCGCGGTCGGCCTCGGAGATTTCGTCGGCCCGTTCGGTGAGGACCTGCACCTGGTACGACTGGCGGGCGTCGGCCGAGTTTTCGCGGCGTGAGAAGGCGTTGAAGAAGGTCTCGGCGAGCGTCAGCGCTGGGGCCTCGACCGGGGCGCCGTCGGTGGCCGTCGCGCAGAAGGTGACGAGCGCTGATCGGCCGTCGGGCTTGGTCATCGTTAGTTGGGCGTAGTCGTAGGCGTCGGTCTCCTGGGCGACCCCCTTCGCAACCGTACGGTCGGACATCTGCCAGCCGATGCCGCGGTAGCAGACCGACAGTTCGTGCCAGCCGCCGACGAACGGGAAGTCGCACGACACGAGGTACGTGTCGCCGTTGTCGTGCTTGTACTCGTAGATGACCGAGTTGGCGCCGAAGAGCGACTCGCTGTCGCGCTGCTGGTGATCGGTGAGGACGAGTTTCATGCCGCGGAACTCCTCGGGCATCGCGCCCGCTTTGAGCCCCGCGGCGAAGGCGTTGGCGTCGGGGAAGTCGAGCTGCGCCTTTTCGGGGAGCGTTGTCCAGGCGAGCTGCGTCGCGCCGAGCGAGGCGAACGCCAGCGTCGCGCCCAGCATGACGCTGAGCCCAACCGAACTGGTCACCAGGGGGCCCCAACGGAGCCTGCCAGCGAGCGCGGGCACGTCGCTGG
>JBGSJY010000357.1:0-3539 GCA_041741515.1 Pirellulales bacterium | reverse complement strand
GCGCCCATCACCACCAGCGAGTGCGTGTCGCCGGCACGGGCGTTCTCGACCAGCTTCAGCGCAAGCCGCTTCCCCCGCTCCAGCGCCGAGGTCCCCTCCGCGTCAACCGCGTTCATCGACAGCGATGCGTCCACGATGAAGACGCGATGCGTCGGCGCCCCGCCGCCGAGCAGGCCGCTGTCGAGTAGCGGCTTCGCCGCCGCCAGCGCCAGCAGCACCAACAGCAGCGTCCGTGTCGCCAGCAAAATCCAGTGCTGCAATCGCAGCTTACGCGCCTGACGCTCCAGCGCCGCCCGCAGAAACCGCACCGCCGCCCAAGCCGTCTCGCGGTGCGTCTGCCGCATCCACAAGTGGATCAAAATCGGCGCAGCCGCCGCCGCCAACCAACCGAGCATGGCGAGGTTGACAAACGTGAAGGCGAACAGCGGATTCTGCGCGTAAAGCAACGGGGCTCTTTTGTTTGAAGAATGGGACGCGGATGACGCGGATTTAAGAGGATTGAAGAGGATCAACTCTTAGTAGCATCCGCGATCATCCCTTTTAATCCGCGTCATCCGCGTCCCATTCTTAGTAGTTGTGTGGATGAGCTATCGCAGGCGGGCCTGGCGTTGGTGGAGGTAGGCGGTGAGGGCGGCGTCGAGGGGGCGGTCGGTTCTTAGCAGCACGTAGTCGGCGCCTTGCGAGCGGCAGCCGGCGGCTACCTCATTGCGGAAGTGGTCGAACTCTTCTTTGTACGCTTTGCGGAGCCGCACGGGGTCCACGAGCAGTTCGCCGAGGCTTTCGAGTCCCTTGAACAGTGTGGGCTGTTGGAACGGGAACTCGAGCTCCGCCGGGTCGAGCACGTGCATCACGATCACGTCGTGCCGGCGGTGGCGGAAGTGCTTGAGGCCCGCCAGCAGCGGCTCGGGGTCGTCGAACAGGTCGCTGAGGATCATCACCACGCCGCGACGGCTGAAGCGCTCGGCCAGCTCGTGGAAGATCGGCCCGGCGGAGGTTTTCTCGCGACCGTCGCTCTTGGCGATCGCGTCGATCACCGGCGTCAATTGCGAAGGGCTGCCGCTGGGCTTGAGCAGCGTGCGGACGCGGTCGTCGAACGTCGCGAGGCCGACGGCGTCTTGTTGTTTGAGGATGAGGTACGCGAGGGCGGCGGCGGCGGTTTGGGCGTATTCGAGTTTGGACATTGGCGCCCCCTCCGGGCGCTGACGCTTACGGCTCGCCTCTTTCTGCCCACTGCCGACTGCCCACTGCCCACTCTGGTACGTCATGCTCTCCGACACGTCGAGCACGAGGTAGCCGATCAGGTTGGTCTCTTCCTCGAACCGCTTGAGATAAATGCGGTCGCTCTTGCCGTACGCGCGCCAATCGACGTAACGCAGGTCGTCGCCAGGAACGTACTCGCGGTGCTCGGCGAACTCGTTGCTGAAACCCTGGTACGGCGAACGGTGCAGGCCGCTGACAAAGCCCTCGACGATCCGCTCAGCGCGCAGCCGCAAACCCTTGAGCCGCGCGAGGACGGCGGGGTCGAGCAGGCGTTCGGGGTTGGGTTTGTTAACCACGGAGACACGGAGGGCTCGGAGGACGCACAGAGAGAAATCACTAGACGATGCGGCGGGTGATTCCGTTTTTGAGCAGTTCGACGTTGAAGTTGATTAGGAGACCGATCTTTCTTGTTCGCCAATTTCAGGTAGGTGATTAGTTGCGCTTCGTGGACGGGAGTTACTTCGTCCACACTTTTCAATTCGACGATAACACTCTTCTCGACCAACAAATCTAGGCGATAAGCAACCTCGATTGGCCGTCCCTTGTAAACGACCGGAACGATAACCTGCTCTTCAACAAACAGACCTCGCTCCCTCAACTCAGCAGCAAGACACGCCTCGTAAGCCGACTCCAACAACCCAGGGCCAAGCGATCGATGCACTTCAATCGCGGCCCCAATAATCCGTTCCGTCAAATCCGAAAGCGGAAACTCAGCCATAAGAAACCTCTCAGTGCGTCCTCCGAGCCCTCCGTGCCTCCGTGGTTAATGGAATCCCGTCAAGCCGCCGCTTCGGCCGGCGTGCTCTCGAGGAGCCGGTCGATTACGTGGTCCGGCGTTACGCCATCGGCCTCGGCGTTGAAGTTTGTCACGATGCGGTGCCGCAGCACGGGGTGGGCGACGGCGCGGAGGTCGGCCATCTCGACGCAGTGCCGGCCCTGCAGGGCGGCGCGGGCCTTGGCGGCGAGAACGAGGAACTGGCTCGCGCGGGGGCCGGCGCCCCAGCTCAGGTAGCGGTCGACAAAATCATTCTTGTCGCCACGGCCGACACGGGTCTTGCGCACGATGCGGATCGCGTACTGCGCCAGGTGGTCAGCGACCGGCACGCGGCGCACCAAGTCCGACATCGCTTGCAGGTCCTCGGCCGATAGCTGCGGCGTTACGCTCGCCTTCATGTCCGAGGTCGTCTGCTTGACGATCGCCAGTTCCTCGGCCTCGCTCGGGTAATCGACCTTCACCATGAACATGAAGCGGTCGAGCTGCGCCTCGGGGAGCGGGTAGGTCCCTTCCTGCTCGATCGGGTTCTGCGTGGCGAGGACGAAGAACGGGTTGGGGAGCTTGTGCCGCTCGCCGCCGACGGTGACCTGACGTTCCTGCATCGCCTCGAGCAGCGCGGCCTGCGTCTTGGGCGGCGTGCGGTTGATCTCGTCGGCCAGCACGATGTTGGCGAACACCGGCCCCGGCAAGAAGCGGAACTCGCGGTGGCCGGTCGCCTTGTCCTCTTGGATCACCTCGGTGCCGGTGATGTCGGCGGGCATCAGGTCGGGCGTGAACTGCACGCGGCTGAACTGGAGCGACAGGGCGTCGGCGAGCGTGTGGATAAGCAGCGTCTTCGCCAGCCCCGGCACGCCCTCCAGCACGCAATGCCCGCGGGCGAACAGCGCGACGAGCAACTGCTCGACGACATCCTGCTGCCCCACGATCACCTTGCCCAGCTCCGCTGAGAGCCGCTTGTGTGCGGCGCCGAGCTGCTGGATCGCTTCGATGTCGGAATCAGGTAACGCCATGCGACTGCCTTTGTTTTTAACCACGGATTACACGGATGGCACGGATAAGGATGCCCACGAATCGCACGAATCAACTCGAATAAAAAAGTCCTTTTCGCGCTTATTCGTGTGATTCGTGGGCTCACTTCTTTTTCTCAATCCGTGCCCATCCGTGTAATCCGTGGTTCTCTTTATTGAATTTACTGTTGAGCCAGCTCAGCGGAATCGGCTTCTCTTAAACGCGACACCCCTTCGGGTGGTTCCGTGGGGGCCATGGCTTCGACGCGGGCTAGCAAGCGTAGCTGCTCGGGGCCGCAGACAAGGAGGCCGTAGTCGGTGGCGATGACGTTGGCGCCGGCGCTGCCGACCGGCCCTAGGTCGATCGGCGAGCGGGTCAGCCCGCCCGTCCTTGGATCGATCGCCAGCAGCGCGTCGCGCGTGGGCCAGTAGACCTCGCCGCCAACGATCGCCGCGTCGCCCAGGCCGCGGACCCCCGACCGGGGGCTCTCGGGCCA
>JBGSJY010000356.1:0-4735 GCA_041741515.1 Pirellulales bacterium | reverse complement strand
CACGGCGCCGCTCCCGCCGAGGATGAGTTCGCGCAACTCGCCTGGAGCGAGCTCGACGGGCAGGCTCTCGCTCGACGTGAGCGGCGAGTCTTCCCACGGGCCCAAGCGGGCGCGGACGTTGCCGGCCACGGGGGGCAGGCGCTTGAACTCGAAGCGTCCCTGGGCGTCGGTGCGGGCGGAGTAGGAGTCTTGGAAGCGCGCCTCGCCGAGCCCGTGCGTCACGAGCGGCTGGAAGAAGACCCACTGGCCAGCGACGGGCTGGCCGTCCTGGATCAGTTGGCCCGAGACGCTCGCCCAAGGTTCGAGCCGCAGCTCACCAATCGATTCTTCATCGGGCGCCACCAGTTTCTCGGCGAATCCCGCGTCGTGAAGCACCCGCACGCGCACGGGCTCGGTCGTGGCGTTCAACGCGAACCGCCCACTGGCGTCCGACGTTTCGATCCGCTGGCTGTCATACGACTCGACCTCTCCGTTCTGGGTCATGGGGACCCAGGTGGGCGTGCCCTCAACAATGATCGCGCCGGCGACGGGCTTGCTGGCCGAATCGACGACGCGGCCGGTTCGGGCGGGGGCGGGCTCGAGCTCGACGTTCAGGGTCACGCGCCCGTCCTCGGGGCCGTAGGACGCTTCGCTGATGATCGTGCGATAGCCCGCCGCCTCGAAGCGCACCCGGTAGCTGTTGTCCGAATTGCCGCTTCCCTGGAGGGGGAGCTCGTACTGTCCGTCGACGCCTTGCTTGGTGTCCTCGTAGCGCGTGCTGAAGAAGTTGGGCCGGAAAACAATGACCGGCATCGCTTGGAACTCGGCAATTGGTTGGCCCGTCGCGCGATCGGTCGCGACGCCCTCGGCCACCAGCGGCTCGTGCAGGGTGACGACGTGGGCCTCGCTCTTCGGAACGAGGCGTAGATCTTGTCCGCCGACGTGGTACCGCACCGGTTCTTCGGGTGCCCAGTCCCAGACGTAGACGCCCCGCTCATCGGCACGGCGCGGCACGCCGTAATCGGGCACGCCCGAGCCGCCGCCATGGTTGTGGAGGGCGTTGGAGCGATTCCAGGTATTGGAGTCGCTGACGTTGCCGAGGTAGACGCCGGCGTTGGGAATTGGATCGCCCGCCTTATCGACGATGCGGATCTCGATGCGGTTGCCGGGCCGCAATTCGAACTTCAGTTGGGTCGAATCGCTTCCTACTTGAACGACTCGCCGCTGCGCGCTGTAGCCGGGCGCGATGACGGTGATCGGATACTCGCCGGCCTCGAGGGGCGGGGTTTGGAAGCGTCCCTCGGTGTCGAGGGGCGTCTCCCACTCGCCGCCGAAGAAGTAGGGCTCGTCCGACCAGACGATCCAGCCCTTCGGGATCGGGGCGCCGTCGAGGTCGGTGACGACGCCCGCGACCACCGAGCCGGGCCGCATCGTCAGCTTCGCGGACTGGGCGCGGAGGTCGGCGGCGGTGACGCCTTGCTTGCGCGCGGCGTCGCCGAGGTTGCTGCCGCTGATGTAACCGGGGTGGGAGACCTCGATCGAGAAGGCGTAGTCCTCGCCCGACGGCGGCTTCGCGGGGGCGTTGGCAAGACGCCACCGTCCCTCGGCGTCGGTTACGACCGGCGCCCCGCTGTTGCCATCGCTGAGGTAGCGATCGACTCGGGGCTCCGACTTGATCGACTCCCGAGCGTCCGGACTCCGAACTGGTGGGGTGACTTCGACCGTCACTCGCGCGCCGGCGATCGGCGCGCCGTCGCCATCGATGACGACGCCGCCGATCTGGTGGCCCTTCGCCAAGCGGAACTCGAAACTCGCCGGCAGGGGCTCGCGTTCTTCGCCGACCGCCCGGTGCAGGGAGACGAACTCCGGGACGTACCCCGTCTTGCCGACCCAGAGCCGCACCTCATCGCCAGCAGGATCGACCGGCAGCAAGATCGTCCCCGCCTCGTCGGCGGAGTGGCGGGCGTTGATGATTCGCTCGCCCTCGACGCCTTCGGGACGGACCCTGTTCGCGTAGAGCTTTGCGCCCGACAGGGGCTGCCCCGCTTCGTCGCGGATGCGGATTCGCAGGTTGTCGACGTCAGCCTGCGGCGCGGCGGCGGGTGCTTTCGGAGCTTCCACTTCCGGCTGCGGTACTTGGTCGGCTTCTGGGTCCGCTTCTGGCTCTGCCGCGACCGCCGTAGCCGACATCGTACGGAGGACGAATTTTACGCCGCGGAAGAAGTCGTAATTCCTGAACAACTCGTCTTCGGACCGGGCATAGCCGGTGATGTCCCTTGCCTCGGTGACTTGGGCCGTCAGTCGCAGAACGCCCGCGGTCCCTTCGCGAGTGATGAAGAGGTACGAGTCGCCGCTGTGCTTGGGGTCGAGAGGATCGGGGATCGTGCGGGGCGGCGTCAGCAGGCGGACCAGACGTGTCTTCGGATAAGGGCGCTTGCCGGAGACCATCTCGGCGAGGCCGCGGTGCTCTTCCTCGGTGATCTTCCATGCCTGGAGGTCTAACGGCAGGACACAGAGGAGCGGTTGCGTTTCACCCTCGGGCGTGTGGGTGACGCCGACCACGTCGAACCCTTCACGACGCGCGAAAGCAAGCAGCTCGGGCGCGTCGAGAGCGACCTCGTCGGGCGGCGGCAGCTCTTCGGGCCAGTCGGCCTGGCGCTTGGTGTCGAGGTCGATGAAGCACGCTTTGCCGGTGTCGTTGGCGGATTGGATGACTCCCCCTTGAGAGATGGCGACCAGCTTGACGGTCGGTCCGCTCGGCAGGGACTTCACCACGGGGGGCTGCGCCGTTGGTGGCGCCGCTGGTGGCGCCGCTGCGGTGAGGCCGACCTTCGCATAGGCGGCGTCGTCGATCTGAGTGCGCCAGTTGGCCTCCCACCAATCGGCCCAGCGGAGGGCGACGCGGTCGAACTGCTGCTGGGCGAGGCCGCGCTGGGGCTCGGCGTCGGGCCGGTGGATCCAGTTGAGCTCCATCTCATTGAACTCTTGGCCGGTCAGCCTGCGGAGGGCGCCAATGACCTCGCGGAACGCCCGGCTGTAGGAGAACATCCACCCCATCGACTCGGGCCATCCCGATTCTTTGCCGATGTCGTGCTCCTGCATGAAGGGGCCGAGCGTGTCGTCGTCGATCCGCAAGACGTAGTCGCTGCGGAAAGGCTGGAGCGTCCGCGGCAGCGCGCGGATCAGGGCGGGCACGGCGCGGGGGTCGCCGATCGCGCGGAGCGCGAAGGCGAGTTTGCTGATTGGGTGGTCACGGTTTTCGTTGTCGAGTGCCGCGATCAGCGCGGGGAACGCGGGCTCGGGGTGGTCGGCGAGGTACTTGATCGCGCGGGCCCAAGCCTTCGTCGGATCGACGGCGGGGCCTTCGGTGAGGACGCGGAGGGCGTCGTCGATCGACTCGATCGGCTGGCCTTCGATCGCGCGGTCGGCCTCAGCCTTGGCTTGCTTTTCGGCGAGCTTTCCCTCACGAAGTTGCTCGATCGTCGCCTCGTCGTCTGCGGGGGGCCAGACGTAGTCCACCGGCTCCTTGCCGCGACGGTCGGTGACTTTCACCCCCTTGGTGGGCAAGGCATGGGCGGCGAGGTCTTTGATGTCAAAGTCCGGCGTCGGCTGGGCGGTGATCTTCGCCAGCGTATAGCTGAAGGTCTTCTGCTCGCCATCGCCGCGACCGCCGCTGCCGAGCGCGTGGATGCGGATGGCTTGGCAGGGCCACTGGACGCCCGGCGCCACTTCACGGTAGTCGGAGAAGACGGTCAGATTACCGGGCATTGCCTGCTCCCAGGTGATCCCCGACCAGTGTGCGTCAAAAGCGCTGAGTTCTTCCGGCGAGAGGCTCTTGTACCAGGCGACGTAGTCCTTTTGGTTGTCAATCTTTCGGCCAGCGTACTCGCTGACGGTCTGCAAGAAATCGTCGTTGGGTGAGTCCCAGACGTAATGGCGGCTGAAGGCCTTCACGAGGCCGGACTGCCGATCGATCCAGACCTTCTCGTGGCGCTGAGGGCCGTCGTATTCGTCGCAGAGGGCGCCGTCGATGGTCTGCTGGCCGACGAGTTGGTAGCGCGTCTGCTCGGGCTCGGCTTCGGCGAGGTCGTCGAGCAGCACGGTTGGTCCCGGCCAGGGGAGGCGGTCGCCCGCGGCCGCCCACTGCGGGTAGTAGAAGGGCATGATGTGGTCGGTGAGCTTGTCGATCGCCGCGTAGCGATAGACGTTCTTGGTCGTACCTTCCTTGGCGATGTTGTTTTCTCCGAGCCAGCCTTCGCGGCCATCCCAGTAGTGCGTCTGCCGCCACGATTCGCCGGGGCGCCGCTGGTGGAAGGCCCCGAGCAACAGCTTGCCGTTGTCCCAGGCGAGCGCCGACTGGTGGCGGTTGCGCTGGTACTCGACGTCGGCGACCTGGGCCTCCCGTGCCTTCCAGAAGCTCGCCAAGTTGTTGTCCGGGTGCGTCTGCATGTCGGGGACTTCGACTTGGCGGTAGACCTGCTGGAAGGCGATCTTGGGGACACCTTGCAGCCCAAACGTGCGACGACGCGCTTCGGCGACGGCTTGATCGGCGGCGGTGGGCGTGGGCTTTGGATCTTGGGCGCTCGCGGGTTTCGATTCTTGAACGCTCGCGGTCTTCATGTTCGGTTTGACTTGCGTTTCGGACTCCGCCAGCGGCGGCAGGCAGAGCACCAGCGCGGTGCCGACCACTAGCGCAACCGCTCCACCGCGCGACAGGCGGAGCGGTTCGCGGAGGGGCTCGCCGAAGAGTCGTGCG
>JBGSJY010000355.1:0-4048 GCA_041741515.1 Pirellulales bacterium | reverse complement strand
ATCAGCGCCAGGGCCGTCGCCGCGTCGCGATCGGCGAGCCGCTCGGCCAGCTCGGCGACCCGCGCCGCGGGGGCGATTCCCAAAAGGGTGGTAACGTCGTCGGCCGAGATGTGGTGGTCGGCGACCGCCAGGAGTTGTTCGAGCAACGATTGGCTGTCTCGCATCGACCCGGCAGCCCGCACTGCAAGGATCTGCAGCGCCTCGTCGTCGATGCCCACGCCCTCGGCCTGGGCGATCTGGCGGAGCCGATCGCCGATCGAAACCGCATCGACCCCCGCAAAGTCGAACCGCTGGCAGCGGCTGAGGATCGTGATCGGGATCTTCTGCGGCTCGGTCGTCGCGAAGATGAACTTCACGTGCTCGGGCGGCTCTTCGAGCGTCTTGAGGAGGGCGTTGAACGCCTCCTTGGTGAGCATGTGGACTTCGTCGATGATGTAGACCTTCATCCGCGACCGGCTCGGCCGCACGCCGGCGTTCTGCCGCAGTTGGCGGATCTCGTCGATGCCGCGGTTGCTGGCGCCGTCGATCTCCAGCACGTCCACGTCGTCGCCGGTGGCGATCCGCTCGCACGCGTCACACTGGCAGCAGGGCTCGGGGGTTGGGCCGTGCTCGCAGTTGAGGGCCTTGGCGAGGATCCGCGCGGCGGAGGTCTTCCCAACCCCGCGGGCGCCGGTGAATAGATAGGCGTGGCCGATGCGTCCGGTGCGGATCGCCTGCTGCAGCGCGCCGGCGACGTGCTGCTGGCCGATCAGTTCGGTAAACCGCTGCGGCCGATAGCGACGAGCGACGACCATGTAGTCGCCACTTCCGGTGGACACGTCGGCGGCGGTCGTTTGCGATTCCGACATCCCTAAAACCGCCGTCTCCTACCTAGGATGGCCCTCAGCCGAGGGCGGCAGCCCACGGCCGCTAACGCTGCGCCTAAACGAAAACCGCCGACTGCCGTCGGCGGCTAAGAATCGCTGTTGTTTTCGGCCCGATGGCGGCGGGCGAGGGGCCCCCACACCCGTGGACGCAGGCTTATGGCTGCTGCGTTTCCACCCTGACCAGGTTCGCGAGGCCCCCGTCGCAGAGACCCCTCGCCGACCGCCATCGGGCCCCGAAGTATGACGCTGCGCTGCAGGGACCGTCAAACGGCCCCTTAGCAATTCGAATGCAGGAAGGGAGATAAGGAGATAAAGGGGGGATAATGGGATGGCGGCTTAGCGGGGCGATCCGGCTCGGCGTGGAGAAGGGTATTCAGAATAAGAAAGAAATTAATGTGGTTTAGCCGCTGGACAATCGGGTGGTTTGGTCCATCCCACTATCTCCAAACGCCCCGCGCTTTCTCGCCGCGAGGCGAGAACAGCCACCGCCGCCCCGGGTACAAAAAGCGCCATCCCCGCATCTCCTTTCCTAGGGTCAGCACGCAGGGGCGCGGTTTCTTTGCGCAGTGACGATGCTTTGTCGCTGTTGTGCGCTAAACTAGGATGGGGTCGGGCGGTTACGGTTCCTCTCGGTCGCACCTGCAGGGCTTAACGCGATGGATATCAAGCAATTCTTCGACCGGCTGTGGGACGACTACGTCGCCATGACTCCGCAGGCCAAACGCATCAAGGCGGCCTTCGAGGAACGCGGCGAGCGCGTCGTCAACGACCACGTCGCCTTTCGCACGCTGGCCCTTGAGCCGATCCGCCTGAAGGCGCTCGAGCCGCACCTGCTGGCGGTGGGCTACACGCCGTACGAGCCCTACGACTTCAAGGACAAGAAGCTCTCCGCTTACGGTTACCTCCCGCCCGAGCCGGAAATGCCGCGGGTGTTCGTCTCCGAGCTGCGTGTGAACGAGCTGTCGGCCGCGTCGGCGAAGATTCTGGAGGGCCTCGCCGCCCAGGTTGATCCGAAGGTTGTCGTGGACCCCAGTGTCCTCTGGGCGGGTCGGCTGTGGGACCCCGTCAGCTGGGAGGACTACCAAACCCTCCAGGCCGAGAGCGAGTACGCCGCGTGGGTCGCGTCGATCGGCATCCGTCCGAACCACTTCACCATCGGCATCAACTACCTGACGAAGTCGAATTCGGTGGAGGACGTGCTGCAGGTCGTCGAGAGCCTCGGCTACCAAGTCAACTCGTCGGGCGGCCGCGTGAAGGGGACGCCCGACGTGCTGCTGGAGCAGGGCTCGACCCTCGCCGACCGCATGCCGATCGAGTTCGCCGGCGGCGACACCCACGAGGTACCGACCTGCTACTACGAGTTCGCCAAGCGCTACCCCACCTCCTCCGGCGAGCTCTACCCCGGCTTCGTCGCCGCCAGCGCGGATAAGATCTTCGAATCGACGGACGCGAAGCGCTGACGCGGGGCTATCGGCTGTCAGCGATCGGCTGTCAGCCAAGCGACCGTATTTCCCTCCCCGGCCGACAGCCGAAGGCCGATAGACGACAGCCCCCAATAGAAGGCTCTCCCTTGAAATACCCCGTCACCATTCTCGGCGCCGGAAAGATCGGCCGCGGCATCGCGCGGATGTTGCACCTCTCGGGTGAGTACGACGTGCTCGTCGGCGACATCTCGCAAGAGGCCTGCGACGCGCTGGTGAAAGAGACCCCGGGCGTCACCGCCAAGGTAGTCAACGTCGCTAATCACGACGAGGTCGTGCGGGCGTGCCAGGGACGCAAGGCGGTGATTTCGGCTTGTTCGTTCGATCAGAACGAGGGGATCGCCGTGGCGGCGCTCACCGCGGGGGTCAGCTACTTCGACCTCACCGAGGACGTCGCCACGACGCACGCGGTCCGCACCATCGCCGAGCGGGCCGCGGACGGGCAGATTTTCATGCCGCAGTGCGGCCTCGCGCCGGGATACATCGGCATCCTCGCGCACGACCTCTGCCAGGGCTTCGACAAGCTCGACAAAGTGAAGATGCGTGTCGGCGCGCTGCCGCTCTATCCGACCAACCACCTCAAGTACAACCTGACGTGGTCGACCGACGGCCTCATCAACGAGTACTGCAACCCTTGCGAGGCGATCGTCGATGGCAGGAAGCTCGACGTGCAGCCGCTCGAAGGGCTCGAGCACTTCGCGTTGGACGGCGTCGATTACGAGGCGTTCAACACGTCCGGCGGCCTCGGCACGCTCTGCGAGACGCTCGAGGGCCGCGTCAACGAGCTCGACTACAAGACGGTCCGCTACGTCGGCCACCGCGAGCTGATGATGTTCCTCTTGCACGGCCTGCGGTTCTACGACCACCGCGACCTGCTGAAGAAGCTGATGGAGGACGCCATCCCTTGCACCAACCAAGATGTCGTGCTGATCTTCAGCACCGTGACCGGCTGGCGCAACGGCCGCTTTGAGCAGGTCGCCGACGCCCGCAAGGTCTACCACGGTAAGGTGCACGGCTTGGAAGCGAGCTCGATCCAGATCACGACCGCCACCAGCATGTGCTGCGTGGTCGACCTGCACCGCCTCGGCAAGCTGCCCAGCAAGGGCTTTGTGCGGCAAGAAGACGTGTCGCTCAAAGACTTCGAAGCCAACCCCTTCGGCGAGCCCTACGCCAAGGCGATGAGCGTCCGCGCGCCGATCGCTTCGACTTGATTCAGTTTTTGAACCACGAAGGCACGAAGGGCGCCAAGAAATCGGCGAGAAAGGGAGCGAAGCGACCCTTCTTATCCCCCTCCCTGTTTAGGGAGGGGCCAGGGGAGGGTAAGCCGCGTCCAGCGTGTGGCCGCTCTGAGTACCGCCTCTCCACTCCGCTCGACACGTTAGACCCTCACCTGACCTCTCCCTAAGAGGGAGAGGGACCAAGCGCTTACGACCAATCCGCAACGGTTGGCGACACCTACCATTTCGGCGACGATAGAGAGCACTTCCTTCGTGCCCTTCGTGCCTTTGTGGTTCCTAAATAGCCCAAGAACAGCATGGACCTCCCCAGCAACTTGCTCCCCGCTCTGATCGACGGCGTCCGGCCCGGCGTGGCGATCGGCGCTGATTATCAAGTCGGCGGCGGTGCGACGTTTGCGCCCCTGTCGCCGATCGACGGCGAAACGACCGGCAAGAGCGGGGCGGCTGCGCCGGCCGACGTGGC
>JBGSJY010000354.1:0-2683 GCA_041741515.1 Pirellulales bacterium | reverse complement strand
GGAACGCCATCGTGCTGTCCCCGGCGGACACCCCGGTCGCACGCCAATCGGCGGTCTCGACCGGAGGAGGCGACGCCGCGCGGCCCAGCGGTGTCGTGATCTGCGTGCGGTACGCGCCGCGAAAAAAGTGATCTCGTGGATCGACGCCTTGGGCCTTGAGCAGGTCGCGGACGGCGCCGGCCGACACGTGTTGCGAAGTCCCCGGGGCGGGGCTCGGCATCAGCGGCGCCTCGGCCAATCGCTCGGCGTCGGCGCCGCTGATGGTCGCTACGTCGCCCAACCGCACCAGCACACCGGGGACGGCCGAGGCCTCCTCGTGGAGCGTGATGTCCGCCGCGACCGCCGCAGTGCAGGCGGCGAGGGCGACGAGAATGACGAGAGGGAAACGCATGAAGGCTTTCAGGTTTTGTGGGAGGCGTCTCCGACGCCGATTTCGTCTCTTGGCCGTGAACGGCATGGTGCGCGTAATCGGCGTCGGAGACGCGTCCCACCGACTTCAGATTCCTAACGGTTACCGGCGGAGGTTCGAGATGAGCTGCATGATCTCGTCGCCCGCGCGGATCATCTGTGAGTTGAGCTCGAAGCTCCGCTGCGTGTTGATGAGGTCGATCAGCTCGGTCGTCGGCTCGACGTTCGACGCCTCGAGGAAGCCCTGCTGCAGGTTGCCGACGCCCTGCTGGCCCGGCGTCTGGTTGCTGTTGACGTTGCCCGACGCCGGTGTGGGGGCGAAAAGGTTGTCGCCCATCTTCAAGAGGCCATCGGGATTGATGAAGGTTGCGAGCGTGATCGAACCCGCTTGCGAGTACTGGTCGGTGCCAGCCTCCGAGTAACGCACCTCACCCGTCGGGTCGATGACGACCGATGTCGCTTGTTGCGGGATGGTCACGGGAGGATTCAGCAGATAGCCCAGCGTCGCCGAGCCAACCACCAGCTGCCCATTCGCGTTGATGTTGAGATTGCCCGCGCGGGTGTAGAGCGTCTGGCCGTTGGGCCCGGTGACCTCAAAGAAGCCGTTCCCCTCAATGGCGATATCCAGCTGGTTGCCCGTGTTCTGGAACGCACCTTGGTCGAAGTCGGACTGCGTGCTTGAGACCCGCACGCCCAGACCCACCTCTACGCCCGTCGCGGTGATATTGCCATCGGTGTCCTGTGAGCCGGGCAAGCGGTACTGCCGATAGAGCAGGTCCTCGAAGTTCGCGCGGTCCCGCTTGAAGGCGGTCGTGTTGTTGTTCGCCAGATTATTGGCGATGACGTCCAGCTTCGTCTCCATCGCCTGCATGCCGGTGGCGGCGGTGTAGAGAGATTGGAAGGCCATGAGGGAGACTTGAGGCTTGAGGGATCAGGCTTGAGGACACGTGGTGAGTGCAAGACCCTCAGGACTCAGGTCTCAAGCCTCACGACGCTTCAGCGTCAGCCGACCAGCAATCGACTGATCAGGCTTCCGGTGGCGGTGTCTTGGTGGCGGATCATCTGCGTGTTCGCTTCGAACGCGCGGTTGGTTTCGATCAGCTGTAGCATCTGCTGCGTTGAATTGGCGCCCGACATCTCGAGGAAGCCTTGGGCGACTTCGCGCTGCGCCGTCGGGACGGGAAACACGTCCCCACGCGACTTGAAGAGGTTGCCGCCGATCTTGTTGAGTTCGTCGGTCGACGCGGGCTTCAGCAGCGCCAGCGGGAATTGGTTGCCCGCCTGCTGGACATAGCCGTCGGCCGTGATCGCGTACTGCTGGGTCGGGTCGAGCTGAATCGGTGCGCCGCCTGCGGAAAGGACGGGTCGACCCGACTCCGCCATCACCAGACGGTTGAAGGCGTCGACGCGGAACGATCCCGCCCGCGTCAGCAGCGGCTGCTCACCCTCGTCGGGTTGGACGGCGAAAAAGCCCTCGCCGAGGATCGCGACATCGCCGTCGTTGCCGGTGCGCTGGAGCTTGCCGGGGGCGAACGAGGTGCGGGTCTCGATCGTCTTCACGCCGCCGCCGATGTCGGCAAGGCCCTTGGCGCCGGGGCGGGCGTCGCCCTGCTGAATCGCTTCGGCGTAGCGGGCCTGGAAGATCGCCACGTCCGGCTTGAAGCCGACCGTATTGACGTTGGCCATGTTGTTCGAGACGACCTCGAGCCGTTGCGACTGGGCCTTGGCCCCTTCGGCGGAGAGGTACATGCCGTACGACATGAGAGTCTGTCTTGTGCTAGCAGGATTGCCCCCCTGCTTGCGGACTTATCGTTAGGCAATTGCGGCGCCAAAGCACGGCGCCGCTTGAATCCCCTGGGTTCAAGCCAATCGCCGGTCGGCACGAACGGCCGATCGGCGGATTCTGCCGAAGAGAGAGCGGCAATTGGCGCCGCTAAGCCGCAATCGGCTGCCATCACGCCGCTTGAGGCTTAGCGGCCTAAGCAACTTATCGCGCCCGCAGCAGCGTCGCCGCCCCCCGCGCCAGCAAGTCGTCGGCCACCGCGACGCCAAGGGCCGTCGCCTCCGCTTGCGTGTTCACACGCGCCGACGACTCCGCATCAAGCCGCTGGGCCCCATCCCCGCTGAGCACCACGACCGAAAGCCGCAGCTCGCTCCCGTCCCAGCGCCCCCAGGCCCCTAACGCCGCGAGGCAACCCCCTTCGAGCCGCGCCAGCGCCGCCCGCTCCGCCGCCACGGCGGCATGCGTCGCGAAATCGTCGAGCGGCCGCAGCGC